>CAMZBB010000030.1 GCA_947304405.1 uncultured Clostridia bacterium
TATCAGCCCTTCTCGAGTGCGAGAGTAACTGTTGTTCTGTCGCAGACGTCTGAGGGTCCGAAGTACTGGATAGCGCCCGGGAATGTGAATGCAGTCTCAACTGCCCACTTCTCTCTGTTTGCTTCGAAGTACTTGAACGGCTTGCCGTCGAGCTCTACGAGAGCCTTGCGGATAACCGGCTTGTCCTTACCGTTTCTTCTCTCCATGTTCATCATCTTTGTGATGGGCATGCCGCCTGCAACCCACTGATCAGCAGGCTTGGAGATGTTGGAGACCTTGGAGAGGTAACCTGTGAAGCCGTACTGGATGAGCATGAAAGCGTTGTAGCCGAGGGAATAGCAGTAGTCTGCATCGAAGTTTGAAGGGAATGCGCAACGGCCCTCATAACCGAAGAAGTGATGCTGAGCACCGAACTTGCCCTTGTATGTGCCTGCTTCCTTTCTCTTTGTGAGTTCGTTCTTGACCATCTCGGAGAAGAGCTTCTCGGACTCGATGAGGGAAACCTGAACGTTGCCGTGAGGGTCTCTCTCGAGGAAGAGCTGCTGCTGGATGCCCTGGGGAAGGATATCGAAAACCTTGAAAGCATCAGCAGAAAGGCCTGCCTTGATGAACTCATACTTAGCGCTCCAGTCAGGGAGTGCGTTGAACTCTGCGGTCTTCTCGCCTGCTAACAGCTCGTTGATCTCAGCGATGAGAGCGGAGAACTCAGGAACGAACTCTACGATACCCTCAGGGATGATAGCAACACCGAAGTTGTCGCCGTTAGCTGCTCTCTTCTCAACGGAATCAGCGATCTGGTTTGTGATGTCAGCAAGAGACATCTTCTTAGCTGCAACTTCCTCACCGATGAGGCAGATGTTAGGCTGTGTCTCAAGTGCGCACTCAAGAGCAACGTGGGAAGCAGAACGTCCCATAACCTTGATGAAGTGCCAATACTTCTTTGCGGAGTTAGCATCTCTCTCGATGTTGCCGATGAGCTCGGAATATGTCTTTGTAGCTGTATCGAAACCGAAAGAAGCCTCGATGTCCTCGTTCTTGAGGTCGCCGTCGATCGTCTTAGGGCAGCCGATAACCTGGATGCCTGTGTTGTTAGCAGCCATGTACTCAGCGAGTGTTGCAGCGTTTGTGTTGGAGTCGTCACCGCCGATGATTACGATGGCGGTGAGGCCGTTCTCTTTTGCATACTCAGCAACAGTGTTGAACTGCTCTTCTGTCTCGAGCTTTGTTCTGCCGGAACCGATGATGTCGAAACCGCCTGTGTTTCTGTATGCGTCGATGAACTTGTCGTCAAATACAACGTAGTCATTCTTGAGAAGTCCGTCAGGTCCCTTCTTGAAGCCCAAAAGCTGGTTCTCAGGGTTTGTAGCCTTAAGAGCGTCATAAAGGCCGGAGATGACGTTGTGTCCGCCCGGAGCCTGTCCGCCTGAAAGGATAACGCCTACGACCTGCTTCTTAGCAGCTGACGTGTTGGCACCCTTAACGAATGTGATCTCAGGCTTACCATATGTGTTAGGGAAAAGCTCCTTGATCTTGTCCTGATCTGCAACGCTCTGCGTAGCAGCGCCTTCCTGAACGCCGATCTCGGAAATACCGTTCCTGAGCATTCCGGGGAGCTTGGGCTGATACTCATATCTTGCCTTCTGAAGTGGTGAAATATCCATAATTAGCACTCCTTTAATATAGATTTAAACAAACATTAGAATAATAGATAATTTGGCCCGAAAAGTAAATGCTTTTCGGGCCAAACATTAGTCAATCTTATTTGCGAAAAACGGGGTTTACCCCTGCTTTGCCCACCACCAGCAGTATGCCTGCGTTCTGGCAGCTAACGAACTTCCCTTTAGGAGCTCTTTTATCTGGTCTTTGTCATACCAGGCCGCTTCTATCTCCTCTTCATCGGATGTGCTCGGCGCGAATTCGCCCGATGCGGTCCCTATGATGCAGCGGCTCTTCTCATTAGTTATTCCAACTGCCGAAAAGCTTACAGGAAGGACTTCTTCAATCGTTTCAAGCTTAAGGCCCGTCTCTTCCCAGAGTTCTCTTCGTGCGGCTTCCTCAAGGCTCTCGCCCGGATCTATGAGTCCCGCGGGAAAATTGTACGCGAAATCGCCAACCGCCATGCGGTATTCCTTGTTCAGAAGGATCTTCTTCCCGTCGACCGACGTGATTATGAGAATGACAGCATCACATTTGTCGTTCCTGATGCCGTTTTCGAGACCGGTTATATTGCCGTCTCTTGAGACCATCTCATATATTTTCGTATTGCCCTTTTCCGTCTCGTATTCCGCTTTGTAGAAATGTATGAACCTGCCGGAAAATACTTTGGTTATGCCTTTAAACTTCATTTGCCGCCCATCCTTTTCTTCATTACTTCAGGCGAAGCCACGGAATAACCGAAGAATCCCAGCTTCTCACCCAAAAGGAAATATTCGCCATGGTTATATGCAACGAGCTTGGCATTGTCCAGGCAGAGCCTTCCCTTGTCATCCGTAAGATAGGAATCAGCCGTGACAGCCACAATCTCGCCGATAAACATATCGTGTGAACCGAGTTCTGTCACGCTCTTAACCTTGCAGGAAATGGACACGGGCGCCTCTTTTATGGCGTAAGCATATTCCAAACCTTCGGCCTTTACGGGCGTAAGGCCGCATTTCGCGAACTTGTCCTCATCGGCGCCGGACCTGACTCCGCAGTAATCGCACGGCTTGCAGAGTGACTTTGACACGAGGTTTATCACAAACTCTCCAGTCTCAGAGATCAGTTTATGGGAGTAACGGTTTTTCCTGATGCTCACCGAGACCATGGGCGGCTCTGAATTTACGGTGCCTGCCCAAGCGACGGTCATTATGTTCGGCTTCGTATCCGGATCTTTTCCGGCTGAAGATACCATTACGACCGGCACCGGATTTAAGATCGTAGAGATGCCGACCGGACTCTTATCGTGCTTTGCCATTTGTTATGCCTCCTTGAAACCCAGCGGTGTAACGGCGGTAAAGCTTTCGTGCAGGAGCAGGTAGTCCTTGATGTCTATTCCCGCCGAATAACCCACAATGCTTCCGTCTTTACCGATAACCCGGTGGCACGGAACGATCACGGCCACAGGGTTGTCTCCGCAAGCGGCACCGACCGCCCTCGTGATCTTTCTCGCCTTCGCCTTGTCTCCGCCGGTTATTGCCAAAGCTATGTCTTCGTAACTTACGGTCGCGCCGTAAGGTATATTGCAAAGGGCTTTCCAGACTTCCCGCTGGAATTCGGTGCCCTGAGTGAATTCAACATTGATATCAAACCCCGCCCTGCTGCTCGAAAAGTATTCGGCAAGCTGGAGGCTCGCTCTTCCGACTTCCTCCGGAAGATACTCTATCTGCTCGGCATCTATGGAATATCTGCCGTCATTGCGCGCAAGTCCGCCGGATTCTTCAAGGAGGCCAAGGCCGCCCGCAACGTTCTCCGCGAATTTGTCATCTTCGATCTTCTGACCGTAGTGCAAAAGCCTTACTTTATCTATGTAGCCTTTGCCGCCTCCGATCATGGCAACGCCGCGTTCGAAAGGCACGAAGCACACGTTATAGGCAGGGTATTCGTAAGAGAGCATTGAGAACAGGCCCGAATCTGAAAAACCCGTCTTCCTTCTCGTCTCATCTCTCAGCACCGCTTCCTGAACGAAGCCGGCTCCCTTGATTATCCTCTCAAAGCCTTCATTACCGCTGTCACAGATAACGGTTACCTTATGGTAGAACTCCTCTAAGAAACAGTATTCCAGAAGCCTGTCAACGATCGCACTCTGCGTATCCGCATTAGCATCATTGGTAAAGACAAATTCAAGATGAGCCCTGCATTTCTTACGGTCAGGCCTGAAAAGCTTGACCATCGCATAGATTTCGTTGTTTTTGAGGGCGATCAGGGCCTCTCCGGAACTGCCCTTGCCGAATGACCTGATGTCATCCTCGATGAGCGCCAGAGTGCCCTCCATGAGGCCGCGGGAACGAAGTACCGCGCTGTCTCTGATATGGATGCTGCGAAGCTCAATTTGATAATCCATAGCACGCCTCCGCATTGAATCTGTCGTTTCCGGTTCCGAAAAATGATGCCGTGTACTCATTTGTCTTGCGGTAAAGCGCATTATCAAAGCTTCCCGGACAATAAACGGCATTATCCATCGTCTGTCTGAAATCAGATGCCATGGTTCCGAATCCGCCCTCGTTTCCTGCCATATTCCATACCTTGCCGGAACGGACCAAAGGCATAAGGCCCATCATGTTCTCCAATCTGTAGATCAGCATCTGGGCATCTTCATCGTATGAGATGAAAGCAGCAAAATCGACGGCAAACTGCTTGTCTTCGCACTTTTCGGACACGCAGAGGGTATAAGGCCTCAAATAAGGTACGGCGGGATTGGACGTGCTGCTGCAAGGAAGATGCAGATAGTAGAGCTTTCCGGGATAGTATTCTTCCCATGTCCTGCTGCTTGCGGAAGATCCGATCCAAAGAGCAGCGTTTCTGGAATAGACAGGATCTGCCCCGCCCTTGTACGTATTGGCAGTAAGCTTTGAATCGTACAGTTTTTTCACAAAAGCGGAAGCAGAATTGATCAAGGGCTCCGCCGTTTCCTTATCTGCCTTGTATTCATCAAACATCATGTAGGATACCGCACGGTCACCGGCAAAGCATGCGCCGAGATAAGGCATGAGAGAATACCCCGAAGCAAGCGGTATGCACTTATTGGCGGATGCAGTCTGCTCAAGATATCTGGTAAGATCCTCTGGCGTGTATTTTGCCTGAAGGCGTCCGCTTTTCGGAACATAGTCCCTGTTGCCGTATATGACCATGGCCGCACAATAATGGGGGATCCCGTACAGTTTACCCGTCTCGAGCTGTCCTGCCATCGAAGCGGCATAGATCTTAGAGCCGTCAATATACGGGTTGTCGGAAGCAAAAGAACTTACATCGGAAGCAAGTCCGGCATCGGCAGCGGTCTGGTAATCGGAAGCAAGAAAGAGATCCGGCTGCTCTCCTGAGTTCTTCCATCCGTTAAGGTTCTCAAGGCTTGCGCCGTCATTTGTGACTTCAATGTTCTGGATAACGTAATTTGTTGAGGTTGACGCCAGAGCGCGTATGTCCACTTCCGCCCCTGAGACAGAACTGTCCCAGGTACCGTTGTTCTTTGCATAAAACATCGCGGAAAGGCAGCTTATGGTCTCATTCGAATAAGGGAGCGCGACTTTAAGGTTCTTGATACCATTGGGAGTGCTCTTGGGACCGGCTGAGGACTGAGGGTCTGTTTGTCTGCTGCTGCCGGGTACGCTCTCCAATACCGGAAAGACTCCGGATTCGGTGCGGCATGCACCGGACAACAAAGCCAGGCATAACACCAAAGCCGTAATGCAGGTCTTTTTTAAGCGCACAACCGATACCTCCCGATGAAACAATTATAACCCAAATAATAAAAATATAATAAAGTACTCTGCTTGACATAAATAAGGTAAACAAGTATATTTCTTTGTGTGCCAATGTGGCTCAGTGGTAGAGCAATTCACTCGTAATGAATAGGTCGTGGGTTCGACTCCCACCATTGGCTCCAATAAATGCCCCGGACAATCAGTTTTCCGGGGCGCTTTTATAAACGGGGTACACTTGTTTAGGACGTTTCTGAAAAGATCTGCCGCCTTCATTCTCGCGCTGCTCTTAACAGCAGGCACTCTTTTCACTTGCTTTTCTACTAAGTCTCTTGCCGACAGTCCGTACTCTTTATCCGGAACCGCACACATCAAAAAGACAGGATTCACCATCGGGAAAAACAATTCCGGGATCCTGGTCTTCGGAGAATCCGGAAGCGGCAGAGGCATTCAGACTTTGAACGTACGTCTCGAAATGAACGATCCTTCCGTCAGCGGCTCCCTTCAATACCGGGTGTATACAAGCAAAAAAGGCTGGCAGGATTGGGTCGACAACGGACAGACCACAAGTCTTACCACGATGCCGTATCTGATTACCGGTATCCAGATGAGACTTACGGGAACCCTTGCCGAAACATACAGCATCTGGTATCTGGCCTGCACAGACAGACACAAGGACAATCAGGGCTGGGTATGTGACGGAGCGCTCGCCGGAAGCACTTCCGAAAACAGAAAGATAGATGAATTCAGGGTCATGCTGGTCAAGCGTGAAAAATCTTTCGGATACAGCGAGATCTCCTTCAGAGCTTTAATGCAGAAGACCGGCTGGGAAAAGAAATGGAAATACTCAAATCACACTGCAGGGCGCGCCGGAAAACGCAAAAAGCTCATGGGGATCGAGCTCTCTTTACGCAGCAACGAATATACGGGCGGGATCGAGTACAGGACTCTTATCGGCGGCGGCGACTGGCAGAAATGGATGTCAGACGGCACATTCAGCGGCACAAAGAAAACCACACGCAAGATCGAAGCTATCGAGATCCGTCTGACAGGCGAGATCGCCAATCATTATGATATCTACTACCGCACCTATTCCGGCGGTCTCGGATGGTTCATGTGGGCAAAAAACGGTGAAGCGTCCGGAACAAGAAGCATCGGAAGACATATAGAAGCCATACAGATCTCTCTTGTAAAGAAGGGCGGCAGTCATCCCGGCAAACTCGGCAAGGCCAAGTGCACCGTAGGATATAAATTCTGTTCCGCAAGCACTCATACCGGCGTAAGCGATTGGAAGATCTCCCCTACCGGAAGCAGCAGAGGATTTGCAGCATCCATTCTCCGCCGTGCAAAGTACTACAACCGCACCGAATATAAGGACATGATGTGCGACCGCCTTGTCACGCAGGTCTTAACTGACGTTCTCGGTTCTCAGCTTGGGAAAAAGAAAGGCGCCAGATACCCGAGGCTCAACGAATGGATGGGATTAAGCAGCCTCGAGGCCCTGCTCACAAGCACTTTCACATACAGAGATAAAGAAGGAAGGCTCGTTATATGCAGACCTGTCACCACTTCCAAGCTCAAGAAGATAAAAAAGATAACCGAAGAAGATTTCAACAACTGGATCACAACATATTGCAGACCCGGTGATATCCTTATCTTCTACAACAAGAATAAAAAGCCTATCCACTGCGGCATATACTCCGGAGTACAGACCGGCTCCGTAAAGGATTACGAGTACTTCCATGGTTCAAAGAAAGGCAAGAAAGAATCCGACATGAAGCCCGGCCCTTATATGTGGCATTCCGGCTATGATACAGGTGTTGCAAACAAGTACGCTTTCTGGGCAGCAGAACCCGGCACGCGTGCCAAGTACGTCAAGCGTTTCCGCGTGGATTCGGGCTACTCGCAGCCGCCCGCGCCGAAGGATCAGTAATCTTTCCGGGCAGTCTTTAGCGTTTAAAGAATTTGGCAAGCGGCTCAATGATGTCGCTTAAGTCCTTGATTGATTTGTTAAGCGTAGCGATATCGATATTGCTGATCCTGTCAACGGCCTTGCCTACTGAATCGGTGTTATCCACAACGACCTTATCAACGTTGCTTACCATAACGTCTAATCCATCCAAGGATTTCTCAACAGAACCTATCGCATTGTTTGCATTGACTACAACAGTCTGGATGCCGTCGATAGCCTTATAAGCGTTATTCAGCGTCTCAACTACCTTGGGAACGATTATGAGGACTGCCACGCCTACGATAAGGCAAATAGCCACGAGCGAAGCTGCCGTGATAAGGGAACGTCTGCTGGTCTTCTTCTGTTCCTTGAGGAGCTCTACCAGAAGATCACGGTCGCTGAGGCCTTTAAGATCAGTCTTCGTCTCTTCTGCTTCGACGCCCTTTACGGCAATGTCCTGAGCTTTTTCTTCTAATTCTTCGCTCTTAACTTCCAGTGCTTTGCTCTCGTTATTCTCAGCCATCTTTCGCTCCTCCTGCGTATTTCACAAATTACAAAAGAATACAGTTCAGCCCGCGAACTTTACCATAAAAAGCGAGCTTTGCTCAGCGGACTTCCATACAAAAAAAGAGAGATTTGTTCAGCGGACTTCCGCATACAAACGAAAACAGGGCCTTGTTCGCGGACTTCCGCACAAGCGAAGCGCGGAGGACCTTAGCGAACAAGACCCTGTTTGAGAATTAATGGTGGAAAAGCCTCATTCCCGTGAACGCCATGGCAATGCCGTACTTATTGCATGTCATGATGACATGATCGTCACGGATGGAGCCGCCGGGTTCTGCGATGTACTTAACTCCGCTCTTGTGAGCGCGCTCGATGTTGTCGCCGAAGGGGAAGAACGCATCAGAACCTAATGCCACGTTGTCATTCTTAGCGAGCCAAGCCTTCTTCTCTTCTCTTGTGAATACGGCAGGCTTAACCTTGAAGATGTTCTGCCATGTGCCTTCTGCGAGAACGTCCTCGTACTCGTCAGAGATGTAAACGTCGATAGCGTTGTCCCTGTCAGGGCGGCGGATGTCGTCAACGAACTGGAGACCCAATACCTGAGGGCTCTGTCTGAGCCACCAGTTGTCAGCCTTGTTGCCTGCGAGTCTTGTGCAGTGGATCCTTGACTGCTGGCCTGCGCCGATACCGATTGCCTGACCGTCCTTAACGTAGCAGACGGAATTGGACTGTGTGTACTTGAGTGTGATGAGAGAGATCAAGAGGTCGATCTTCTTATCCTCAGGAATGTCCTTATTGTCCGTAACGATGTTGTCCAGGAGTGCGTGGTTGATCTCGAACTCGTTTCTTCCCTGCTCGAAAGTAACGCCGTAGACATCCTTTGTCTCGATCGGAGCGGGCTTATAGGAAGCGTCGATCTTGATGACGTTATATGTACCCTTTCTCTTTGTCTTAAGGATCTCGAGAGCTTCAGGCGTGTAATCGGGAGCAATGATACCGTCAGACACTTCTCTTGCGAGCATTGTAGCGGTGATGGCGTCGCACGTGTCGGAAAGAGCCGTGAAATCACCATATGAAGACATTCTGTCAGCACCTCTTGCTCTTGCGTAAGCGCAAGCGATGGGAGAAAGTTCACCGAGATCGTCTACAAAGTAGATCTTTGCTTCAGTCTCAGAAAGAGGCTTGCCAACTGCAGCACCTGCAGGTGAAACGTGTTTGAAAGAGGTAGCTGCAGGAAGTCCTGTTGCTTCCTTAAGTTCCTTAACAAGTTGCCAGCCGTTGAAAGCATCCAAAAGGTTAATATAACCCGGCTTGCCGTTCAATACCGTGATGGGAAGCTCTGAACCGTCTTTCATGAAGATCCTGGAAGGCTTCTGGTTTGGGTTGCAACCGTACTTAAGAGCCATTTCGTTAGACATATGTATTTCCTCCTGTCACCGCCTCTTGCGGATTATTTAACGTTCTTGTTGACGATCCTTGTCTCATAAGTACCGTCTGCGATGTTGATGAACCTAACGAAAAGAGAGACCTTGTTGTCTTCGTTAAGTGAGTTCCAGACATTGTTCGTGAAAGTATCGATGTCACCGCTGATAGCGACCTTCTCAGGCTCGCCTTCGAAAGAAGGGAGCGGATTTCCGTCACCCATGTAGGTGTGGATGAATCTGCCGACGCCGGCGAGAGGATTTGAATACGTGAATGTGTGACGCTCTGTAGATTCAGGGTTGCCGTCAGCACTCTTGAGGATCGACATAGCGAAATTGTAATTGCCGTTCTCAACGTGCATGATGCCTGATATACGGGGTGTGTAGTTCGGAGCGTCATCTTCGAATTCCCTTCCCCTCAAAGACTGCTCGAAGGTGCACTGCTTGTCCATCAGCTCATAGATGGTGTCTGTCTGGTCGCCGTTGGTAACAATGGTCTTGTTGCCGAGGACCCTTACAGGCGAATAGATGATGAGATGCGGATCGGTAAGCTTCGAAGGATCGAATGCTTCCGTCTTGATGCCGTCCTCTGTTGCAGTAAAGACACGGTTACGGGAATTAACGCTCCTGCCCATGATGAAATAAGCTGTTACAGCCTTTTTGCCGTCTTCGCTTCTTCCGATGACGATTCCTCTTCCGGGATAAGCGTTGCTCTTAAGCAATTCTCCAAGATCTGCAGTTTTCATGTTCTCACCTCCGAATGTTTTATGTTGTTATTCTCTTATAAAAGCTCTGTTGTTGTCTATCGTAACCTTTCCGTCAGCAATAAGCCTGATAGCCTGAGGCAGGATCTTCCACTCGCACTCCTGCATTATCCTCTTCTGAAGCGTCTCGGGAGTGTCGTCAGGAAGGACGTCTACTGCCTTCTGCAAAAGGATCGGACCTTCATCGTAGTTCTCATTCACGAAATGAACGGTGGCTCCGGATACCTTTACTCCTCTGGCAAGTGCAGCCTTATGAGGCTTGATGCCGTACATACCTGCTCCGCAGAATGACGGAATAAGTGCCGGATGGATGTTGATTATGCGGTTGGAATACATCGATACCGTCTTCGGTCCGATAAGCGAGAGATATCCTGCGAGGACTATAAGTTCCGCACCGGATTCCTTAACGCAGGAAGCCATCTTCTCATCCCATTCTTCCCTTGTGGGGAAATCAGCGGCTCTCACGACAACGGACTTGATGCCGTTTTCTTCAGCCCTTTTCAGCGCATAAGCCGAAGGTGAAGACGACAGGACGAGAACTATCTCAATGTCCTGTAAGATCCCGGTCTTCGTATTGTCTATGATCGCCTGGAGATTTGTTCCTCCTCCGGATACGAATACTGCTATCTTCATGGTCTTCCCTCTTACTCGTTATCTTCAGGCGTACCGGCAATGAAATCACCGTCGAAGCATGCTGCGCACACACCGCAGTCGATAGTGTTGAGCGATGCCTTCAATGACTCGATGCTTATGTAAGCAAGAGAGTCAGCACCGATCATCTCGCAGATCTCGGCAGTGGTCTTTGAGCTTGCGGGAAGCTCCGTCTCTGAAGATGCATTTGCACCATAGAAACAACCGAACTTGACCGGCGGAGATGCAAGTCTTACATGGACTTCTTTTGCGCCGTTCTCCCTGAGGAATGAGATGATGTGCTTTGTCGTCGTACCTCTTACGAGAGAGTCGTCAACGATCGCGATCCTCTTGTCCTTGATCGCAGTCTTGAGAGCAGCAAACTTCATCCTTACGGCAAGTTCTCTCTGCTGCTGGGTGCTCTTGATAAATGTTCTTCCTACGTATCTGTTCTTAAGAAGTCCGGATCCGTATGATACTCCCAGGCCGGCCGCATAACCTTCTGCAGCTGCATTACCGGAGTCAGGCGCGCCGATGACAAGATCAACGTCAGCAGGGCTCTCTTTTGCAAGTGCCATACCGACTCTGTATCTGGAATCGAAAATGGACATCTTATCCATTAACGAGTCAGGTCTTGCGATATAAACATATTCGAATACGCAGACTTTGCCATCCTTCTTTTCTACGGATTTGTCATAAAGGATCGAACTTATGCCGTCTTTGGAAATGGTGACGATCTCGCCGGGCAGAAAGTCTCTCATGGACTCGCATCCGATTGCATCAAGAGCGCAGGACTCGGAAGAAATATAGTATCTGTCGCCCTTCTTTCCAAGGATCAAAGGTCTTAATCCGTAAGGATCCCTTACACCGATGAGCTTGTCTTCGGTCATGAAGATCATGGCATAAACACCGTGGATCTGCTTCATCGTCTCAAGGATCGCGTGCTCGCAGTCCTCTGTTCTGATCCTGTTCCTTGAGAACAGCGAAAGGATTATCTCTGAATCCGTGTTCGTCTGGAAGATCGCACCCTGATCCTTGAGTTCGTCTCTGACCTTATTTGCGTTCATGACAACTGAATCCAACGTAAGAGCAATGCTTCCTACCCTGGACTTGATGGAAATGGGCTGTATCGCTTCAGGTCCGTTCTCACGGGGAGAACCGCCTTTGCAGTGCGCGATCGCACAAGTACCCTGCAGTGCGGACAGCGTTACTTCATCGAAAACATCCGTAACCAATCCCATTGCCTTGTGAACCAGAAAAGTTCCGTTATCGTTTACTGCGATTCCTGCACATTCCTGACCTCTGTGCTGAAGCGAGAAGACACCGTAATAGGCATCTTTCGCTATGTCCTGTGTCTGACCCTTAATGTCATAACAACCGAAAATTCCGCTCATTTTGTTCCGTCCTTCTTATGATTGATTTGATGAATAGATTATTTGTCCATTTCAGCTATCTTCTGCTTAAGCCTTGCATCACGCTCGGCAACAGAAGAAGCCAGGCTCTTCTTGTATTCCTTGAGGGCATCGCTGAGTGCCTTATCGGAAAGAGCAAGTATCTGGCATGCGAGTATCGCGGCATTGGAACCGCCGTCGATCGCAACCGTGGCAACCGGGATGCCTGTAGGCATCTGTACTGTCGCATAAAGCGCATCAACACCGTTTAACGCCCCACCCTTGCAGGGAACTCCGATAACTGGAAGCGTTGTGCTTGCAGCAAGAACGCCTGCGAGATGTGCTGCAAGACCTGCTGCGGCAATGATAACCTTGAATCCTTTTTCCTCGGCGGTAGCCGCAAGTTCGTGAGCGCGTTCCGGTGTCCTGTGCGCAGAAGCAACGTCAGCCTCAAACTCCACGCCGAACTTATTCAGCATCTTAAAGCATCCTTCCATTACGGGGAAATCGGAATCGGATCCCATTACAACCAATACTTTTCCTTCAGCCATCGATATTCTCCTCCTTGAAAATCACTCGTCTCCCTCAGCCCACTTGAGACGTGACATGACTCTGTCGTATGCTTTGCTTTCAAAAGCGTAAGGCTTCGGGCAATAATCGTTGCCTCTCTTCGTTCCTCTTAAGGAATACGGGATCATGTGCAGTCTGTAATCTGCGACCGCAGTGCCCGCATCGTTAAGGACAAAAGTGCACTGCGCGATAACGGAATCCGGATCACTCGGGTTGGTATGCCCGCCGAAGCAGAAATTGCCTATGCTGTACAAAATGTACTTGCCCTTATATTGCTCGATCGGCTGCACTCTGTGAGGATGGGTCCCGATAACGATATCTGCACCGTGGTTGATCAGGGCATGGCCTCTGCTCTTCTGGCTGCCGGTCGGCTTATAAGTTGCCTCGATACCCCAATGGCAGGATACGATGACTATCTGGCATCCCTTTTTCTTCAGCTGCTTGATAAGCTTGTAAGTCTTGCTCAGGCCGTAAGTGGACGTATATCCGCACATGCCGATCTTAACACCGTTCTTTGCGGTAAAGATCGAATAGTGGGTGCAGTCGCTCCACAAGATCTTGGCTTTGTTAAGGTTCTTCTGAGTGTCTTTGTAGCCTTTCTGGCCGAAATCCATCGTATGGTTGTTCGCAAGGTTGACTGCTTCGATGCTCGCACGCGTGAAATACTTGGTGCCTTCGGGCTTCATCGCGAATACGAAAGCCTTCTTGCGGTGAGCTTTGCTGCTCGTGATCGCCATCTCGCAGTTTGCGAGCGTAAGATCGTCTTTCTCGAAGATCGACTTGCAGTGCTTGAAAGGATAGTCCCATCTCTTTTTAACGACGGCATCAAAGTGGTTATAGCCTCTGGCATCGGAACAAAGCGTACAGTCACCGACAAAAGTGACCTTAACGCTCTTCGGTGTAGGAGTAGCCGTCGGTTCCTCTGTCGTCTCGGTTGTCGCTTCGGTATCGTCAGTCGGCTCGGGCTCCTCCGTCGGTGTCGGGACCTGTGTAGTCTCTTCGATCACCGACTCTGTAGCGATCGTTGTCGGCACTGTGAGATCAGTAGTGTCTTCTGTGCTCCCGGACGTAGCGGAAGCCGCGTTCTTGAACGCACAACCTGCGAAAACAGCAACGGCGATAATGAATCCTGCCGTCATAGTCACTTTGCGGAACTTGTTGCCTTCAGATCTCAATTTACGAATCTCCTAAAATGTAAGGTCCGCGCTTTCTCAACATGATTAGTGCTGTCATGCGCGGACCTCCAAGTAATCAATTAATTACCGGAAATCAGAATTCCCTTCTTCTTCCCTTTCTGTCTTCGTTGCTGCTTTCTTCGTTACGGCCGCCGTTCCTGCCGCCGAAACCTCCGCGGCGCTCACGGTTAGGTCTGTTCTCACGTCTCCTGGGTTCTTCCTCAACATAGCCCTCAGGCTTCGGGAGGCAGTCCCTGATGGAGAGATTGAGTCTTCCCTGTGAGTCGATCTCGATGAGCTTAACGTGAACCTTGTCACCTTCATGGAGAACGTCTTCAACCTTCTCGACCCTGTTCCAAGCCATCTTGGAAATGTGTACGAGGCCTTCCTTGCCGGGCAGGAACTCGACGAAAGCACCGAAATCCATAAGTCTTGTAACTGTACCGTCGTACTCTGTGCCTACCTCAGGATCGGAAACGATTCCCGTAATGATGGTCTTAGCCTTATCAGCAGCCTCGAGGTCAGGTGAAGAGATATAGACCATACCGTCATCGTTGATGTTGATCTGAGCGCCTGTGTCGGCAATGATCTTGTTGATGACCTTTCCGCCTGAACCGATGACCTCCCTGATCTTGTCAACGGGTACCTGCATGGAGATGATCCTGGGAGCCCACTTGTTGAGCTCTGCACGGGGTGCAGGAATACAAGGGAGAATGATGTCGTTGATGATCTGAAGTCTTCCCTTGTGTGTCATCTCGAAAGCAGCCTTGATGATGTCTAATGTAAGACCCTCGACCTTGATGTCGACCTGGATGGATGTGATACCTTCTGTTGTACCTGCAACCTTGAAGTCCATGTCGCCGAAGAAGTCCTCGATGCCCTGGATGTCCATGAATACGAGGAAGTTATCGTCGTTGTCGGGATCTGTGATAAGTCCGGAAGAGATACCTGCAACAGGTCTCTTGATCGGAACGCCTGCATCCATGAGTGACAGAGTCGAAGCGCAGACGGAACCCTGTGATGTGGAACCGTTGGACATTGTGATCTCTGAAACGGTACGGATAGCGTAAGGGAATTCCTCCTCGGAAGGAAGAACAGGGATCAAGGATCTCTCAGCGAGAGCTCCGTGACCGATCTCACGGCGTCCGGGAGATCTCGAAGGCTTAGCCTCACCTGTGGAATAACCCGGCATGTTGTAGTGATGAACGTATCTCTTGTATGTCTGCTCATCAAGGCCCTCGAGCTTCTGTGCTTCAGCAAGAGGAGCAAGCGTGCAGATGTTCATGACCTGAGTCTGTCCTCTCTGGAAGAAACCTGAACCGTGAACTCTGGGAAGGACTCCTACGTCGCAGGACAAAGGTCTGATCTCGTCCAATGCACGGCCGTCAACACGTCTGTGTTCACGGAACAGATAGTCACGGACGACTTTCTTCTCGAGCTTGTAGATGGCATCAGGAGCCCACTTTGAAAGACCCTCTTCCTTCTCTTCGAGCATAGCGGCAACTTCATCCTGAAGTGCAGCTACGTTAGCGTCACGAACGGACTTGTCGACAGCGAGAACTGCTTCTCTCATCTTGTCCCAGCCGAACTCCTTGACTGCTTCGAAGATCTCCTCCGGTACGTCAGCAGGCTCGTATGTGAACTTCTCTTTGCCAATCTCAGCTACGATGCCGTTGATGAATTCGCAGATCTGCTTGATAACGACATGACCCTCAGCGATAGCGTTAAGCATTACGTCGTCAGGTACTTCGTTTGCTCCTGCCTCGACCATGCAGATCTTGGTGAGCGTGCCTGCGAGGGTAACGTACATCTGGGATTCCTGACGCTGTTCAAGCGTAGGATTGATGATGGTCTTGCCATCGACGAGGCCTAAGACTACGCCTCCGATAGGTCCCTTCCACGGAATGTCGGAAATCGCGATAGCAATTGATGTACCGAGCATTGCGGTGATCTCGGGAGAACAGTCGGGGTCAACAGACATAACGAGGTTGTTGACGCAGACATCATTCCTCAGATCCTTCGGGAACAGCGGTCTTACAGGACGGTCGATAACACGTGATGTAAGGATGGCCTTCTCTCCGGGTCTTCCCTCTCTCTTCATGAATCCGCCGGGAAGCTTGCCTACGGCATACATCTTCTCCTCGTAATCTACGGAAAGCGGGAAGAAATCAACGCCCTCTCTGGGTGTCTGTGAAGCGGTAACAGTTGACAGAACGGATGTCTCGCCGTACCTGATGAGGCAGGCGCCGTTCGAAAACTGAGCGATCTTGCCGGTCTCGACTACCAAAGGTCTGCCGGCGATTTCAGTCTTGAAAATCTTTTCCATTGAACTAACTCCTTCTTGAATTGGAATACTGCAAAGGAGGTAGTTCGTAGATTCACTGTCCGGGCAAAAAATAAGCTCGATGTCCGGGCAGTCAATCTACACACTACGCTCCTTCTCGAACTTATTTATTATATATTAAATGCGCTGAAATAAAAATTACATTTTTAGAGGTCTTTAATCGTTTTCGCGATTATGTCCGCAAGTCCTTTATGTCCCTGCGCATCCAGATGAAGTCCGTCTTCGCGGGAAGGCTTGATATACTGCTTGGCATCGATAAACGCGCATCCGTGCTTATCAGCCACCTTCTTATAGTATTCGGCCAGGCATGTCGATTTATACATCGCCGCTTCATCAAACGAATCGCGGAAAGGTCCCGTAAGGATATCTTCCGAGATCTCAGGCGGAGAAACGATAAGTATCTTTGGCACATAGCCCTGCTTAAGGTCCATGACCTTCTCCGCTCTGACGACGATCTCATTCAGACCGGAGGCTATCTCTTCAAGAGATGCCTTATATACTGTCTTCATGTCATTCGTGCCGAGCATGATGACAAGATAATCGACCGGCCTGTGAGTACACAAGATTCCCTTTATGTAATCGATGCCGTTTTTCCAATCATCATTGGGATCATCAAACACCGTCGTCCTTCCGTTAAGGCCCTCTTCTATGACCTTATAGCCGTCGCCTAACAACTTTTGAAGAAGACATGTCCACCTTACCTCATCAGGCAGCCTGTCTCCTGTAGCGGGATCATGCCCGTAAGTATTTGAATCGCCAAAACAAACAACTGATTTCATTCTTTATTCCTTAGCCTTTTTCAAGTCATCAAGCCAGATATTCCTCGAAGCATCGGAAGGCATTCTCCAGTCGCCTCTCGGAGACAAGGTAACAGTACCTACCTTAGGGCCGTCAGGCAGGCAGGAACGTTTGAACTGCTGCGCGAAGAACCTCTTGATGAATGTCTCTTCCCAGTTGTAGATGGTATCGGCATCGTAGCTGCCTTCAAAAGCGATCTTCGCGAGGCGGTAGATCTTGGAAGGCGTGAAACCGCATCTGACGAAATAGTACAGGAAGAAGTCATGAAGCTCGTAAGGACCTACCTTCTCCTCAGTCTTCTGTGAGATCTGCCCGTCTTCCGTAGGCGGCAGGAGTTCAGGGCTTACAGGTGTTGCAACGATATCCTCGAGTGCTTTGGAAAGCTTCTCGCTGATCTTAGCCGTACGCTGTGCCTCATAAGAAACAAGGTGTCTTACGAGGGTCTTGGGGATCGATGCATTTACGCCGTACATCGACATGTGATCTCCGTTATACGTGGCCCAGCCGAGAGCGAGTTCGGAGAGGTCGCCCGTACCGACAACAAGTCCGCCTTCCTGGTTTGCAATGTCCATCAGGATCTGTGTGCGTTCCCTTGCCTGTGCATTCTCGTATGTGATGTCCTGAACCGAAGGATCGTGACCGATGTCCTTAAAATGCTGGTTAACGGCATCCGAAATGCTTATTTCCTTCAATGTGCAGCCGTATTCTTCGGCAAGTCTCATCGAGTTGTTCTTGGTGCGTGAAGTCGTACCGAATCCGGGCATAGTGATGGCGATTATGCCGTCCCTGGGAAGTCCCAGCCTGTCAAATGCGTGGACGGTAACGATAAGCGCGAGCGTGGAATCAAGGCCGCCGGAAAGACCGATAACCGCTTTCTTGCAATTGATCTTGGAAAGCCTGGTAAGGAGGCCCGCAGCCTGCATGTTCAGGATGTCTTCGCACCTTTGTGCGAGGTCTTTCGTATCCTCAGGGACAAACGGCGTTTTCGGAATATGTCGTTCGATCTCAATGTCAGGGAACTCGCAGTCGAACGTCAGGGTGTTCTCGTAATCGTCGCCTGCTTCTTTCATCTTGAAAGTATTCATTCTCTTGCGCTCGTTGGTGAGCCTCTCGAGATCGATATCACCATATATGATGCCGCCTTCGAACTTATTGCTCTCAGAAAGAATCTTGCCGTTCTCCGCGATAAGGTTGTGTCCTGCGAAGACCATGTCGGTCGTGGACTCGCCAAGGCCCGCATCAGCATAAACATAAGCTGCAACGAGCTTTGCGCTCTGCGATGCAACGAGGTTTCTCCTGAACTCCGCCTTGCCGATAACTTCATCAGAGCACGAGAGGTTGAAAATGATCTGCGCGCCGTGTTCCGCATATTTGACCGACGGGCTCTTCGGAACCCAGAGATCTTCGCAGATCTCAACGGCGAACCTTACTCCCGAACACTCGAAAACAGCCGGGCCGAAATCGATCGTCTCGTCTTCTATGAAGCCGTCGAGCATGAGCATTTCCTTGCCATCAAAAGGCGTGAAATAGCGCATCTCATAGAATTCCGAATAATTGGGGATGTTCTGCTTGGGAACTATTCCGATGATGTCTCCCTGGTAGAGCACCGCTGCGCAGTTATAGAGCTTGCCGCCGTACAATACGGGAAGCCCTACGATAATTACCATATCAAGATCATTCGTCTTGGAAGCGATCTTGAGGAGCGCCTTTTTCGCAGAATCGATAAGCGCAGTCTGAAGGAACAGATCACCGCACGTATATCCGGTAATCGAAAGTTCCGGGAACACGAGGATGCCGCAATCACGCTCCTCGGCTTTCCTTGCCGCCTCGATTATTTTCGTCGCGTTGAAAACGGTATCGGCGACCTTAACTTCCGGCGTCGCAGCGCCGACCCTGATAAAAGAATCGATCATGGGGATCTCCCTTCAGGTTTTTTCTGATTATACAATAAAAAAGCGGTCCCGTAAGGAACCGCTTCCAAAATAATCTTATCAAGATTACTTTCTGATGCCGAGCTTAGCAATAAGTGTTCTGTAACGCTCGATATCAACTGCTGCAAGATAGTCAAGGATGTTTCTTCTCTTACCAACCATCATGAGAAGTCCTCTTCTGCTGTGGTGGTCACCCTTGTGGGACTTGAGGTGTTCTGTGAGGTGGTTGATCCTGTAAGTAAGAAGTGCAACCTGAACCTCCGGAGAACCTGTATCGCCCTCAGAGAGTGCATATTCCTTGATGATAGCCTGCTTGTCGAAAGATGCTGACATAAATCTTTCCTCCTTAATGATAAATACGCCAAAATCGAAGGTAAGGGTCGGAGTCTTCCGCAAAACTGCGATTAAGGCAACTTGGTGATGATACCATCAGAAAGCTCGTTTGTAAAGCGTTTAGACAAAAAAGAGGCCGCTCACAAGCGAAGCGGCCTCCTGACTGTTTTGTTTTACTCTTATCAGCCGAAAATCCTGAAGTTCTTGATGATAGGAGCGATCGTGTTGGAGACTGTGGACATGAGCTTGATGAAGATGTCCAGAGCAACGCCAACAACGTCCTTACGTGTATCACCGATCGTGTCGCCCGTAACAGAAGCCTTGTGCGCAGGAGATCCCTTGCCGTGGCCCTTGAGCATACCCTGCTCGATGTACTTCTTAGCGTTATCGAACGCGCCGCCGGAGTTACCCATGAAGATAGCTCTCGGGATAGCAACGATCGTAGCGCCTACGAGGATACCGCCGACGAATTCAACACCGAGGATGAAGCCGCCTACGATAGGAATGAGAAGTGCAAGAACTGAAGGAAGAACCATCCTGTGGATAGCCTCCTTAGCAGCCATGGAGATCATCATGTTGTAGTCAGGCTTTGCCTTGCCGTCAAGAACTTCCTGTGTCATCTGCTTGTCGCCAACGTCAGCCATGATCTTAGCAGCGTCAATGGTGTTGTCGGTGAGGATAGCGCAGAAGTATTCAACGAGCGCACCGCCCAAGATACCGCCGGCTACGACGAAGAACGAAGCGAAGTTAAGGGACAGGGGCTGGCCGATCTCTGTGTAGTTACCGACGTAAGCCATGATGAGGGAAACTGTAGCGAATGCTGCAGAACCGATAGCGAAGCCCTTACCGATAGCTGCTGTTGTGTTACCAACTGCGTCGAGCTTATCTGTGATCTTACGAACGTCAGGATCGAGGTGGCAAGCTTCTGCAAGTCCGCCTGCGTTGTCTGCGATAGGACCGAAAGCATCGATGGAAACTGTAGCACCAACGAATGCGAGCATACCGAGAGCGGAGATTGCGATACCGTAAGAACCGCAGATAACACCGGAAACGATAAGTGCAACGATGATTACGAATACAGGGAGAAGAACTGATCTTGAACCGACAGCGTCACCCTTTGTTACAACGAAAGCCTCACCCTCTGTGCACATCTCGGCAAGCTTCTGTGTAGGCTTGTGATCTGTGGAGGTGTAGTACTCTGTGATGATACCGATTGCGATACCGGCAATGATTCCCATTACGGAAGAGATCCAGGGAGAAGCCCAACCGAACTTGAATCCGTATGTAGCGAGGTCAACAACGTTGATATCCTTATTGTTGAAGATAAGGTAAGAAGCAACACCGCCGAAGATTATCGTGCAGCCTGCGGAGATCCATGTGGACAGGTCGAGTTCTTTTGAAGGGTTGTCGCCCATCTTCTTGATGTTTGCAAGACCGAGACCGATAAGGCATCCTACGAGGCCGCAGCCAGCGAGGATTGTCGGGAAAAGGATCGTTGCGTTGAATGTGCTGTCAGAAACCTTCTCGCCATGTGTCTGGAAAAGAGTAACAGCGATCATAAGTGAAGCGGACATTGTAGCAACGAATGACTCCAAGAGGTCGGAGCAGTTACCGGCGATGTCGTTAACGTTGTCGCCGATGAAGTCTGCGATCGTGTTGGGGATTCTTGAGTCGTCCTCAGGAAGGTCATGTCTGAGCTTACCAAGGATATCGGAAGAGATATCAGCAGCCTTTGTGTAGTTACCGCCTGCAACACGGTTGAACATAGCAACGATGGAGCAGCCCAAGGAATATGTGGATATTCTCATGATGTAGGGGTTGCAGGTAAGTCCGACCTGAACAAAGCCCTGGCTTGTAACATCATGCTTGACGCCGCCGAAGCAAAGGAGAACTGCGAGGAAACCGAGCATACCGAAGCCCTGAACAGCAATTCCGGAAATGGAACCGCCGCAGAGAGCAACCTTAACAGTCTCTCCGATCGAAAGGCTCTCTCTTGCCTTGTTCGATGTACGAACGTTAGCGTAAGTAGCGCTCTGCATACCGAGAACGCAAACGATAGAGCTCATCAAAGCGCCCATGAGGAATGTGATACCGCTTGTCTTCTCAACAAAAAGTGTGAAGATAACGGCAACAGCAGCCACAACGATGGTGATGCTCTTGTACTCCGTCTTAAGGAAGGTCTGCGCGCCGGAACGGATGATTCCTGAAAGCTCGATCATCTCTTCTGTTCCCTCGGGCATCTTCTTAATGCGGAGGTAGTTGACTGCAACGTAGATCAAAGCAAGAACTACTACGCCGAGTACAACTAACCAGGAAGATGTAAGTAAACTGGACAACATATACCTTGGTCCCCTCTCGTATAGATTTTAATATGGTTTTGTGGGGACATTCAGACATAAAACCTACTGCCCCATTAAAAGCCCAAAGCATTATACATATATTTAAAAGCTTTGGCAATCAAAATATTTAAAGATTTGTTTGATTTTTTACGGATTTGATAATCAATCTTCGAGCAGTGAATTAACGAAAACTTCCGGGTCAAAATCAACCAGGTCTTCAGCACCCTCGCCGAGGCCTGCGAGAACGATCGGTTTTCCGCTCTGGTAAGCGACCGCAATGGCAACCCCGCCCTTTGCACTGCCGTCAAGCTTAGTAATGCCGATATAATCGATACCCGTAACTTCGCCAAAACTCTCAGCCTGAATAACTGCATTCTGTCCGGTCGTAGCATCTATTATGAGAAGAGATTTGACCTCCGCCTCAGGCGCTTCCCTTGATATGATGCGGCGGATCTTCGCAAGTTCGTCCATCAGGTTTTTCTTGTTGTGAAGACGGCCGGCGGTATCAACGATCAGAACGTCCGCTTTTCTGGACAAAGATGCATGGACCGAGTCATAAACGACGGCTGCGGGGTCAGCCCCGTCAGTCCCCTGAGAAATGACGGTGGTATCCGTCCTCTCTCCCCAAGCCTTAAGCTGGTCAACTGCGGCCGCACGGAATGTATCCGCAGCTCCAAGGATCACCTTTTTGCCTTCATTCTTCCATCTGAGTGCAAGTTTGCCTGCGGTCGTGGTCTTTCCCGTACCGTTAACGCCGATCATGAGAATGATGTTAAGCTTGCCGGGAACGAGTTCTATCACGGACTTCTCGCCCAATATCTCGGTCATTCTCGTCCTGACGGAACCGAGGACCGCTTCGCGGCTGTCATCGCCCGTTTTCCTGATATTCTCCTTGACCCTGCCGATGATGTCTTCCGCAGCAGGTACACCGCAGTCGGCACGTATCATCAGTTCTTCGAGGTCATCCAACATGTCCTCGTCGAAATGTCCCGTACTGGCAGCGATCTTTGTGAAGCCGCCCGCAAAGAAGTTTCTGGTGTTCGTAAGTCCCTTTTTGAAGATATCAAGCAGTCCCATTACTTAAGCTCCATAGAAAGAATTTTCGAGACTCCGCGTTCAGCCATGGTGACACCGTACATCTGATCGCATGCTTCCATCGTGCCCTTTCGGTGCGTGACAAGGATAAACTGCGACTTGTCCGAATGTCTTCTGACGAAGTCCGTAAAGCGTGAAATATTAACATCGTCGAGCGCGGCTTCAACCTCGTCGAGGATAACGAACGGCGAAGGCCTGAGCTCTAATATCGCGAAAAGGAGGCCTATTGCGGTAAGGCATCTCTCACCGCCCGAAAGGAGCGACAGCGTCTGAAGTTTCTTTCCCGGGGGCTGGGCCTTGATGTCAATGTTGCATCCGAGGACGTCTGTCTCATCATCCAATATGATCTCGGCCGTTCCGCCTCCGAACAGATCCGTAAAGACTCTCTTGAAGTTCTCGTTTATTATACGGAAATGCTCGGTGAACTCCGTCTTCATGCTTTCGGTAAGCTCGGCTATAACGTTTTCAAGATCCTTCTTTGCAGCCTCGATATCATCCCTTTGAGATGTCATGAAATCAAGACGTTCAGAGAGTTCCCTGTATTCTTCAAGCGCATTGAGATTAACGGTTCCGAGCTGCCTGATCGTATTCTTGAGGGAAGCGATCCTCTTGCTCTGTTCACCGGGCTTTTCGACCGGGCTGACCTTGTCCTTTATGTTGTCATAAGTTACGGAATAATCTTCCCAGAGCTTATTCTTGTCTCCGTCTATCTCATATATGTACTTATCGTATTTCGCTATATGGCTGTTCAGCTTCTGCTCGAGTCCGCTGATGGAAGAACTTGCCTGAGAGAGTCTGTCCGCAAATGACGACATCTCCGTTGCAAGTTTGCTTCTTTCCTCGTTGAGCTTGGCAATCTTCTCCTCGCTGGCTTTTTCCAGAGCGAGCGTCTTCTCGATCTCCTTGTCGCAAACCTCGATCTCTCTGGTTATCTCGCCGGAGCGCCTGCTTATCTCTTTTACCTCAGTCTCTCCGTTCTTTATGCTCGCTTTTACCTCTTCGATCTGACCCTTAATGTGTTCAGCCAGTTCGATGCAGCCGTTGCGCTCGGTTATCTTTCTTTCGGAAAGTGAGACAGCTGCTGCGAGCCTGTCAGTAAGTTCCTTGGTCTTTTCGGCAAACTCCTTGGAACGCTCTTCGATCTCAGCAACGCTGTCCTTGAACTCGTCAAGATCAGCTTCGATCTCCTTCTCGATCGCCTGGAGTTCCTCCATGTCCTCGGTCATACGAAGCTTGCTTCCGGATATCTCTAAGCTGTCGCTCTCGCACTTTTCGACAGCCTTCTTATTCTCCTCCGCCCTGGTCTCGGTGTTGCGGTAATCACCTTCCGCCTTGACCTCTTCAAGCTGGAAGAATTTGAGCTGTTCGCCTAACTGGGCAAGTTCCCTGTCCAGCGTACCGATCTCGTCATCGATCTCCTGACGCTGTTCTTCGGAATCAGAAAGTTTTGCCTCGATGGAAGCCACGGAAGCCGAGAGTTTCTCGATCTCCCTCTGTCTTCCGAGTATTCCGCCGCCCTGCCCGGTCTTCTTAAGGCTTCCGCCTGTAAGAGAACCGCCCGGGTTGACCGAATCGCCTTCGAGAGTAATGACCTTTACGGTCCTTCCCGTCTCAGCCGCTATCTTTCTGGCGTTATCCAGATTATCGGCAACGATTATCCTGCCGAGGAGATTCGAAATGATGTTAGACAGATCACGGTCACACCTGACAAGATCGGATGCGATACCGATGTATCCCTTGATCCTTGATGCCTGTGACTGCACTTTGTCATCTATCGGACGCGGCTTGATATTCTCGATAGGAAGGAAAGTAACCCTTCCCAAGTGCTTCGTCTTGAGGACGTCGATCAGCTCGGCGGCATCCGCCTCGCTCTTAGTTACAACGTTATGGATGGCGGTTCCGAGCGCGGTCTCGATGGCGATCTCGTATTTGGTATCACTCTCAATGAGGTCGCCTAAGATGCCGACCATCAGTTTCTTTACAGCCTTATTTGCTTCAGCCTCTTCGGAAAGCCTTCTGACTGATTCCTGATAACCTTCCTTACGTCTCTCGAGATCCTTCAGTGTCTTGAGCCTTGCCTCTTCAGCGGACAATTCCCTGTTGAACTTATCGAAAAACTGATTGAGCTCGACCTGCTTTCCGTGGAGCTTTTCGAGCTTTTTGTTGCGTTCATCGATATCAGACATGACTTCAGACGTCTTGAGCTTCATCTCACGCCATCTGCCGTCAGCTTCCTTCAGGCGCTTTTCAAGTTCCTTGCCGTTTTCCGTCGCAGCGAGACGCTCTTCGGATAATTCCTTTACCCTTGTGTCTATCGCACTGATCTGGGCCTTGATCTCATCTATTCTTCTTCTGGTCTCATACAGCTCGTCGGTCTTTGCCTTGAGGCTTGCACCGACTTTGTCCATATCCTTGTTCTGATCCTCATACTGCTTTTGAGCGGCTTCCTTCTCAGAAGCTATCTTCTCGCTCTCATCACGCGCCTCGTTCGCTTCTTTGAGGAGCTCTGCGGCATGCTCGTTCTTCTCCTCGAGATCAGCTTTGAGCTGCTCTATGCGTGATAACATGACTGCCTTGTCAGACTCGTAAGTTGCGAGCTGATCTTCTGTCTGCTTGAGTCTTTCAGCGGAGACCCTTTTCTCTGTGATGAGTTCGTGTTCCTTCTCGGTAAGATCAGACAAAACCTGTCGCTCGTCTTCGATCTTGTCGTCTAACTCTTCGCTTCTGCCGATAACTTCATTATTTGTCTTGCGGAGCTCGTTAAACTTGTCCTGCTGCTCTTTGATCTCAGCCTCGAGAGTATCCTTAAGAGTGGCCGAATCGCCCATCGCCTTCTCAGCTTCGCTTATCCTGTAAACGAGAAGCGAAGTCTCAAGGTCTTTCATCTCTTCATAAGCGGCATTGTACTGCTTAGCCTTACCGGCCTGCTCTTCGAGAGGTCCTTTGCGTTCCTCGAGTTCGCCTAAGATGTCGTTGATACGAAGGAGGTTCTGCTCTGTAGAGGAGAGCTTGCGCTCTGCTTCTTCCTTCCTGACTTTGTACTTGACTATTCCGGACGCCTCTTCCATTACGCGGCGCCTGTCTTCAGACTTGTTTGAGAGGATCTCGTCGACCCTGCCCTGTCCGACTATCGAGTATCCGTCTTTACCCAGACCGGTATCAAGGAACATGCCCGTGATATCCTTAAGCCTGCAGTTGACCTTGTTTATCTGATACTCCGACTCTCCGGACCTGTAAAGTCTTCTTGTTATGCAGATCTCAGGAAAATCGTAATCAACATATTTATCGGCATTATCAAAAGTGATCGTAACTTCGGCATAATTCATCGGCTTTCTTGAAGAAGTACCGTTGAATATGACGTCTTCCATCTTGCCGCCTCTGAGCTGCCTGACGCTCTGCTCACCCAATACCCACCTTACGGCATCGGTAACATTTGATTTTCCGCTGCCGTTCGGTCCGACCACGGCCGTAAGACCGTTGTCGAACTCTATACAGGTATATTCCGGGAACGATTTAAAACCCTGAAGCTCAAGTTTTTTTAGATACATTAGTTATCCTGACTGCCTTTACGGAAACTTTTCACGAAATAATCTTACCGCTTCTGCGGCACACTTCTGTTCCGCATCCTTCTTGCTATGGCCGGTAGCAGCTGCAAGCAGGATGTCATCGGCATAAACCTCAACATCAAACTCACGCATATGTGCCGGTCCGCGCTCTGCCACCGTCTCAAACCTTATCGTATGGCTGTTGCCGCGCATCTGTGCAAGTTCAAGAAGCCTGCTCTTGTAGTCAAGAAAGATCTCTCCGTCTACGGCCTTCCTGACCGTCT
>CAMZBB010000031.1 GCA_947304405.1 uncultured Clostridia bacterium
TTTAGAAATTGAGCAAATATCATGAAAACGCACTTACGAAAATGAGTTTTTCCCGGGTTTAGTAAGTCGCCAGCCTTTTCCGGACTTTTATGGAAGGCTCACAACGAAGCGGCATCGTCACTTTTGCAACACCGGCTTAGATCTCTTATTTATTCCTGCGGAAAGATGTTTTTCTCGTAGAAATGCTTGATTATCGAACGTCTGGTGACGATCCCGATAAACATGCCGCGATCGTCGGTGATGGGGACAAAATTCGTTTCCATCGCCCTGATGATCAGGTTCTCTATCGATGCGCTGATGGTGACGGGCGGATTCTTTCTCTCATGGTATTTGAGTAGATCTGTCAGCCTGAATTCTTCAAGGCTCTCGATCGCCATCGTATGTGGTTCTCCGCCTTCGCCCTTGATGATGAACCACAGAAGATCGCCCTCGCTGACCGTTGCGACATAGTGTCCTTCATGATCCAATACAGGCACGGCCGTAAAACCGGTTGCATGCATTTTCTCAAGCGTCTGTCTGACGGTTGAATCGGAATATACGAAAGTAACATCCTGCTTGGGGCGTGTAAAGAAAGCAATATTCATATCATTCTCCGAAAATCAGGTGCCGCCCAGATCCTTGTCGATATGCACCTGGAACGGCGTAGCGGTAAGTCCGTTTTGGGCATGAAGCGGTGTGGGTCCGTAAGAGAAGAATGCGTAACGGACCTTTGACGGATATTCGACCAGCGGACATGACAGAAGCACAGTCTTGCCGTCGAAATCGACAGTAGCCTCCGCCGGATAGAACTCACCGTCTTCACCGGCAACCTCAAAACCCGAATCCTCAGGCCCGAAACCGGCGGTCATATTGAGGAGCATGTAGTCTCCGCCAAACGTGATCTCGACGCCTTCGCCGCGGCGGGCATCGATAATGAAGGGCGAGACCGCTTCAGTATTCTCAAATCCGTAGACAAACTTCTGTGCAAGAAGCGCAAGCCTGTCTCCCGGAGTCTTTTTATCCGAAGGATGAGGATTGTCAAACTCGCCGCAATCCACCGTAACGGCCATGTAGACATTGCGCATGTCGATGGCGACTATCTGCTGCTGTTCGCGAAGGAGCGGCCAGGACATGTCGTCATAACACATATACTTGCGGTCTTTGGAAATATACATGGGAAGCTGGCAGAAGATGAACGGTAGTTCATCATCGAAAAACACTTCGCGCCATTCCCTGATAAGCGATTCAAAGGCATGTCCGTACTCGGTCTGGTGGCCGTCGGTATCGGATTCGCCCTGATAGAAGATAACACCTCTTAACGTATAAGGTGCGATCCTGAGGATCATGCTCTCAAAGAAAGATCCCGGATGTCTTATTGCTCTCGGTCCTACCGGCGGGGGCCAGGGAGCCGGACCGATCATTTCGTCTGCTTCATGGTAGGTAACATAAGGATCCTCTTCAAGGAGCTTACTGAGATTCTCCTCATAATCCTTCTCGCGCTTTGCAAATTCAAACGCAAAAGCATCATACTCGTCAGGCGTGTACTCTGACGTGCGTTCATCAAATTCCTTGATATAGGATTTGCCTTCACTCGTGGTCAAAAGACTCTCAACGCTCTGCCAGCAGTCGATCGTCGATTCCGGGAAAGTGCACTGTATGATCCCGATCTTCGCATCGATCCTCGATTCGATGGATTTGGCAAAATAAAAGGCAACGCCGCTCATCTGCGCTGCAGTCTCTGAATCAACCTCTATCCAGGAGGACTCTTCTTCGGCCTTTTCCTGGTCCTCATCCAAAAAGCCCGCCTTGGGAACCTTGTAATATCTGATCTCAGTCTGTCCGATCTTAGGGATGAGATACTTGGCGAATTCGCTTCTTGCCAGCGGATATTCCATGTTCGTTTCACCGGCGGCAAGCCAGACTTCGCCTGCGAAGGCATTCTGAATGATGACAGGCTCGACGCCGTCAGCGGACACCATTATCTCATAAGGTCCGCCCGGTTCTTCAATGGGATCGGCACATATAAGGAAACTTCCGTCTTCCTCGGTAGCGGTTTCCGCCACCATGATGGTCTCTTCACCTTTGAAAACGGCGCATCTGACAGTACAAGGCGTATCGGAACAACCGAATACACGCAATTCAGCGCCCCACTGGAACACCATATTGTCTTTGAAGATACCGTTTAACCTAAGTGCCATACTGTAAGATTATAAACCATACGCGCTGCAATTGTGTTTGATATTTTGATTTCAGAACAGCGTGCTGATGAAAAGATATGCCTGGCCGGCATCTCCGTTTACGGTTATGAATCCCTGAGCTACTGCAGAAGCAAATGTCATCACGCCATTGAGAACGGCAGTTATGGCATCTGCATCGGCATCGATGTAGAAAGGCGCATTGATGTACTCGTAAGGAGCGGTCTCAGCCTTGCCGTCCTCAACCTTGACATAGAACGGCTGATTGTCAAGATTTCCCTTGAGAGTGATCTGCGTCGCGGTATCCTTGAGGAATTTGGCCTTCGCGGCTCTCTGTTCGACAGCCCTGAAGATTCCCGCAAATGTCGGTTCAACTTTAGTCTTAGCACCCATGTCAGTTTCCTCCGTTTTCATCTTGTTTTGTTTCTTCAGTATTCATTGTTTCCGGTACAGGACCGGCATTTAGATCTTTACCCTCTTCCTCGGCTTTAAAGGCAACAGAAGATGCAGGCATCATGTTCTTTTCGATGGAAAGGATCCACGACGTCGGGAAGATCTTGGAACAGACGTGGAGCGCCTTCTGCGAAAAACCGTATACCAGGATCTGTTTTCCTTTCCTTGAAGCCTTTATCGCGGCCTTGACGAGTTTGACCGGATCGGCGACGACATGCTTCCTGAAACCGGTAAATTCAGATTGTACCCCTCCTGTCGCCCTTCGCTGGAAATCAGTCCTGACCGGTCCCGGGCATACGGCCGTGACCACGATGTTGCAGGCTGAAAGCTCATAGTGAAGCGCTCTGGAAAAAGAGATGACAAAAGCCTTGCTGGCGGCATAGGCGGCAAAACCCGGCTGGGGAAGGAATCCCGCAGATGATGCGATATTAATGATCCTCGGGCTGTTATCCGCTGTCCACAAAGTCTTTTGGCTGATCATGTACGGCAGGCAGAGCCTGGTAAGCTTGGCCAGACTCGTGCAGTTTACGTTTATCGTGTCTTCCAAAGCCTTGGAAGGATGTTCACCGACAAGGCCCTTTACCCCCATTCCGGCGCAATTGATGAGAAGACCGACCTGCGGTTTCTCGGAAGCCAGGCGGTCTGCGATCATGTTCATGTCTTCACCGGAAGAAACGTCTGCCTTGACGGGTACGATACGTTCGTCGCCTAAAAGGGCTTTGGTCTCAACGATCTTTTCCACATGTCTTGCCACGGCCCAGATCTCCTCGAAGGGAACACAGCCGTAAGCGCCGTGCTCTTTAGATATCTCCTCGAGAAAAGCTCTTCCGATTCCGGAAGAAGCACCCGTAATGATGGCTATGTTTTTGTTCATGACAAACAGCCCTCCGAAGATCGTCTCCGTCTTAAATAATACACTATGGATAAGGCGAGCTGTCGGTTTTCTTCAAAAACCTTAGGCCAAATGCCCGAAAACAAAACGGGCAGTTGCAAAAGTGAACAATCTCGCTTTGGGGGCAATTCTTTTAGTTTTTGACTGCCTGACCTATAAGAAACGAAAAAAGATTTCTTATAGGTCATTGAAGTCTATTAAAAAAAACAGAGGCTGTCTCATTTCGTTTTGAGACAGCCCCAATCTTCAATGTTTCCTTCTTTTTAGGATCCCTGGGGATCAACCGGCTTGAATCCGAATACCGGCTGGGTTGCCGTGGGAGCAACATGCTGATCGGGATTTGCTATCGAAGGCGTCTGTCCCTCGAGCAGCGATCCCTTGGCCTGCTTAAAGCGAGTATCCTTAACATGCTTGTCTTCAGCAAGTGCAGCCGTAGGAGGAAGGATGCTTCCGTATGCGCTCGTGGAATAGACAGTATCCTCGCGGCCTTCCTTTGAGGCAGCTCTGGAGAAGAATGCAGACTTATGGCTCACTGCCTGATCAGCATAGCTTGTCTGAACAGGAGCCTCTTCCTTTGCAGATGTATCAGGAGCCTGCTCCTTAACTTCTTCCGGGGCATCGGAAGACTTCTGGAAAGGGTTGATCGAGGCAGACGGTGTCGCCCAGACGGGAGTCCTTGAAGCTGCATTGTTTGTTCTGCCGCTCAGCATGCTGCCAAGCTGGTTGGAATTAGACGTAGCAGCCTTGGTGCGCGCAGGAACGACTGTCGGATTGAACTCGTTTTTGGGAGCAGTCGTGCTTGCAGCCGGACGGTTCGTACCGAAAGCGGAGGGACGGTTGACAGTATCTTTCTGAACCGGCTTGGCTTCGCCTTTGATCTCAGCCACGGACTTGCCGGTTCTCATTGCGGCACGCATGGCCTGCTGTTCCCTTGCAGCTTCCGCTCTTTCTCTTGCAAGCCTGATCGATTCGCTGTCCGCTCCTGACACGGTCTTGTGGGTGCTCTGAGGCGTGAACTTTGAGGTCTGCTTAACAGCTGACGTTACGATCTTCTCAGACGTGTGTGAACCGCCTACCGGTTTAAATGCAGAAGTAACTATCTTCTCAGTGGTGTGAGAACCGGATGCCGGCTTGAAGGCAGATGTCATGATGTCATCTGTTGTATGTGATACTTCAGTCTTGAATACTGCGTTGGGATCAACAGCATCCGGACGGGTGGCGCCATCCAGCTTCTTGAAAGGCGACGATGCCGTCCTCTCGCTTTTTGGAGCTATTCCGGCAGAAAGACCCGCTGCGGCAGGTACCGCTGCTGAAGCCTTCTCATCACCGGACTTTTCCGCAGCTACAGCTGCAGCGTGATTTACCGAAAACTCTTTCGGGCGCTTTATGGGTGCGTGATCTGCAGCAGCAGGCTTGAAAGCAGACTTTTCTTCTTTTGCAGCCTCTTCTTCGATCTGTTTGATCTCTTTCTTTCCTGCGGCGGGATTATAACTGTATCCGTGCTGTGCATCCGAAGCGATCGGAGCATACTTCTTGCTCGAACCCGCCCAGGCATAGACAAGATCTCCGACTCCGGGGATGAAATCCAAAAGCAGGTCTTTGCCTCTTTTGCCGTCGTCCCTGAGTTTTCTTACTCTTAGAAATGAAAGGCCCGCGATAATGGCCAGGAGTACGACCCAAAGCCATGCAAATGACCTTTGTGCCTTGACCGGATCATCATGTGCCAACACAACATCTGAAGAATCTTCCGTTTCGGCAGGTGTTGTTTCTGCAATTGCTGCAACAAGAACCTTGCTGTCCGTTGTCTCAGAAGTGATTATCGTCTCAGAGCTTTGTGTCAGGGTCTTCTTTGATGCGGGTGTTTTTTTCTTCTTCTCGGAAGAAGATTTCTTTGTTGCGGTCTTCTTCTTTTCTTCTGTGGCTTTTGTTGTCTTGGTGGCCTTTTTCTTAGTCTTGGGCGCTGAATTCTTAACTACGACAGCCTTGAATTTGCCATTTGATACATTAGTGCCGGTAACCTGTCCCTGAATATTTGTTCCGTTGTAAGTAAAAGTGATCTTAAGCGACTGATCGGAAGTCTTTTTTGCACTTACACCATTGGGAGCCCAAATATGGAAGCCTCCGATCTCGTGCGGTGCTTCCAGCCTGATGGTAACTTTAGCGCCTTTTTGAAAACCGGAAAGTTTAATGTTGAAATTGCAACCGTCTCCCCAGTCATCGTATTTACTGAACTTTGCTGTTCCGGATGCCTGAACTTCACTTCTGGGTGAAACAAAAGAAACTATTCCTATAGCTATAAACGCGCATAAAAAGACTGCAATAATCCTGCTCAACTTATTGCCTGCCGTCATTAAGTAACCCTCCCCGGGCAAATATATGAATAACGAAGCGTTAACATTTTGTTAACACTTAAATTATACAATCTCCACAAGAAAAAACAAGGGAAAAGACAAATATGCAGTAAATTTGACAAAACCGCAAAGGGCTTATTCTACTGCATTTCCTGTTTTACTGGCACGAAAGATATTTTGATATTTGTCTATATATCCCTGATGCTCTGTCCTGCGATCGAATCAGGCTCAGGTTTGACTTCTCCGCTGCCGGGTCGGGTAGGAGCTTCTACTCTCTTGCGCTTAACGCTCGATGACGGCCTCTTGTGCCTGACTATCGGACGCGGCTCTTTAGCCGCCGGTTTGAAGCCTTCCACCGGCTTCTCGGCGGCGGGCAGTATTGCCTCTTCACCCGTCTTCATGATATCGGGTTTCTCCGCCTGGACTTCGGCAGGACGCTCGACTACCGCATTTTCGACATCGGTTCCTATCTGGGGACGCATGACGGAGGCCAGCATAGCCTCGTCCTTCTTCTCTTCATCCACCATTTGCTTGATATACTCCGCGAACGGTCCCGTGTTGCCCACTCTGGATGCGGAAGGGCGTTTGAGGGCTGTCGGCTTGACCTTGGCAGGTGCCGCGGAATCCATGACAAGCGCAGGTGTGGTGGCTTCCTCTCCGACGAAATCCGAATCCAGTTCGGCCTTCTGTTCGCGTCTGGCTGCGAGCGTGTTTGAATATACGGGCCTTATCGGTGCGGTGTTGGACTTCTGAAGATATCCGTTGATCACGATCTGGTCTCTTTCACGGTCCATCTTCTCTGCCTTCTTCGAAGATATTCCGAGCTGGCCGAAAACATCTCCGGCTTTGCTTTCCTCACGGGCTGCTTCGCTCTTTCCGCCTATAAGTGTGTTTGTGCTCTCAGAGGCTTCTTCTGCGCGCTTCTCGGCTTCCCTTCTGGCCCTTTCCAGTTCTCTTATCTTCTTACCGCCGTCGTCTTTGCGTTCCTCGATGCCGTCAACGATCTCGAGTTTGCGCCTTTCGGCAGCCCAGCGCTCTTCCATCTTGACCTTGCGGTGTTCCAACGCTCTCCAGATGGCGAAAATGATCATAAGGGCAAGGAGTGCCGCCGGAACAACTATCCAGAGGAACCTCTCCATATACATATTGTCAATGACGCTGATTAAGATCATTTATCTTCCTCCGAACCCTCCGGACCGTCTCCGGCCGGGGAATCCTTACTTCCGGCTTTTTTCGCTTCCTGAGCGGAAGCTGAACTGATCCCGGCATATACCGTTATGACCAGTAATCCGATCGCCGATGCGATTATTATAACCGCCAGAACGATCCTTCGCACGTTCGAGCCGGCAGTATTTTCAGAAACACGAGGCAGCGCAGTTGTTTCAGAAACTGTTGTCTCAGCCTCCGATCCGCTTTCCGCTTCTGTAACATCCTGTTCGGTCTTATCTGTTGATCCGGTCTGTTCCGGAGTAACGGTAACGATCTTACCCGAGAAATCCGAGAGCGAGATTCCGTTTGAGCCGAGCGGAACCTTGTGGTCGAGGCCTACGAATCTGCCGGAATCATCCTGCCAGAGTACCTTCTTTACAAGATCGTATTTCTCTTCATCCCAGGTCTTGAAGTCATCTTTGACCAGTCCGCCCGTATCGCCGGAATTCGCGTTGAAGCACCAGAAAGTGTGATTCAGCTTCTTCTCGTCGATAAGCTGCCTTATGTATTGCATCCATTTGAGGTTATCGCCTTCCATGAAGCCGCCCCATTCTCCGATCAGCACCGGAGCGATGCCCTCGTCAGCTATGTAAAGCCAGAACGGAGTCCAGGCATCCTTCTTAAGGGATTCGTATGTGAATTCCTTTTCAAACCACGGCTGCTTATAGACGATCGGGCCGTAATCGTGAGGTGAATAGACGACCTGCTTGTTGAAAGCTTCGGAACCGAGATCGATCGGATAATCCTTGACACCCATGAGGTTCCCGCCCCACCAGGTAATACGGTAGTCCTCTTTGTCGTTCGAAGTGAAATTGTTGGCCTTGACGTCCTTGGGATAGATCTCGATGCCCTCGATAACGATCAGGGCATGCGGGTTCTCACCCAGAACTGCCTTGCCGGCCTTCTCGGCGACCTTTTTCCAGTTGTTCGGGTCGTCCGAATCGTTCCAGATTGCACGGGGTGTCTCCGGCGGCTTGCCGTGAGGCTCATTTTTGAGGTCATAGGCAATGATCGTGTCATTGTCCTTGTATCTGGCAGCGATCCATCTGAGAGACTCGATAAAGTCGGCTTCAGTCAGGTTGTCCTTGTACCATACGGGATGGTTGTGTCCCGCGGCATCGGTCTTTACCGAATGGATGTCGATCATGACCTTCATTCCGTTCTTCTCGCAAAGTGAAAGAACGTAATCGAAGATCTCAAGTGAATTCATCTTATTAAGTTCTTCATTATATGCATTATTGTAATTTGCCTTCGGATACTCACCCTTCTTCCACTGGAGCAGGAGCTCGGACGACATGGGAACTCTCAAAAGGTTAAAGCCGTGGTCAGCGATCGACTCAAGGGCCTCCTTGAGATTGCAGTTCCATACGCCGTCGAAAAGATTGGTCCCGGTGTTATATCCGAACCAGTTGCAGCCTGTAAGCCACACTTCGCTGCCGTTCATGTCGACGATCTTGGAACCCTTGGTGGTAAGCCAGTCGTCACCCTTCTCGCCTTTTACGTTTTTTGCGGGAGCTTTGGTCGGACCGGGAACACTGCCGGTCTCGGTCTCTTTTACATCGTTGCCGCCGGAAACATTTCCGCTCTCGCCGTCACCGGTTACGGAAATGAGTCTGGCTGATTTGACGTTCTTGCCGTCAACCTGAATGCCGACGCTTCCGTTGAAAGCCCATTTGTTTGGGCCTTCCGAAGATACGGTGGCGATTACTCTGTTGCCGCTGATCTTGTATGAATCGAATCCCCATCCGGATGCTTTCTTGACGGAGCCCGAAAACTCGGCCGTAACGGTGATGGTCTTATATCCGCTGCAGCCCGAAAGCTGTACCGTCAACTGTCCGCCGCTTCCCCAGCAGTTGCTTTTCGCTTTCCCTGCGGGAGCAGCAAGAACATTAACGGGAAACAGGCATATAAGAAGGATTACCGCGATAAGGAATGCCGTCTTTCGGGTAATTGTGTTAATCCGCATAAAATCTATGGCCTCAGAGATCGAGTTTTATTTCGCGTCCGGAAGAATCGTATCTCTCATACTTTACTCCCGCAGCATCGAGCATGCGGCGGGCAGCCTGCGCGGTCTCGGTATCGTGATACTTGTCGTCAAGATATACTATCCTTCCGACTTTCTTCTGAATAAGCGCCTTCGTGCATTCATTGCACGGGAAAAGCGTCGTATAAACCGTGTCGCCTTCCAGATCAGCCGTCTTGCTGTTAAGCACGGCATTAAGCTCAGCATGAGTGACATAGGCGTACTTGGAATCCAAAGTGCCGCCGTTCCTGTCCCACGGGAATTCGTCATCGGAACATCCCAGCGGCATTCCGTTATAGCCTACTGAGATAATGTATTTCTCTTTATCAACGATACATGCGCCAACCTGCGTGTTCGGGTCCTTTGACCTCTTGGAAGCAAGTGATGCGACGCCCATAAAGTATTCGTCCCATGACAGGTAATCCGCTCTCTTATCGCTCATGCCGGTACCTCCGGAAAAATGTTTGCAATTGATTTTACCCTACAACAGATACAGCCGCAAGGAATCAAGAGGACAGAATAACAACTTGAGATCATCTGAGGATGAAGCTGCAGCCCGTGGTCTTTTCGATAAGGCTCTTGAGGAGCTTCCACTTCTTCGGGAAGTGCTCTTGTGCGCCGGCGGTAAGCTTTGTGCCGTCATTATATTCAACGGTGATCTTCCATTCACCTGCGATCGAGGACTTGTCTCCGAACTCATCGGCAAGGCCGCTGTTATAACCCCTCATCCACTCGATCATGCCGCTTTTCGGCAATTCTTCTTTCAGCGTCTTATAATCCGAGTCGTTGAGCGAACGGGTAAAATTGTTGTTCCACATATAGCTGTCACGCCACAGGATAACCTTTTTGACGAAGTCATATTTTACGGCATAACCCTCATTACCGAAAGCCGTGATACCGACTTCGAGAACGGCAATATTGTCATAAGCAGCAGTTATGTCCATCACTTGTCCTGACCCGTTTATTCAATAGATATTCCGAAAATGCTGCCGGTGGTGGTGCCGACCACCATGGTTCCGTTGTAGACGACCGGGGATGCTTCGATGTTGATACCGGAGGATGTCTTCTCGGGAGTTCCGAGATTCTTCGCGGTCTGAATATACTTGATTCGGTCTCCCGTCTGTGCATTAACAAGATGTACCTGCCCGATGGAGTCGCAGATGACGATATAGGCGTTGCCGTCCGTATCGTAGAAATCAACCGGCGAACTGTACGAGTAGATGTTCATATTATATTCCCAAACCTTGGTGCCAAGCGTCTTGTCATAAGCGATAAGTTTATTACCCGCTGCAAGATCATTTGTCATACTAAAAGAGAAAATGACAAGGTTTGAGATGGTCTTCTTTCCGACGATCGGATTGCCGAAACAGCCGCCGCTCTGGTCGGTCTCAGAAGTCTCGCCGTTATATGTGTAACAGGGCTCTGAAGACTGCCACTCGACCTTTCCCGTCAGGCCGTTGATCTTATAGATGTATGCGGCTCCGCTGTATTTGCCGGTGCCTCCCTGGTTGTCAACTTCAGTTCCGACATAGACATAAGGAACGCCGTCCTGCTCATCGATAACGGGCGTGATATCCGAGTCGTCACCTAACACGCGGGTCCAGACCATCTTGAGCGTATTAAGGTCAAGACAGCAAAGGTTCCTGGTGTTATCAACGAAATATCCGTAGTTGCCGTAGCAGGCGATCGAACTCTCAACGCCCATGTGTGAAGTGGTGTTATCGTTGAAGATATACTTATAGTGGGTAACTTCGGGAGCGACATTGATCGCACCGGGGTTGTATGTGGTATGAAGATCGAACGTATAGATCAGGCCGTTCTCGCAGGGCCATATCAGCGTATCGGTGTCGCCGTTTACGATAGGCGAGGAATCGAATGCCGACCAGTTGCTCCTGTAAGCACCGTCCTCGGATCCGTCATAAGACCAGAGGAGCGAGCCGTCAAGAAGCGAATAGATATACATACCGAAAGTATTGCCGCCGTTGTTATCCGTCTGGCCGACATAGATGAGAGGATAGCCTCTGGGATCGAGGCAGGGTGTTCCCTTAATGGACGCGCCGACATCGATCGGTTTTCTGGTGGGTTCTCCGTTCATCAGGTTGAGGAAATAGATCTTTCCGTCAAGGGATGCGATGATGACCTCGGCGAGAAGTGCCTGCTTCTTGGCACTTTCGTACATGTTCATGTATCCTCTCAAGGCATCCGGCCACTCAACGACCAGCGGCTGGCCGGTCCACCTTACGCCCTGCCATTCAAAGCTCTGCGTTGAAGCAAGCCTTTTTCCGAGTTTGTTATATTCCCACTTCTGATTCAGGGTGCCTGCGACAACGCTCGTATAACCGAACGATGCGCAATTACGGAAGTTATTGCCGCGGAAAGTAAAGATACCGGGGATCGAACCGAAATCAACGGGGTCTCTGAAAAAGATCTGCGCAGGCCTCGCATAACCGGTCTTGGCATCAACTATCTTCTTGTTTACGAAAACCTGTTCGGAAATGCCGCGCTTAGAAGGCAGCGCGCTGCTGTCGACCTTGGCTTCGGGATCGATCTTGACTGCGGCAAGTCCCGGATAAAGCACGGGATTCTGATTAGGCGTCATCGGAGGGATCGGTGAAGGTGTCGGAGATGCCACGGAAATATATATGGACTTGCCTGAGCCGATGCTGGCGGCAGTCTCTGTCGAAGTGGTCTTACGGAAATATACCGCCGCGAGTATTGAAGTCAGGATGACAAACAGCACCGTAAGCGTGACGACCATCATCATGGTCGTTTCGTTAGGGTCCCTCGACGGCTTGTAAAAGCTGTTATCGGGTTCTATGTACTGGTCCCCGCGGTTCATAAGCCTTCCTCGTTTTGTAAGCAGCCCCTCGCTGCAACCGTAACAAAAAGTAAAGCCTATTTTAACACGGTTGTATTATTATCACAAATTTATAAGAGATTTTTTAGATAAAATACTGCTTTTTCAGAGGCTCGAGGCAAGCTCCAAAAGCTTGGAAAGACGGTGGCTCATGCCGGATTTGCTGATCGGAGGATCCATCATGGCACCGAGTTCCGCGATGGAAGCTCCGGGGTTCTCAAGGTTTGCAACGGCAGCTGCCCGGAGCTCCGGCGTAAGGCGCTGGGCAAGGTCGCTTTTCATGAGTTTTTGGATCTGTTCGTTGCGTGCGGCACCTGCTTCCGACTGCCTTCCGAAATTGCCCTCGTCACAGTTGATGGTGCGTGAGACCTGTCTGTTGACTTCCTTTGCGGCTCTTATATTCTCAAACTCAAACACGGCTTTGACCGCTCCGATGTAACCTAGAAAATCGGAAACGCTGTCACCTGCTTTGAAATAGATCTGCGCATAACTGTCTCTTGAGGTAAGCGAGGCGTTTATCCCGAGCACCGCCAATGCCTGTACGGCAAGGATCGCGATGACTCCGTTGCTTACGTGGAACTCTGCTCTGTAGGTCTTTACGGGATCGGATATGTATCCGCATCCGAGAAAGATCCCCCTCATGAAATATCTTTCAAACCTGTGCGTACCATCCTCATCAGCGGCGGCTTCTTCGGGAATGCTTCCCGAAAGGCACGCAAGGGCAACATCTTCAAGCAGGGTTGTTTCTTTAGGATCGCCTTTCCTTGACAGGCTTAACACTTGGTTCTCATAAAGGGTCTCATAACCCTCTTCAGCGAAAAAAGTCTCGATCCTTCCGATGTTCTCGCCGTGGAAACGGATCTTACAGGGCATGTCCTTTTGTTCGACAGCAGCCTGTGAACAGAGAAGCCCTGCCAGGAAGTAGCGTCTTGAAGGGCTTTTCGCACGGAGCTGACAGATCTCTGATCTGACCGATGCAGCAAAGCTCCCGCTATCCATCAGTTACCCTCCGTCTTGCCGTAACGCGCAGCTTCCTTGTCGATGTCCCTGTGATTAATGATGCAGTTATATCCTGCTTCCGTGAGACGTGATGCCACCTTTTCGGCACAATATACGGATCTGTGCCTGCCGCCGGTACATCCGAACCCGATATGAAGGCTTCCCTTGCCCTCCTCTATATAGAAAGGAATAGTAAACTTCATAAGATCGGTCACCTTGTCAATGAATTCGGTAGTCTCCTTAAATCCCTCAAGGTAATCCGACACCGCTTTCTCCGCACCGGTAGAATTGCGCAGCTCCGCGACATAGTACGGATTCGGAAGGAATCTTGCGTCAAAACAGTAATCGAAATCGACGGACACGCCGTATTTGAATCCGAAAGACTCCACGAAGACGACCATGCCGCCGTTGTTGTCAACGTCAATGATCTCGCCGAGCTTAACGCGGAGTTTGGCTTCGCTCAGCATGGTCGTATCGATAACGTTGGTCGCCATGCTGCGGATATTCTGAAGCTTGGCACGTTCGGCCGCTATCGCGGCAGTAAGGGACATGTTTTTCGCGAGAGGGTGCTTTCTTCTGGTCTCCTGATAACGCGTGATGAGCACGTGGTCCGATGCCTCGAAAAATATGATCTTGTAAGGTATTCCAAGGTCATCGATCTGGGCGATGGCATCAGAGAAACCATCTAAATATTCCTGCGAGCGCACGTCAACGACAAATGCGAGCTTGCTGACGCCGAATCCTTCTCCGCTTCTTCCCTTATAAAACCCGTTTATCAGGTCGGGAAGAACATAAGGCGGCACGTTATCCATGCAGAAAAAGCCGAGATCCTCGATATAGCGGACGGCGGCACTCTTTCCCGCGCCGCTCATTCCAGTGAGAATAATGAGTTCCATTTACCCTTCACCCCCGAATTCTCCTATGAGCCTTACCTCTTTCTCGAGTCTGACTCCGGAATCCAAATATACCTTACCGCTTACGTAATCGATCAGCCTTAAGATGTCTTCAGCCGATGCTGTTCCGTTATTGTTGACCACAAAACCCGCATGTTTGGGCGATACCTGAGCGCCCGAACCGTCAAGGGCGAACCCTTTGAGGCCCGAATCCTCTATGAGTTTCGCGGCAAAATGTCCTTCCGGTCTTTTGAACGTCGAACCTGCGCTCGGAACGTCCAAAGGCTGGCTCGCGGTCCTCTTCTGCTTCAGTTCTTCAACATAAGAGAGGATCTTCCCTTTGTCTCCTTTTGGCAGTGCCGCCGTTATGGAAATGATCACGAAAGACTCCCCGTTTGCTGCCTTTTTGTCGAAAAGACTTGTCCTGTAAGCAAAGCCGCACTCCGAAGCAGAGATCTCTTTGACTTCGCCGTCCTCCCAATATCTGACGCTTAACGCTATGTCCCTGATCTCGCGGCCGTAAGCACCGGCATTCATGAATACCGCGCCTCCGACGGTCCCCGGGATACCGCACGCAAACTCAGCGCCCTCGAGCCCTGCTTCGGCACAATAGTTTCCGAATCTGGAAAGAAGGCATCCGGCACCGGCAGTTACATACGTAAGACCGTCCTTCCCTTCTTCTGAAGAGATGTCTCCCATCAGCTTGCCGATCCTGATAACAAGACCGTCAAAACCCCTGTCTGAAATCAGGCAGTTGGATCCGTTCCCGAGAACGAAGACCTTAAGGCCTTTTTCGCGGGCAAAAGCAAAAGCTCCGGCGAGCTCATCCTCACAGGATGGCTCGGCAAAATATCTCGCCGGCCCGCCGGTCCGGAAAGTCGAATATTGTTTAAGGCAGACGTTTTCCCTAACGGACAGATCAGCCATCCGACTTACCCGGGAATACTCTCGAGACAAGATCTTGGGCTGCGTTATAGCCCATCTTCTTGACTCTGTAGTTAATGGCGGCAGCCTCGACGATTATCGCAAGGTTACGTCCGGGTCCTACGGGAATGGTTACCGAAGGAACCTTGATGCCCAATATCTCGGTCGTCTCGTCGTTTAAGCCGAGCCTGTCATATACCTTTTTCTCATCCCAGAGCTCAAGGTTGATGACAAAGTCTATGTTCTCCTGCGGCTTGACCGCGGAAACACCGTAGAGTTCCTTAACGTCGAGAATGCCGATGCCCCTGATCTCGATCAGGTGCTTGATGACGTCCGGAGCACGGCCCAGGAGCGTCGTCTCGGAAACCTTGCGGATCTCGATCTGGTCATCAGCTATCAGTCTGTGACCTCTCTTTACGATCTCGAGAGCAGTCTCTGATTTACCTACGCCGGACTCGCCCAGGATCAGGATACCTTCACCGTTTACCTCGACGAGAACGCCGTGCATGGATACTCTCGGGGCAAGCTCGAGCTTAAGGAACTTCACCAGCTCGGATGAGAAATCGGATGTAGCCTGGGATGTGCGGAGAACCGGCGTGCAGTACTGCTTCGCGGCTTCCATTATCTCCTTATGGACTTTATGGTCACGCGTTACGATAAGCGCCGGGATATTCTTTTCGAAAAGAGCCGACACTGAAGAAAGCCTCTCTTCCGGAGTCATGTGATCCAGGAAGGCGTGCTCCATATTACCGATCACCTGTATTCTGTCCGGACCGAAATGATCGTAATAACCGGCCAGCTGGAGACCCGGACGCGTTACGTCCGCAACGCAGATGCGGCGTTCGTTGATATCGCCGGAATCATAGACGACCTCAAGATCGTAAGCCTTGACGATCTCAGACAGAAAAACGCTGGAAAAAGGCATTTGCATAACCTCCGTTGATCAGAAACTGACAGTTACCTCATGGACCTTGCCGTCCTTGACTACAGGCAGGAGAGTTCCGTTTACGGCCTCTCCGTCCAAAGTTACCTTAACGCCCTCCATCGTACGGCAGAAGCCTTCGGGCTTGCTGATATGGATGTTGTATCCGGTGCCTGCGATCGTAACCTTGACGTCGAGTTCGGTGTCATCCTTACGAAGGAGCGGTTCGACTCTCAGACCTTCAGCGGTAAACTCAACGCCGAAGCACTGGAAGAGCGAGAGCAGGAGCCATGTGGAAGTACCGGAAAGCGTAGGTCCGATGTTCTCGCCGGACTCGCTGTTGTTGTACTGTGTGCACCATCTCGGGTTGCCGCAGATCGTGAAAGGGGCCTCCAAGGTCCTGAACGGGCAGATCATGTCGATGATCCAGTAAGCAGTATCGGTGAGACGTCCTGCGAGCTCTTTGTCCTTAACGGTCTTTGCCGCCTTGAGCATTGCCGAGCATGCCATCATGTTGGCGTGCTTGAAGACGCCGCCGTTCTCACGGTCGCCCGGATAGTAAAGGGCAACGTCGATCTTGGGCGCGATCTGCGGATAGTCGACCGTCGAGCAGAGTCTGAAGCCGTAAGGTGACTTCAGATACTTGTCGAGGGAATCGAGCATTGTGGAAATCTGTTCCTCAGTTGCAACTTCAGCAAGGAGTGACCATGAGAATGAGTTGAGGAAGTAAGAACCGGGATGTCCTTCCTCTACCGCAAGTCCGTCGCCTGCAGCACCGAGGTACTTGAGGTTCGGCTTGTTCGAACGGTTGAAAAGGACTCTGCAGTAGAAGTCGTTCTTCCAGCAGTTGTCACGGAGCCTTGCTTCGAGGGAAGCGGAAAGATCCTTCATCTCGGAAGCAAAAGCGGTGTCGCCGATCTTTTCGAACATAACGGCAGCGCAGTCCGTTGCAACCTTGAGCAGGAATCCGTTCATTACGGATTCTGAATATTCTGAATCAAAAGGAACCTCGCCGTAAGCCTTGCCGCTTGCAGAGATCTGTTCCTTGTACTGTGCGATCTTGTCCTTGCCGGAGATGGAATCCGGGTCAACTCTTAAGCAGTCGTTCCAGTCGGCGCGGTCAATGAGCGGAATGCCGTGCTTTCCAAGAGAGATCCTGCCGCTGTACATGAGGATCGCCTTCAGAGTGTCCTTGAGAGGTCTCTTGACGCCTTCGTCCGTAGGCTTCTCTTTTGTTCCCGCCATTACGAACTCCTCGTCGAGGAATGCGAAATCGCCGGTAAGGCCCAGGTAACGGTCAACAGCCTGCAGGAGCCAGAGTCCGTCGTCAGACCACCAGCCGGGTTCTTTTCCGATCCAGTAGAAGTTATGGTTGGTGAAGCCTTCTTCATAAACGTTTTCAATCCAGCCTGCGAGCATCTTCTTTACGAAGTCCTCCATGCCCATTCCTGCGAAATAGTACATGGAAGCGTAGATGTCCTGGATCTCACGGAAACCGATCTCACGGTAACCCTTCTGTGTCCAGTCGAGAGATCTTGATACGAATGTCTGGTAGAAAACCTGGAACGGAAGGTTGTTGTTGACGTAAGCCTCGAAATCAGAATTCTTATGGCTGATCTGCATGTAATCCGCATATTTCTTCGTGAATGCGATAACGTCCTCGAGGTCCTTGGGCAGGTTTGCCGCACAGGAAATGTAAGCGCATACGGCTTCCATTTCAGCAACGGGAGTAACATCCGGGATGAAGCCCTCGTTTACTGCATCTGAAGACATGCATGTCAGGTTGTCAACGCGGACAGAACCGCCTGCCTTAACGGTGAAAGGCGCTGAAAGAGCAAAGAAACCGGGGCCCTTTCTTGAGGGTCTGCATGCCAGAGGATCTATAAATTCAGGGTGTTCCAGAGATCCCGCACCGACGAAATCACCGTATCTTGCGGCATATTGGTCAGGGAAAACGTTGCCGTCATCCGTATGGACGACCATCTCATTGAACCTGATGTCTCCCTTTCTGTATTTTGCGTTGGGATTGAAGCTGATGGCTCTGATCTCGTCGTTCTCGTTGAAGAAGACTTCGGACTGCGTGACGACGGTCGTGAAGATAACATCCTCAGAGAGCGCGTGAGTCTCTGCGGTACCGAACATGCCGGTGTAAACGATCCTCAGATCCCTTGCAGCGCTGCCTTTGTTAACGATGTCGATCATCTGGGCCTCGGCTGCCAGGGGCATGCCTTCGTGCTGTGGAACGATAAAGATCGTTCGCTTGACCTCAAGTCCGCCTTCGAGCTCATAACTGATGACGGTCCTGTTCTGGGAATGAACGGTCCTGACTTTCTTAAGGCCCTCAGCCTTAGCTGCACCGGACCAGAAGATCTGCTTGCCGTTCTCGGTCAGGTAGAACTGTCTGTTTGCAGGGAAACCGTTCTCGTCCGGGAGGTAGTCCCATCTTGTAGCGAGAACCTGCTTGTCGGCATGCGACCTGAAAGAGCCGCCGCCCATTCTGTCGATGGCGCTCTTCGGTGTTGACTGCAAAGGACGGTCAAATCCGATACGGTTGCCGATGAGCATATTCGTGTAGTAGTGAGGTCCGGGAGAAGGAGTCGCGGGATCACAGATCAGTTCACCGTTGGAGTCCAATCTGCCGCCCCATTCCTCTGAAGCAACAACAGCCGCCTTAACGGTCTCAAGTATGCTTTCCGGTAAATCCGCCGGACTGACGGTTCCGTCTTTTTCCGTTACGGCAGTGATCTTGTCACCGCTGTTGATGAACAAAACGCTGTAACCGTCTGCCGCGCACTTGGAAATAGCGGCGAAAACCGCATCGTCCTCGGCGATAACGCTGATCAGCATACTGTCAAACTTAAGTCCGCTGACGCCGATAACGACCGGCTTTAACCCGAATCTGACGTACTGGGCGGATATTCCGCCGCCGACTCCGGCTTCGCGGAACTTGTTCTTTAAAAGATTGGCCGCACTGCATTTTTCCTGTCTGGCTCTCTCGCTTCTGTATCCCATAAAAAGACCTCCGGGATGGGTTATAGATTAAAATCCCGCTGATTTTAGCAAGGAATCCCCGCGTTCAAAAGAGAACGCGGGGGTTTAAGACTGATTTTCGAATAAAATACCCGTAAACGGATATCAGTTTCAGCCGAGAACTACCTCGACTTTGTGTGTCTTGCCGTCGCCTGCCACAGGAATGACGTTGCCTTCAACAGCAGCGCCGTCTACTGTCAGGGACTTGACGCCCTTATTTACGTGAGCAGGGTTCTTGACCTCGATCTCATAAACGTCGCCTCTGAACTTACGCTCTGCCTTGAAGCCGTCCCATGCGGAAGGGATGGAAGGATCGATGGAGAGACCGTCGAATTCAGGCTTAACACCGAGGATGTACTGTGAGATGGCTACCATGTTCCATGCAGCAGTACCGGTGAGCCAGGAGTTCTTGCCCTGACCGAAGTTCTTTGCATCCTTACCGCCGATCATCTGACCGTAAACGTAAGGTTCGGTCTTGTGGATGTCGGATGTCTCTTCGGTGAATGCGGGAGCGATCTTTGAATAGTACTCGAAAGCCTTGTCTCCTCTTCCCGCATAAGCCTCAGCACAGATGATCCATGCGTTGTTGTGTGTAAAGATGCCTGCGTTCTCCTTGTATCCGCCCGGATATGTGGAGATCTCACCGTACTGAATGTAGTACTTGGTGAAAGCAGGATTGTTAAGAACCAAGCCGAACTCGCAATTGAGATACTTATCAATGGAGTTGAGGGTCTTGATGTCAGCGCCCTGATCCTTACCGATCTCGGACATGACAGCGAAGCCCTGGGGTTCGATGAAGATCTTACCCTCTTCGCACTCGTGAGAACCCATCTTCTCGCCGTTTGCATCGTAAGCTCTGAGGAACCACTCGCCGTCGAATGCGGATTCCATGGTGTTCTTCTTCATCTTGTCGATCTCGGCCTGAGCCTTGGCAGCCTCTTCCGTCTTTCCGAGGTGCTCGAGGATACCGACATAAGCGGGGCCCGTGTATGTGAAGAGCGCAGCAACGAATACTGATTCTGCGATCTTGGAATAGCCGCCCTCTGCCTTGAACTTCGGATTGGTGTATGTCTGGAAAGATTCGCCCGGTGTGTCTGAGAAGCATGAAAGGTTGATGCAGTCATTCCAGTCAGCACGCATTGCAAGAGGCAGTCCGTGAGGTCCAAGGTTGTTGACGATGTGATAGAAGGATACGTTGAGGTGCTCGAGCATCGTGTGCTTGCCTTCCGGATCGTCATCGAAAGGAACGTTTGCATCGAGGATTCCCCAGTCGCCCGTCTCCTTGATGTAAGCTGCAACGGACATGATCATCCAGAGCGGGTCATCGGAGAAGTCACCGCCGATATCGGCGTTGCCCTTCTTTGTGAGAGGCTGGTACTGGTGATAGCATCCGCCGTCTGAAAGCTGCGTTGAAGCGATGTCGATGAGTCTTGCCCTTGCACGGTCAGGGATCTGATGAACAAATCCGAGGATATCCTGGTTGGAATCTCTGAAGCCCATGCCACGGCCGATACCGGACTCGAAGTAGGAAGCTGAACGTGAAAGGTTGAATGTGACCATGCACTGATACTGGTTCCAGATGTTGACCATGCGGTTGACCTTGTCATCAGGCGTATCAACCTTGTAGATCGAGAGCAGGTTGTCCCATGTGGTGCGGAGCTCTTCAAGTCCTGCAGCTACCTTTTCGGGAGTGTTGTACTTCTCGATCATGGCATCTGCCTTCTCCCTGTTGAGGACCCAAGCCTCTCTCGTAAGGAGACCTTCAGGCTTGGAAGCAGCAAACTTCTTGTCCTGCGGATTCTCGGCATAACCGAGGATGTAGATCAATGTCTTGCTCTCACCCGGAGCCAGAGTGATCTTCTTGTAGTGGGAAGCGATCGGAGACCAGCCGTCCGCGAATGAGTTGGAAGCCTTGCCCTCGAAAACGGTAGCCGGATTGTCCCAACCGTTGTAGATGCTTCCGAGGAATGCATCACGGTCTGTGTCATAACCGTCGATCGTATCGTTAACGGTGTAGAACGCATAGTGATTACGTCTGTCTCTGTATTCGGTGAGGTGATAGATGGTCGATCCTAAGATCTCGACACGGCCTGTAGAGAAGTTTCTCTGGAAGTTCGTGCAGTCATCCTGAGCATCCCAAAGGCACCATTCAGCCATTGAAAAGATCGCGAAGTCCTTTGCTTCAGAGCTCTCATTGGTGAGAACGACCTGCTGGACCTCTCCGTCGTAATCCTGAGGAACGAAGAATGTAACCTCAGCCTTAAGGCCGTTCTTCTTACCTTTGATGATGGTGTAGCCCATGCCGTGACGGCATTCATATTCATCAAGCTCAGTCTTTACCGGAGACCAGCCCGGATTCCATACGGTACCGTTGTCGTTGATATAGAAATAACGGCCGCCCATATCCAACGGGACGTTATTGTAACGGTAACGGGTAATTCTCCTGAGCCTTGCGTCCATGTAGAAACTGTAACCGCCGGCCGTGTTGGAGATCAGGGAGAAAAAGCCCTGATTGCCCAGATAGTTGATCCAGGGATAGGGGGTCTTCGGCGTTTCGATAACATATTCGCGCGCCGCATCATCAAAGTGTCCAAATTTCATTTTGGCTTCCTCCGTGTTCATTGGTTTATTTGTCGGAAAGTACAATAATTTTATACCATTCTTAATTAAAAAGGTACTGATTATTCCCCGATGATCTTCTTCTCTGTCAAAAGCTCCCTGAACGTTGCTTTTGCATCCTTAACCGTTTTGATCTTCCCTTCGGCATAGACGCCCGCAACGCGGTAGAAGATGTCATTGATCCTGTCATCACCGGCGCAGGCCTGGTCCGCATTGATGCGCTCAGCCTCATAAGAAAGGATCTCATAAGGATTCTGCCCGCCAAGCCAGGCAAACTTATTACGTTCATCAAGGGCCGCCTCTTTGATGACTGTCCGGGAATTAACAAAATCGCTCATGCCGCCTGACAGCATATCCCTGAGATTGCTCTGATCAAGGCAGACCGCATTGATGATGTCAGCGCAGGATTTTTTCATGTCACTGCCCGAAGACACAAAGATCCATGACCCGCCCCATGCGAATGCTCCGGGTGCACAGACCATTCCCCAGTCACCGGATGTGGGGTTGGCTTTTGTTCCGTGCGGAGGATCAAGAGCGAATTCCGGTGTCCTGGCAAGGCTTAAAGGTCCCCAATAAGACAGGACGGTCTTGTTCCTCATCCCGGCCTTCCATTCATCAGAACCGTAAGAAGCATTGAAAGTCAGCTTCTCATTGTTCAGTATCGCCGCGTAATTGAGATAGCCGTCGGCATATTCGTCAATGCTTAACTCGCCGTCGGTCACCCACGGGGCAGTCCGGCCGCTTATGTAGCTCTTAAAAAGCTCATCCGTTCCTGCGATTATCTTGACACTGCCGTCAGATTCCTTGTTGACCAGACGTGCAGCCGCGAGGAAAGAATTCCAGGAGCCAAAGTTCCTCGAGACCTGATCCGGGTCTGATGAACCGAGATACTGGGCAGCCAGGGACTTCTGATAGTAAATGGCCGAGGGAACCAGTTCCCAGGCCAGTCCTTTGATGTTGCCGCTGCTGTCCGAACCTATTCTCAAGGTATAGTCGTACATGTCGGTACATGCTTTGCCCGAGATCCCCATGGCACTGACAGGGGCCGTTTTGTCGGAATCAGCGTATTCCTTTACGTTTTCATAGCTGCAGATGAACATGTCAGGGGCATTGCCTGACGCGAAAGCCTCTTCGAGACTAGCTTTATAGTCAGCAGCGGGGATCTCAACATACTCGTAATCCTTGATGGGAGAATACTTCTCAAGGACTTTCTTGAAATCGGAATCGTAACTCCAGATAACAATCTTGCCGCCTTCCATATCCCTGGCGCTGCCGGTCGGCGTAGAGGCATAAGTGCCGGCCGTCGACTCGCTGACGGAAGGCTCGGTGACATCCGGTTCTTTCTCGGAGACTGCAATGCCGCCTTCAGTTGCCGCAGGAGTTGTCTCCGGGATATTTCCGGCAACTTTTGAAGAGCACCCTGCGGCGCCCGCTGAGATCGCGAGTGACAACGCGAGGGCTGCTATCTTCTTCAGTTTCATGGGAAACCCCGCAAGATTATTGTGCGTCTTCGTTGATGCCGTAGACTATCTTTCCGTAACGGTTAAGATGCTTGGCAAATTCGTTCATGTCTCCGGTCGTGTGATATCTCTTGCCGTTAAACATTCCGTAGATCTCGATCGTTGCCGTCTGAGCGCCGGGCTGCTGTGCAGTAACGTATATGCCGCTGATCATCGTGGAAGGCTTCTTGACTTCAACCGGCATATTCTTTGCGAGCTTGGTCTTAAGTGCATTCTGAAGGGCGGGCCAGTTTTCTGCAACCGATGCGAGCGTCAGGTACTGACCGGTGAGCATATCAAAACTTGCAAACTCTTCCTTGCTTGCGATAACGGTCTTGCCGCCGGTTGCCTTGTAAGTCATTATGACCGAAAGGATCCTGTTGTTATATGAGTAATCGAAATTGACCTCAATGTTGTAAAGAGTATCGACCACACCGGAAATGCCGTATGCCGCTTTGGCCTCACCGGAATATCTGGTGTACAGCCCGGCCGCTTCCTGATAGAAGCCGTCCAGGATCAGGTTGATCGCTTCAGCGATATTCTCGCTTGCAGCCTTGCTGACGAGCATCCTCTTGCCCTTAAATACGGCCAGAGCCTTGCCATCCTCAGAATCAACGCTCTCTGAAAACTCTTCAGAATCGATCTCAAAGCCTTCATTCAACGTATTCTTCATAAGATAAGAGAAATCAACCCTCTCATCTGTAGGATGAGGAGTAGGTGTGGGAGTGGGAGTTGAAGTCGGGGTGGGAGTAGGCGTAGATGAAGGTTCGGTTACTGTAGTTTCAGTAGTCTCAGTAGTCTCAGAAGTCTCTTTGGTTCCCCACTTTCCAGCAGTCTCAGAAGTCTCTGAAGTCTCGCCACTCTCGGAGGGTTCAGTCTCATCTGACGTAGTTTCCGATGTGGAATCGGTTGTCTCTTTCGTCTCATCCGTTTCAGAAGTCGTGGTGGTTTCTTCCGAAGTCGTCTCTTCAGATGCAGGCGTGGCAGGTGTCGGGTTATATGCCGATTCGATCGCGAGGCCCAGATCATTCAGGCCCTCAGACAGTCCTGCGTAATCGATGCTGCAGGCAGTGATCAATGCTATCAGCATCGCCGTTGCAATAATGACAGCCAACATTCTGCTCGGTCTTGATCCGGTTTTAGATTTGAAATGCATTTGATATCCCTCCGCTATTCCTGCTGAAGTTAAAATGTCCTAACCCGTTAATTATAACATTACAAGGTAAATAAGAATGGCAAAACCGTAAAATTATGACAGAAGAAGAGATCCCTTTTTGACAGCCGCAGAGAAGATGATCCCGGATACCGAAGTGCTCCTTCTGATCATTATGTCGCCTCCGCCGCTCGCGAGATAACAGGCCGCCGTTGCCTTGTCATTGAGCTTTTCAGGCGCAAACGTCATCTTCAGGGGCGGCTTTGCGCCTGACAGTTCCTGAGCATCATATGAGATTATCTGCGCACCGAATTCTTCCGCAACCCTTTTGACCATGGCATCTTCCCTGATCGTGTAAGGAACGGCGATCGTACATACGGAAAGCGGTTCGATCATGTGCTTTTCGAGCGATTGCCTGATGCCTTCGGCAGCGTATTCCGGATCAGTCCTGGTCCGCTGCTCGATGCCGATGCTGATTATCTTCGGCGTAAGTCCCAAAATGCCCGAATCAGCGATGCCTTCGAGCCTCGAACATGTTATGAAAACATCCGGGACGATTTCCTCTTTCTGCGCTTCAAGGCGTGAACGGTAGTACTGCTTGATGAATTCATCCCTCATGTCAGAAGGATATTTTCTCAGGTCGTATATCATCGGATCGAGGACCGGATCGCCGTAGGCTGCCTTCAGATCCGTGAAGATCCTTGCTCTGAGGCCTTTTTTGAGTTTCGCATCAACTTTTGCGAGAAGCTCTTTGCTGCTGACATTCATGCCGTATCTGGCAGCCACGCCTTCAAGATCGCCTCCGACGTCGGCTCCCCCGCCGAACCCGGTAAAGCACTTATCTCCCAATATTTTCTTTATCGCGTCATATATCCCGCTGCAGGCGGCCGCCTCCTCGGCTCCGCCTCTCCTGATGACCGCCGCGAAAAGACCTTCAGCGGAAACACAGATAACAGGAAGCCTGCGCATGGACTCGGGGATCATCTCCTGAGTGATCCTTACCGCAGCCTCAAGGGGAAGGAGCATGACGATCGCGGTATCTCCGGTCGTATCGGGAACCACGGTCCCGCCGCTCAAGAAATCATCGCCGTCTATCCATCTGCCCCCAATACCGTCGATCAGACGGTTTCCGGTCTTTTTGGCGTTTCCGGATCTTCCGTAACAAAGAAGGTACATACTTATCCCTCCCAATCAAGAGTTGTAACCGATATGCGAGCGGACTTCCGCACA
>CAMZBB010000032.1 GCA_947304405.1 uncultured Clostridia bacterium
TTCATTGCCGAAGAATTGGCGGCAAGGACAGGTGATGAGACACTTAATCTCCTTAAGAGGATCAGGGAGAAGGATTATTCGCCCGTCAGGTCAGACAGGCCTTTTGTCATTTGTGTTCCCGTGTATGTGTGCGAGATGCCCTCTTTCATCAATGAGCTGATCCGCGATATTTCTTTTGAGGGCAGCAAGGACGTCTATTTCGTCTTTACGAGCGGAGGTTATTCCGGTATCTGCAGTTTCCAGGCAAAGCGCCTTGCAAAGAAAAAGGGCCTCAACTACATGGGCTCGGCCGATTTCAAGATGCCCAGGAATTACATAGCAAACAATACTTATCCGGAGCTTTCCACAGAGGAGATCAAACGGAGAATAGAAGATTCATATAAACTCATTCCGGAGATCGCAGAGCTTATTTCCGGAAATCAGAAACTCGTTAAACGTTCCAAGCATGTCTGGCTTTTCGAGCTGATCATCACACTGCCGTTCACTCCCGTTTGGACGAGGATTAAGCAGGGCGTTAAAAAGTTCCGTGCCAGTGACAAGTGCATCGGCTGCAAAAAGTGCGCCGGCCTCTGCCCCGTCAACGTCATAAAACCTGATGAAAAAGGCAGGCCCGTATGGGACGCTTCAATGTGCGCGCACTGCATGTCATGCATTCAGAACTGCCCCGTTGAAGCGATCGAATATGGTGATATAACGCCGTCTAAAAAGAGATATACATTTGACAGGTACGATTTCAGGAAACATCTGCCTTAATTTCCGTATCTTACCTTCTCGTATTCCTGCCTGAGCGAAGAAAACTCCTTGTCGCCGTTCTCGGTAAGGACCTTATCGATCTGTCCCGGAGTTGAGGCTGAAGAGACCGGCAGGCCCTTGTTCATGGCACTCATCGTCTTGTCATAGAACTGTTTTCGGACCTTCTTTTCGTAGCCTTTGCCGAAGTCGGGCCTTCTCTTGAAGAAAGGTTTCTTATCAGGCTTGATGAGCTCGATGGTATCCGTTATGCTGCCGTCGTTTGTCGACTCTTTTTCCTTGGAAACTCTTGGTGCGTTCATTATCAGGATCCGGATGGAATTGATCACAAGAAGAACAAGTCCGATCAGGATGAGAATGGCAAGTATGTAAGAGATTATGCGGAGCCATCCCGAATCCGATATGAATTCCAGCCTTTCAGCCGGATCTCCGTCGTTCCTCTCATCGGGCTCGATATCTTTGATGAGACCTGCGATAAAATCTATGATCGCAAGGATGATGGGGAGTATAAAACGAAGCACCGCCAGAATGCCATACTTAATGACGTTCGTAAGAACCCCGAGAGGAACGAATCTGATGGCAAGGAGCGCGATAGCAAAGATCCCCACAAGACAGGCCGCGGTCTTATAGTTTTGCCTCTTAAGCGTTGAGACAGGTCTGGATGAGCTTCTTATCGAATGGTAGTACTTCTCGTCAAACACCGCGATCTGGCGCATTACAAGATAGAGTACGGCCGACAGGATCGTGTTGATTATGAGACAGCCGATAAGATCGCTGCGGTTCATCATGACATAGAACATGCCGCAGATCGGGAATACGCAGGCAGGGAAAGCCGTAACCTGAGCATCGTTCGGATGGAGCGTTGGAGTGAGCCTGTGCCTGAATGAGAAAAACGTTAATGCGAACAGATCGATCCCAAAATAGACCATGTTGGAAGTGCTGTCACCGAATCCGGTTCCCGGTATAAAGATCACGGCGAAAAAGAACAGGACAGATGACAGTATGTGTATGAGGAAACACGGCATAAGATCCGGCCATTTCCAGCGGATATAGGCATGGATCACTACGAGGATAATGGGTATCAGCTGCTGATAAGCATTGATATTGATCGGCAAAAAGAAGCCTCTGATCATCATCAGGCACGACAATATAGCCAGGCAGATGATGACCGACATCAAAACCTCTACGAAAAAGCTTTCACGCACAATACGGTTCTCTTTAGTCATTGCCGGCGATCTCCCATCTCATGTAAGAATCCGAGAGCTGCGGACCGGGATCTGCTTCCGGTGTGGTCTTATAGCTCGGCATAAGCCAGAAGAGCGAAGGACGCATTGCTTTGATATCAGACAGCAGCATGCGGAAGCTGTCGTCAAACCGCGGCGAGATAAGAAGTATGAAATCACTCTGGTCTGTGGAGTAGATGTATTTTTCGACTATTCCCTCAAAAGGGAGCGCGGGCTTTTTCAGGTCTATACCGGCAAGCATGACCGCCCTCTTATCCACGGCGGCAGAACCTTGATCCGCCTCTGACACGCAAGGAAGGTCAGTTAGTATATCTCTCCCGTTCGTATATACGGAAGCGGGGATCCCGAGCTTTGCCAGTTCCAGAAGATATGTATATGCAAGGCTTATGGACTTCTCGAGAAGCGATGTGGAATGCTTTGGGTTATATGTCTCAAGGTTCACGAAAATATGCACTTTCTGAGCGCATGTGGAAGCATTCTGATTGACCATGAGATCGCCTGCTTTTGCACTTGCTTTCCAGTTGATGCTCTTCATCGGATCGGAAGGCCCGTATTCCCTGATGCCTGCGAGCGAGAAAGGATCCGTCAGCATCGTCCTTCTGCACTGAAGCTCGCTTAACGTAACAGACATCAGTATTTCCATGATACCGGCATTTAAGATCTCAGGCAGCACCACGAGTTGCGCTTCGTTGTCGAAATCCTTCATAAACCTTTCAACAAGAAACATGTCCGATGTGGTGATGCCGACTCTGGGAAACACAAAATAGCCGCGTTTGCCGCACTTGACCCTGATACGGCGGGTGTGCTTGGAGAACGCCTTCATGGTGAGCATGTCTTCCCTGTAAACATAGTCAGACTTGGTGGTATTATCCTTGTCCATGAACTTAAACTCGCGGGGCGTCTCGAATTTGAGGATTATAAACGGAAGCGGCAGACGCTTCTTGTTCTCGGCCACTTCGATCAGTTCGATCTCCTCACCGTAGTCTGCAATGCTTTTCGAAAAGCTGATTTTCAGGTTGAGGTTTTCGAGCGCATGCGAACGGTAGTAGATTATCTCTACCAAGAAAATAATAAGAAGTATTCCTACAAGAACGATGATCTCCATTTAAACCGGCTTCATCTGGTGAAGTCTTCCGTAGGGCATGTGACGCCGTCTAATATCCTGTTCATTATCTCTTCAGCCATATCACGCTTGGACAGGAACTTCGCATCCTTGGATACTGCCCTCTGAAGCCTTATCGTCAGGCGGTGCGCGAGAACAGGTACGGCAAGTTCCCTGAAATCATCAGGAATACAATGGTCGCGTCCGCGCACGAATGCCAGTGCCTTTGCGGATGCCACAAACGCCAGGAGCGCACGGGGGCTTGCGCCTACTGCGATCTCGGAAGACTCTCTCGTTGCTTCGACGATCCTCGCCGCGTAGTCGTAGAGAAGATCGGATACAAATACTTTCTTCGACTGCTCCTGCATAGAGGTGAGTTCCTCTTTGGTCGTTACCGGTGTGAGCTTGTCGAGCGGGTCCTCCGTTGCAAATCTCTTCAGTATCTCGATGCTCTCGTCATGAGTCGGATAGTCCATCTTGAGCATCATGAGGAAGCGGTCGAGCTGCGCTTCGGGGAGCGGGAAAGTGCCCTGCGATTCGACCGGATTCTGTGTCGCGATAACGAGGAACGGCAGATCGAGTTTTTTGGTATCACCGTCTACTGTCACCTGCTTTTCCTCCATGCACTCAAGAAGGCTGGACTGCGTTCTTGCGGTTGCGCGGTTGATCTCATCTGCCAGAAGTATATTGGTAAAGACGGGTCCCTTTCTGAAAACGAATTTGTTGGCCTCGCGGTCGAAATAGTTGATGCCCGTCAGATCCGAAGGCAAAAGGTCGATCGTAAACTGAATACGCTTGAAATCCAGATCGAGCGAGCTCGCAAGGGCCTTGGCTGTTTTTGTCTTTCCTGTGCCGGGAACGTCTTCAAGGAGAACGTGTCCGCCAACAAGAAGAGACACCAGAAGGAGTTCTATCTGCTTATCTTTTCCGACAATGACCTTATTAACGTTTCCGATAAGCTTTTCCGAGAATGAATTCATAAGCTGTCTCCTTTTCGGGCATTTTCTTTCTACAATTGTATCATTTTTGGATTTTGCGGCGGTCTCAAATATGTTCCGGTCAAAGTTTTTTCGCGATAAACAACACTTCGTCCCGTTTCTGTTGCTTAAGCATCAAAACGGCCGTTTATTAGTGATTGGTACACCCCTTTTCTCCTGCAATAATGAAGCCATCAAACAAAAACACAAACCAAACACAAACCAAAACACAAACCAAACCTAAACTAAAGGGGGACAAGAAAATGAAGAAAGTTATGAAGTCAAGAACATCTAAGAAGGGTTTCAATCTCGTTGAACTTATCTGCGTCATCGCAATCATCTGCATCATCGGAGCAGCCGTCTGTTTCAACCTTTTCCAGATCGTAAAGAATCTTCCCTGGCAGGAACTTTTCGGTGAGAATCCTTTCTCAACATCAACAAGTGTTCACAATCTTTTGTAATAAACGCCATTCCGTTCATTACCCCATATAAAGAACTGCCCCGGTTTTGTTTGGTGCCGGGGCAGTCAAATTTTTAATTGCATTTTGATGCTTATTGACCCTTAGCGGCCTTCCTCTTCTCACATTCGGGACAGAAAGACATCGGTGTCATTGAAAGGAACGATTCCTTCTTGTAACCGCATTTGGAGCAGATAAAGACATACTTGGTGAAAACGCTGCCCATCGAAGTGGAAAGAAGCCAAGTGCCTTCAGATTCATCATCTTCTTTTGCCTTCTCTTCCTCTTTCTGAGGCTTTGCCGGATGCTCAAGGAACAACCCGGCATTCTTAGGCTTGGAAGGAGCCTTTTCGGGTTCAGGCTTGGCCTGGATCGTCTCTTCATCGAACCATGTTGAAGGCCTGGGTTCGCCAAATGAACACTTGGTGACATAGAAAGGACAGCCGCTGCAGTCGTCCCTGTTGACGCACATCCTGTAAACGCCTCTCAATAACTGATCAGTCTGTTCCCTGTTTCCGTCGTTCATAGGCCTGCTCCTTTGATTTTGCCCTTATCCTTTCTTATTATAGCACCTCAGTAAAGGGTTGATTTTAGTGCTCTAAAGTGTAAAGAAATAACATATAATACTTAATGAACACACCAACAAAACACACAAACCACACACAGACTACACATTAGTCTATTATCCTCTTCCACATGGAGGTCATTGAATGGCAAAGATTCTGATGGTTGAAGATTCGGCCCAGCTCAGGGAAGCAGTCTCCGATTTCTTTATGAACAGGAGCGGCGGCACTCTGACGGTCGAAACGGCAGCAGACGGCGATGAAGGAATGAAAGCCGTAACCGAGAACACATATGACCTGGTCATATTGGATATCATGCTGCCGGGGCCTTCGGGATACATGATCTGCAAGAAGCTCAGAGAAAAGAGTGACTGCCCGATCGTTTTCCTGACTGCCTTAGGGACCGAAGACAACATCCTTCTGGGGTACGAGATGGGCGCGGACGAGTACATGGTCAAGCCGTTTTCGCTCATGATCCTTTACACCAAGTGCCTGATCCTTATGGACAGGAAGGTGAAAAAGGAAACAGAAAAGGTGCTGGAATCGGGAAACATCAGACTTTACCCTTCAAGAATGCAGGTTTTCGTCGGCAGCGAAGAGATAGAACTCGCTCCCAAGGAATACTTCCTCCTCAAGGCTTTGCTCGATAACAAAGGCCACGTTCTCGGCAGGCAGAAACTGCTCGATCTCGTGTGGGGCATGGATTATTTCGGAAGCGACAGGGTTGTTGATACCCACGTAAAGAACGTCCGTCATAAGCTCGGTTCTTCAGGAGATCAGATCAAGACTATCAGAGGCGGAGGTTATAAGGCCGTCTGAAAGGGGATCTCATGAAAAACAAGAACAAGAAATTCGTACCCAAAAAGAAAGCTATTAAGAAACCTAAATTCATCAAATACTTTGCCATATGGCTCGCCATATTCATGGCCATCTCCATGACTGCTTCGTATTTTATCATCGGAGAATGCAGGCAGACGGCCAAGAACAAGGCAGTCAGCCGGTGGAACAGCTATACCCAGGAGCTTACAAGACTCATGAACGATTATTGCGCCGCAGATGAAGACAGGCGTGATGTGTATTATGAAAGAGTAAGGGATTTTATATTCAGATACGGCGAAGAAATGAACGAGTACTGCTCTGTCTATGTCGATAACCAAAAGATCTTAGAGACACCGCGCGGAGCTTTTGCAGTCGTAACAGTAGGCTTTATTAGAGACCTCGGGGACGATGATGTTGAAGAACATGAAGAAGTGTTCTACCTCAAAGATCAATCGTATCTTGAACCGTTGATAAAGAGCGGCAGATACGATTTTGAAAAGGATAGTTATCTTTCAGATGCATATTCGGTTGAAAACGAAACCGCTAAAAACTTTGCCTCATTTGCACATTTTCTTCCAAGCAACTACGAAATGAGGTTTCAGAGCATATACATCAATGAAGATACGCACACGTACATTCCGGGAATTGCTGAAATAATCTTAGATTATGACGAATACGGACAAGCTTCGGAAATAGAGACGATCGATTGCACTCCCAAAGACACCAGCGGATACAGATTGATAAAGTTCAGCGATGAAAATATCGGACTTCACAACTTCTATGACGGTTGCATGAATCCGGCAATGACGGACTTCAACGAAGCTGAATCCATCAACAACGATCCTACTGATGTCTCATACTCTGATACCGCTTCGGTCTTTTCATGGGAGTGCCTGACGGCAACTGCAGAAGCTTACTCCAACAAAGCAGCTTTCAAAGCTCTTCCGGCCACCACCGCCATGGTACTCACCATAGCAGGCATCGTGTCCCTCCTGCTTGCGATAATGGTATCTTCGATAATCTACAGCAGCAAGAAGGCTGTCTGGGAGATTTTCGAATACAGAAAGAAGACTACTTCTGCAATGGCCCACGATCTCAAGACCCCTCTGGCGGCGATGTCGGCATACGCTGAAAACTTGGAGTATGACATCGATACGGACAAGCGCGCTTACTATTCCGCCAAGGTCAGAGAGAACGTCGCCTTCATGAATAAGACGATCGAGTCTATCCTGATGTTCACCAAGAGCGAGACCGGCACTGCCAAGTCAGTGGCTGTCGATATCGATGTACACGCCCTTATCGAGGACGAGTACAATGCTGTGGCAGAGCTTTTCAAGAAGAAGAATATCAAGGTTGATATAAAGGGCGAAGGCCACGTAAAGAGCAACAAGGAACTCATCGACCAGGCCGTAAGGAACCTCATCGGCAATGCCGCGAAATACACGAGACCGGATACCACACTCAATATCGTGATCGATAACAAAGGCTTTAAGATGACTAATCTTACCGATCAGAAGATCAAGAACGTGGGCGATCTCAAGAAACCTTTCGTCAAGGGCGAGGAATCGAGGGGTACCGAGAGCGGCGCAGGCCTTGGCCTTTCGATAGTGGAGAATTGCCTGGCATCCGCAGGCCACAGCCTGGATATCGGATTCGAAGACGAGACATTTACTGCAACTGTTCGCTGGTGATTGGCAATTAAGACACGGGCGGCCCCGGTTTTGCGGGCCGCCCGTTTTTTATTCCGCCTTCGTGAACTTTAAGTAGATAATGACCTCAAGTCCTTGAAAACAAAGGACTCTACCAGCAGTCGGTTGTCCGGTTGACATGGTAATGATAGATTTTGAATGAACACAAACAAAACACACAGCCCACACACAGACTACACAAAAGACATCTATCATCTGCTCAAGAAGTTCGGGTGAGCTTCTTGCAGCAAAAACAAATACATTAAACAGTACGAGGTAAAGAACAATGAAGAAGTTATTAGCATCAGTCCTTTGTATAGCAACCGTCATGTCTCTTGCAGCATGCAGCAGCAAGCAGCCGGAAATAACAGTCACAACTACTGCCGAAACGACAGTTGAGACAACAACAGTTGCTGAGACATCCGCGACAACAGAAACAACTGAGACGACAGAAGCATCCGAGACAACGGAGTCAACTCCTGAGACAACCCTTCCGGTCCGCAAGCTGAAGGATTACGTGAAGAACGTACGTAAGAAGTATAAGAAAGCTGAATCCGAAGACGGCAGATGCCAGGTTCCCGAGATCATTTTGAAATCTGCTTATGCGGATCAGGTCAACAAAGAGATCGATGGTATCATGCAGAAATATATAGAGATCAGGAAAACAAACAAAAAGTATTGTTTTTGTTCGCAGTACATGGCTTACCTGCACAAGAGCGGAATCCTGAGCGTATTATTCCTTGAGGAGCCTGACAATGAGGAAGGTACTATCTACCATATGTACAACATCGACGTGACAACGGGACTCAAGGCAGATAACACCCGCATGGCAGCGGCTGCCGGTGTAACCGACATAAGAAAAGCCGCAATGAATGCCGTCGCAAAGCTCTACAGAAAAAATGGCTGGAAGATCAAGGATTACAAGCCTGCCGAGAAGATGTCAGAAGCAAATTACCAGGCAGTAGTAAATTCCTTCAAGGAAGACCGCCTTAACGATAACATGATGATGGGTATTACCGACAAAGGCAAGCTGTTCTTTGTCTCGGATATCGGCGGTATTTACGATGATGACGGAGTTTCTACAGATGCTACCTTCATTTACGATGCCGACGGCAAGGATCTGGAATACGAAAGCAACAAGAATTTTGTCACATGAGTCGAAGATCATCTGAAAACCACACAAACAAAACACACAGCCCACACACAGACAACACAAAACTCCTTTATCCTCATACTCAAGAAGAGCGCAATCTTCCGAGTCTAAAAACTAAACTTAAAAATCAGTCGAGGTGATCAAAATGAAAAAATTATTAGCATCAGTTCTTTGTATTGCAACCGTTATGTCTCTTGCAGCATGTGGCAGCAAAAAGCCCGTTCAGATCACAGCAGCCGCACCTTCCGAGACAACAACAGCAGCAGTAGCAGCTCCGGCATCTTCAGAAAAGAAGGATACCCCTGCTATAGAGACCCAAAAGCCCAATCCCGCTTCCGAATACGTTAAAGACAGAGTCGAAAAACTCACGATCAACGGCTTCACAGACGAAGACGGTGAAAAGACGGAAGACGAAGATATCATATTCCACTTCCCCGTTCTTCAGATCAAGTCTTCTTACGCAGAACAAGTCAACAAGGAGATGGATAAGATCTTCGCAGACTACAATAAGGAATACAAATCCGCTGTTAAAGATAACGTAACCCCTGATCTTTATGAAACAAATTACATCGCTTATCTCACAAAAGACGGCATCCTGAGTCTGGTTTTCGTTGAGGGCGGAGCCAATGACTGCAACGAATATCACGTTTACAACATCGACGTCAAAACAGGCGAGAAAGTCGATAACGCACGCATTGCACAAGTTGCCGGCGTAAGCGACATCAGAAAAGCTGCCATGGACGCTCTCCAGGCCTTATATAACAACGATGAGAACGGTAACTTCAAGATCAAGAACTACAAAGTAGTCAAAAAGGTCGGCGAAAAGAAAGACGAGATGGACAGGGATGTCGAGAAGGCATTCAGCGAAAAGCACCTCAACGACAAGATGAAGATCGGTCTGACAGAAGATGGCAAGATGTTCTTCATTTCCGAGTTTGAGACCGGCGCAGGCGAGTTTTTCGGAATGTACGATGTCAACGGCAAGGATCTGTACGACGAAAATAATCCGTGCTTTGTAGGTGAGCATTATCCCGAAGAAGAGGACGAAGGTGACGAGGGCGAGGACGCTGAAGACCTTTCATATGAGGAAGACGAAGATTAATGTGCTGACCTCGTACCGGCGCAGAGATCGATAAAAACGGGGCTGTCTCATAACATAATGAGACAGCCTCTATCGTTTTTGCAATGACCTATAAGAAACAGATTTTTCGTTTCTTATAGGTACGTTTTGCTTCAAAATCGTGTTTTCAGACACTTGTGTACCTATAAGAAAAATATTTTCGATTTCTTATAGGTACATTTTTCTTTGAAAACGGCTAAAAGGCCAAAAATGTACCTATAAGAAAAGAATTTTTCATTTCTTATAGGTCAGGCAGCCAGAATAAAAAAGAACTGCCCCAAAAGTGAATGCTTAACTATTGGAAAACTCCGTTTTCTTTTGTTTTTCGGGAAGAAAGAATATAATTCATTTATTCTGTACGAGGTGAATAGTAATGAAAAAGATATTGGCAGCAGTTCTCTCTCTGGCAATGGCATTGTCACTTGCATCATGCAATAAGAAGCCCGCGGAATCCGGAACAGTTACTTCCGGAGCATCATCAGCACCCATAGCATCCAAAAAGCAGAATTCCACGCATGCAACGACACAGCATCCCAATCCCGCAGATAAATACGTCAAGCACAAGATCGAGAAGATCACTATCCCGGGCTTTACCGATGATGACGGAGAGCAGATCGAAGAAGAAGAGGTCGAATTCCATCTCCCTGAGGTATTGATCAAGTCCACTTACGCAGATTCGATCAATAAAGAGATCTCCAAGGCTTTTGACGGCTACAAGGCTGAGTTCAAAAAGGACGGCGCCACGGATTGCGGCGGTTCTGAATATATCGCTTACCTCGTAAAAGACGAGATCTTAAGTCTGGTATTCATCGAACTGGGCCCGAACGACACAAATGACTATCACGTTTATAACATCGACATCAAGACCGGTGAGAAGGTCGATAATGCCCGCATAGCCAAGTACGCCGGCGTCAGCAGTATCAGGAAGGCTGCCATGGACGCTCTTGCGGCATTATATAACACCGATGAGAACGAGAACTTCAAGATCAAGGACTACAAAGTTGTTAAAGATAACGGTGAGCCCTTAGACGAAGAAGAAAGGGCCGTCGAGAAATCCTTCAGTGAGAAGTACTTAAACGACAACATGATGGTCGGCCTGACCGATGAAGGCAAGATCTTCTTCATCTCCGAGGCGGAGACAGGCGCAGGTGCCTTCTTCCTCATGTACGACGAAAAAGGCAAGTTCCTGTATGACGAAGACAACCCTTGCCGCGTCGGTTACATCTATGAGGATGACGACGAAGAAGATGGCGATGAAGGCGATGAGGGAGACGAAGATCTTCCCGACGATGAAGACTAATACTATTGTGCTGGTACGAGGTGATAAATCATGAAAAAGATAATAGCAGCAATTCTTTCTATGATGATGGTTATATCCTTCGCTTCATGCGGCAAAAAGCAGGGGCAGGCCGGAGCAACAGCTGCCGGCACGGCAGCCGGAACAGCCGCAGACGGCAAGACATCCGCCACAAGCAAACCCAATCCCGCAGAAAAATATGTCAAACACAAGGTCGAGAAGATAACTATCCCAGGATATGCTGATGAAGACGGAGAGATAGTGGAAGAAGAAGTGATCGAATTCCACATGCCCGAGATCTCGATAAAGTCTTCTTACACAGAGTCGATCAACAAAGAGGTCACAAAGGATATCAGCGACTGCAGAGCGGAACTTGTAAAGCAAGGAACAACAGAATACGGCGGTTCAGAGTATATTGCCTACCTTTATAACGAACAGATCCTGAGCGTTGTATTCATAGTGTTAGGACCGAACGATACCGATTTCTACCATGTTTACAATATTGACGTCAAAACCGGCGAGAAGGTCGATAACGCCCGCATAGCCCAGATCGCAGGCGTCAGCAGCATCAGGCAGACCGCCATGGAGGCGCTTCAGACCTACTATAACAGGAGCGAAAACTACAAGATCGAGAACTATAAGGTAGTCAAAGAGGCCGGTGACGTCAGCGATGAAGAGGCTCAGGAGATCGAGAGATCTTTCGGTGAAAAGTATCTCAACGATAATATGCTTGTAGGCCTGACAGATGAAGGCCAGATGTTCTTCATCTCCGAGTTGGAGACAGAATCCGGTTCTTTCTACAACATGTTTGATCAGAAAGGTACTGACCTTTCCACTGATGATAACCCGGCACGCGTAGGATATATCTACGAGGATGCCGGTGAAGATGACGGCGAGGACGGCGGAGACGAGTAAACAAACAGAAATAAAACGTCAATAACAAAGGGGATACCGCGTTGATTTGCGATATCCCCTTTTTGTTTTTGATTGTTTAACTGCTTACTTCTTAACAGTAACTTTTCTGCCTGAGTTGGCTTTAGCAAAGTACTTCTTGTATGCAGATACCTTGGCCTTCTTGACCCTGATCGTCTTGAGAGCGGAACTCTTGAGGGAATTCTTAACACCGGCCTTTGTGAGCTTGGTCGTCTTCTGGATGAAGAGAGTCTTGAGGAGAGGTGTGCTCTGGAAACAATATGTACCGATCTTCTTAAGCTTGGAAGATGTGATCTTCAAAGTGGTAAGAGCGGAGCATCCAAAGAATGCCTTGGAACCGAGTGTTGTCAGTCCGGAACCGCCTGTAACGGATACGAGTGATGTGCATCCTGCGAAAGCGTTGCTGTCAATGGTGGTTACATTACCGCCGATAAACAGCGTTGTGAGATTTGTATCACCCTTGAATGCATTGGCTGTGATTCTTGTTACCTTATATGTGCAGTCCTTGACCCAAACTGTGTTCGGGATGGACTGGTTTGCAACAGAAGAAGCTACACCCCAAAGAACAACTGTACCGGAACCGTTCTTGGCAGCATTGGTAACTCTGTACTTGAAGTTGCCGACTGTTGCAGTATCATCAACTTCTGCGTAGTCGAGAACGTCGATGTGATCCTTACCCGGAGAGTTATAGAATGTGTGCTCAGGAAGCTTTTCAGCAAGGTCTCTGTCCATCCTGACCTTTGTAAGAAACTGACAGCCGTTGAATGCATAGTCAGCAACTGACTTCATTGTGTAAGGAATGGTGATTTCCGTAAGACTTAAACAGCCTGCGAAAGCATATGTCTCAATGGAGGTAACGCTCAAAGGAATGGTGATACCGGAAAGACTCTGGCAGAACTCGAATGTGTGATCCTTGATGGCTGTGATCTTACCGAGAGTTACTGATGAAAGACTCAAACAACCCGAAAATGCATAACTGCCAAGTGATTCAACGCTTGTCGGAATTGTAATGCTTCCGAGGCTTAAGCATCCTGCGAATGCACTATTACCGATTGAAGTGACCTTGTCATGGATCGTTATGCTTGAAAGTGACTCACATGAAGCGAAACAGCTATCGTTAATCTTGGTGCACTTTGCCGGGATGATAAAGCTCGAGAGTGCTTTACAACCGGAGAAAGCGCCTGTGTTTATTTTCTCAAGAGAGTTGTCCATCGTAATGGTTGAGAGGTTCTCGCATTCCTTGAAAGCATAAGAACCGATCGTCTTTACACCCTTGGGAAGGGTAATGGAACTAAGGTTCTCGCAGCCGACAAAAGCATAGCTTCCAATCGTCTTACATGTAGCAGGGATCGTAACGCTTGTAAGGTTTTTGCATCCTTCAAAAGCGTACATACCGATGTTAGTGATCTTATCTTCGATAGTGATCGTAGTGATGTCTTTAGTATGCTCGATCCAAGGTGCGAACTTCTTGCCCTCGGTATTCAGACCTTCGAAATGATCGAAGCTGTACATAGCGCCTGAACCCTTGAGTGCCAATGTGTTTGTGCTCTTATCATAGTGCCAGTTGATCTTATCACCGCACTTGCCTGAGATAGCATCTTTGGACTCAATCTTGTCTGTAGCATCAGGAGCTTTCTTCTCTTCTGTCTCGGGCTCCTCTGCTGCTTCAGGCTCTTCTGCCTTTTTGTCTTCAGACTCAGCAGGCTCCTCTTTCTTGGTTGCTTCGGGTTCTTTTTCCTCAGCAGCCTCTGTCTCTTCAGCCTCAGCTTCAGTCTCCTTCTCTGTCTTGGCAGGCTCTTCTTTCTTTTCTTCCTCAGTCTCGACAGCTTCAGTAGCCTCTGCCTCGGAAGGTACAGTATCATCTGCCATAACTGCAACAGGTGACAAGACCAGTGATGCGCACATTACGACAGACATGATAACTGATGTTATTTTGAGATGGTTCATAGTTAACCTCCGTAGTTAGCATATTAAGCCAATTTACCTAATTGCGTATTCTACTACGGTAAAAAACAAACTTCACGGCTTTATTTAAATAAATAACCTAAATGTCACACCCGTAAAGGTTATGTAATATGACGTTATTTCGCTTAAGATTGAGGCAATTCTGTGGGATTTCCCATCTGAGGCTGCATCTGAGGCTGCATCTGGGGCTGCTGGGCAACCTGTTGTGCCTGCATAGCCTGCTCTCTTTCCATTCTCTTCTTTTTGCCGAGAAGGATGAAAAGAACAACCGTGCTTGCAATGCCGATAACTATCACTATCAGCACTACCCAGAGGAATAACGCGACAAGAGCGATAAGTATCTCTCCGCCGCCTTTTCCGCCGCCTAATACGTCAAAATCGAAAAAGTTCATATCAGTGATCCCCCTTCTCAGGTTTAATTATATACATCGAGAGCAAAAAGCAAATCGCTGAAGTAATCACGATTATCAGCGTATCCGTTATGAAGTTCCCGCTCTGTACGAAAAGCTTGACAATAAAACCCGCGAACAATGCCGCGGTCGTGACTCCGAAAGCGGCGCCCGGAGCTATCTTCATCACCGATATCACCATGCCCAAAGTGACCGCCATCGTCATGCTGAAGAACATTATTCCGATGAGGGACACGATCATTATTCTGTTGCCTAATATCAGGAAGGGCAGTGCTCCGATTATGCTGATGAATGCTGTTTTGCGAAGGCCGATCTTATCAGAAAGGAACCCGCCCATGGCTTTGCCGAAGCCCATGAATACAAAGAGCAGCACGGCTTCGGTCATGGTGTCTTTCCATTCAAGCGGGATCTCATATCCGACATAAGATCTGACAGCAACGATAAAGAAAACAGCAAGAACAACGATCGCGACTTTGCGTCCAGGGATAACATGATCATATCCCGTACAGTCGTCACACTCTTTGGGATTGCCTTTATACAAGGTCTCGCCATACAAGGCCAGCGGGAACATCAATGCGCACAAAAGCGCGATCCACCAGAAAGACAGATCGGTCGCTGCAAGGACCTGGCCTAAGATAACACCGAAAGAGCCGCCGCTGACGAACACCGCAACGGGCGTCAATCTGCCGTCTGACACCCTTATCGTGAGCTCTGCTCCCGCGACATGAATAAGCGCGTTGCCGACTGAGAGAAGTGTCAGAGACGTCCAGAAAAGCGCGCCTTTCGCGTCCGTGAGGAAGAATATAAGGAAGCCCGACAGCAGGAACGGAACCGATAAAAGACCGGGTTTGAACTTTGCGATAAGATCGCGCAGAGCGCCCCAGAAAAACTGCGGAACGAAGGCCACGCAGTTGTAGATCAAAGCAACCATCGTTATGAAGACGGGATCCTGCACTAAGCGGTACAGCATGAAATAACACACCACTTCATTCATGAGGTGTATTACGAAGTAAAGCGCAGCGGCTTTTGCTGATCTGCTCCTGACGGTCACGACGGCTCCTTTCCTTATAAGATGAATTCCAGTATCTTTTCGCTGACCAGCATTCCGGCAACAAATGAGACGCCGTTAAGTATGAGCGACAAGACAACCGGCGACGGCTTTTTTGTAAAGAGGAGCTTTTTGTAGATCAGCGCCTCTGTAATGAATACGGCCAGTTCGATGATAACGACATACACCGGGCGTGGAAAGGAAGTATATGCCTGAAGCGACATATCACTGAAGACGGCTATCGGATTCGTAAGCGTATTCGTAAAAAGAATTACTGCCAGGTCAAATCCTTTTCGGACACCAACGACGAGCGCTGCAGATTCTTCCATTACAACTGTCAGAAGAAGGCAGACGGCCAGTGTCAGAAGGACTTCTCTCATGATTGGTGATTACCTGAAAGGATGCCTGAAGATCCATGGTCCGAACGTAATCATTATCGGAATGTAGAAGATCACATTACATATGAGCGATATCAGGAAACCATTCAATTTCCTGTCTTTCAGGCTGAGCTGCCAGACCAGTCCCTCTAAAACAAAAAACGGAATGAACGTTGCGATCAAGCTTATCAAGTCACTTTGGAATCCTATTCCCGCACCAACGAAGACAATACCGGCCACCAATGAGACCGAGATGTGAAGACAGAACAGTATCCAGTGATCGATCGGCTTTTTGAGGCCGAAAAGCCTTGATAACAGCTGTCCGTAGATAAACGGATAAGCTATCAGCCACAAGAACAGAAAACCGTTAAATAACGATGCCATTTGCGATCACCCCCCGCTATACAAATGCTGCCTTATGAAGAATTATAGAAAACTATTGCCTGTTATTCAAACATTCCGTCCTGGACCATCCTGTCACGTATGGTCTCGAGATCTTCTTCCGGCTTCAGGTTGTTCTTAAAGTCCCAGAAGGTCTTGCTGCCGATCTTGATCCTGATGCGGTAAGACTTGTGCAGACCGTACTTTGCGAGTTCCTTATTGACCTCGTTATGTTCTTCCCACAACTCGTCAAGCTGATCTTCCGTGATGGAATCCAGTTTGATCACGCCGTACAGATGATCGTTCTGTTCAAATCGGTCTTGCAGCGCTGATTCAACTTGACCGAGTTCCGGATGGCTCTTTAAGGCGTCATTGATGACGTAATAATCGTAGTCCGTGTCCATGCGGTAGAATCTTTTCGAGAACTCACCGGCAGCCCAGCCCTGGTTATAAACGTTTACCGAGATGCTCGCGACGCTGCACTCTCTTCCGTTAATGACCGCGGGCCAGATCCTGTAATCCCTGTAATTCTCGTTAATGTCTTTGTAGTCTTCGGATACAGAGGCATTGGGATCGATGCTTTTCGCATATTCGACCATCTCAAGATATGGGTGATGCTGCTTCGTGTATCCTTCCGGAACATCGTATCTGCATCCGCTCAGCATCAAAGACATAAGAACGGCAGAGATAAGCAATACCGGTAATAAACGCTGTTTTGTTTTACTCATAAGTCTTCCCTTTTCCATTCCATAACATATCTCCAAGTCTTATGGGTCAGGCTGATTATACACCCTGCCCGAAAAGACTTTTCGGAAACTTTGGGTCAATCGCGCAAAGATCAAAAAAGGGACCGCCGCATTTGCGGCAGTCCCGGTCTTTGGAGTTAACACATTTGTTTTTTAGCCTACGCCTCCGCCCTCTTCGACATGAGCGATGGCGATCTGATTTTTCGCATCGTAAGTGATCTTGAATGTCATGAACCTTGCGCAGTCGGAAGGATTGAGCTTCATCTCAGGCTCGGGTCCTTTCCACTCGGCGGTGTACACGGTATTGCCATCAGAGTCAGTTGACTTTTTCCAGAACTTATCGAAAGAAACCTTTTTCTGATTGTGCTGCTCGCGCTCGTAATTGACGATCTCGTGGTTGTTCTTCAGGTAGCCTTCCATCTGTTTTTCGGTTGCCTTGAAGCATGTGATCGTTCCGGAGTGGCCATCGGCATTACCGCCAACCCAGTAGGTTGCGAAGAAACCGTCAGAGAACCAGTCCATCTTCTTGAACTGACTGTAGAAGTCGCTGTACTTGGCATCCTTCTTGAGGTCCATGATGTTCATGTTCTTCTGGACATAGTAGTTGGCCAGTTTGTTGAGCTCGGGATCCTTGTAGTAGTCGGCAGTAACAGTCACATCCTTGTAGTAATCCTCTTCTGCCTTATCCTGAGAAGACACTGCCGATTCGATCTCGGATGCTACTGAAGGATCAACGCTGTCAGTCGGGATGACTCTTTCTTTTTTGTCTTCAGATTCCTTGGTCTGCATGTCGGTCGCACCCTGAGGAACTTCCTTGTTGAAGAAAGCCCTGATGCCCGCATTGATCGCGTTGCGTGAAGAGGGGATGGCGAATACCACGCTCATGGTTACAGCGATCGCGGCTGCTGCGATGCCTGCCTTTGCGCCTGCGGAAAGCTTTGTCGTCTTTGCGCGCTTTTTGGCGCTTGTCTCATTAACTTCAGTTCTGGCTGAAGCCATTTCGTTTTCTAATATCTTTCTCATTTCTGTTTTCCTGTCCTTGTCCATTTGTATCTTTTCGATAGCTTTGATGTATTCATCCTGCATAGCGGCTACCTCCCATAAAACGTTTCTTAAGGATATCCTTCGCCCTGGTAAGTCTCATCGATACTGCTGACGGGGCTATGTCCAGAATGTCGGCTATCTCTTTCAGGGAATAACCTTCGTAATAATGGAGATGAACTGCTGCCCTGAGTTTGTCCGGAAGTTCTGAGACTGCTGCATACATTTCCGTATCATCTTCATCAGGTTCTTCTTCTGACCCTACCTCGATCGCATCATCGAAAGGTGCGCTGTAGACATTGTCAGCTGACTTTCTGAAGTCTTTGCACCTGTTGGCGACCATCGTAAGGATATATGATTTTTCTTTTCCTCTCGTGATGGAGATATCGGATCTGATGAGCTTTACGAAAACATCCTGAACAACGTCTTCGGCATCAGGTCTTGAGCCCAGATACGAATATGCCAGGCGGAATGCGTCATCGGCATATGTATCAAATAGTCTCAATACATCTTCATTATTCATTTCGAATAACCTTCCTTTCGGTTTTTGAGTACTCACCCATAAGACGATCCGGCATATGGGATTTCACACATTTTTCCGAAAAAATCTAAAAAGTTCATTTGCACGACAGGAAGTGCCAAATGAACTTTTTTAGTCGCGTGTATTAGATTATACGCTTTATAATTACGCGTTTACTATCTCCTTTGCCCTTGATAGAGCATCGTCGATGTGCGCACAGAAATTATCGACACCCGCCTTTTTGTCGAAGCCTGCCTTCTGGATAGCCCTCATAGGCTGCTCGTTGACGTGGGACATTATGAGCGTCACGCCCCTGTTGTTGCAGTCGTTCAAGAGAAGTTCAAGGTTGCGCAGAGCCGTGGCATCTATGGTGCTGACGCTTCTCATGCGCAGTACGAGAGCCTTCGTATCCTCTTTGGGCGAGATCTGAAGGATCTTTCCCGCAGTCGCGAAAAACATCGGTCCGTTGATCTCATATACGATCGTATGCTCAGGAAGCACCCTCAGATCGATGCTGTCGGGATCGTTCTCGGGATCGACATCCTTCCAGCCCGCAACCTGCGTGACCTCGCTCATTCTCTTCATGAAGAGGACTGCAGCGAGCAGAACGCCGACTTCGATCGCAACGACGAGATCGAAGATGACTGTAAGCGCGAACGTGATGAGGAGCACGATGATGTCGCTCTTCGGCGCGCTCTTGACCTGCCCGACGAATCTTTTCCAGCCGCTCATGTTGTACGCAACCTGGAAAAGGATAGCAGCTATGCATGGCATGGGAATGAGCTTTGCATAGGGCATCAGGAAAACAACAACGAGGAGGAGCGAAACGGAGTGGACCATGCCTGCGATCGGCGTTCTTCCGCCGTTCTTGATGTTGGCGGCAGTCCTTGCGATCGCGCCCGTGGCGGGAATTCCTCCAAGACAAGCCGAAGCGATATTGCCCACGCCCTGGGCAACGAGCTCTGCGTTGGGCCTGTGCTTAGAGCCGATCATGCTGTCGGCGACCACTGCGGACAACAGCGATTCAACGCCTGCAAGGAAAGCGATCGTGACCGCATTTGAAAGCTGGCTGCTGATCGCCTCGAAAGAGAACATCGAAGCATTGACGCTGACAGGGGGCAGTCCCGCCTGTATGTCAGTGAACTGCTTGCCTATCGTATTAACGTCCAGGTGGAAGACCTCCACGATCACTGCAGTCACTAAGACTGCGATGAAAGATCCCGGGATCTTCTTCAGGAACATCTGGCTCAGGATGAGTATTACCAGTGCAAGTGCACCGATGCCGAGCGCCTGCCAGTTGATGGTTGCCCCGTTTTCGATGAGAGCCTTGATCTTCTCGGCGGTCTCAACAGGCTTTTCGCCGTGCTGGTACGAGATGCCGGTGAAGTCCTTGATCTGACCGATAAGGAGCGTGACCGCAATGCCTGCGGTAAAGCCTGTCGTGATGGGGTCGGGGATGTATTTGAGAAGGCTTCCGAATCTGCAAAGGCCCATGACGATCAGGATGATGCCGGCCATGACGGTCGCAACTATGAGGCCCTGTGTGCCGTCCTTCATTACGATGCCCGCGACGATGGTCGCAAAAGCAGCCGTGGGGCCCGCTATCTGAACGCGGCTTCCGCCCAGGAACGAGACGATGAATCCCGCCACGATCGCGGTGTAGATACCCGCCTCGGGACCGACGCCTGATGCGATCGCAAGTGCTATGGATAAAGGCAGAGCAATGATCGCTACAATGATGCCCGCAACTATATCTTTAACAAGCTGAGAACCCGAATAGTTCTTCATGACTGAAAACAACTTCGGCTTAAATTCTTTCATAAACAACCTCTTCACCTAATGTTCAAACCACCGAATTATAAGGATGAGAGTCGTTTCTATCAATTAATATATTGCACGAAAGAAAGCGCGTTTGCGGTACCGGGAGTTAACGGTCTGAACAGAAGAGTATGCGTGTTCCTGCCGTCATTCTACAAAACATTCTATGTTTGGAACGAAACATAGAACAAAAGATAGAATATGCACGTCTTTTACATGCTATTCCATGTTTCATTCTAACTTTTGGGCAAAAGATGGAGCAAAAGATAGAATTCTGTTAAGAAACTGACTTCAACTTAACGACGAAGCCTTTTGTGTAGCCGTCAATGGTGCAAAGCGCAATAGACCCGCCGTGCCTGTCGATGACGCGCTTCGTGATGGCGAGGCCCAAGCCTGTGCCGCGGCCGGGCGTCCTTGACGAATTCTCGGTCACGAACGGCTCGAAAACATCGTCGCCGCCGGGGATCTCAGCGCCGGTGTCGGCGATCGTTATAACGCAGTGGTCGCCATCCATAGCCACACGGACCAGCATCTTAATGCCGTCGGGATTGTGCTTGTATGTGTTGACCACTAAATTGGTGAAGGCGCGCTTGAGGTCGCGGCGGTCCGCATCAACGCAGATCGCGGATTCTGGAATGTCTATATCAACGTCAATCGAATGTTCTTCAAGCGAACCGTAGCTGTCGGCAACAACTTCTCGGAGGAGTGCGCAAATATCTAGTCTTTCGAGCTTTAACTGATACTCTTCTGTGCCAAGCTGCGAGTACTCGAAAAGCTCGTCGACAAGGCCGTTCATGTTGTCACTCTTGCTGCTGATGATGCCGTAGATCTCGGCTTTCTCCCCTTCCGGGATCTTGCCGTCGGAGAGGGCTTTTGCAAAGCCGCTGATGGATGTGATGGGGGTCTTTAAGTCGTGGGCGACTGACGCGTAAAGAAGATTGTTTTCGCGAATTTGGCGCTCGCTTTCCTTACGGATCTCCTTGCGGATCAGTATATAGAAAATGAAGGCACTCAACAGGAAAAGAGCGATCCTGAGAAAAAGGAAACCGAAGACAGCCGGAATTGCTATTTTTTCGCTGGCCTCAACGAGAAAGGACATCTTGTCGCTGACGAAATCCAAGATCGAATCGATGATCCCGTTTATCAGTGTGATCACGATGAACCAGATGATGACCTTGCGTCTTAGCCTTGCCATGCCGGATTTATTCTTCATAACGGTAACCGAGGCCCCTTATCGTCTTGATGTGCTCAGCGCCGACCTTGTCGCGGAGGCGGCTGATGATGACGCGGATCGTGTTGTCGTCAACACTCTCAGAATCGTACCAGCCGGTCTCGTAGATCTGCTCTTTCGTGAAGACGCGCTTTGGCTGCCTCATCATGAGCTCTAAAACCTTGAACTCGGCCTTGGTGAGCATTGTAACGGAATCACCTTTTTTGACGCTGCACTCGGCGATGTCGAGCGTGATGTCGCCGACCGTGATGACCTCAGAGGCTGAAGCGGGCGAGGTCATGGTAAGCCTTCTTTTCTGGGCGTTGATCTTTGCGATGACTTCGAGCGGCTCGAAAGGCTTGGTAACGTAATCATCCGCTCCGATGTCCATTCCGAATATCCTGTCGGACAGTCCGACTTTGGCCGAGATGATGATGACCGGGATGTACTTGTCCTTCCTTTCGCGGATCTTCTTTATGAGCTGGTAGCCGTCGATCTTCGGCATCATGATGTCAACGACGGCGATGTCGACGGGAGCGGAATTCAGGACGGCAAGAGCCTGCGCCCCGTCGTTTGCCTCAAGGACGTTATATTCATTCGTGTCGAGATAGACTTTGAGAAGCCTGATAATCTCTTTTTCGTCGTCGGCTATCAGAAGATCAATCATCGTTCGTGACCTCGTTTTTTATCTGATGCCATTTTACATCACTTCAGTTCTTCTTTCGCGAACTTGACGTAAGAGAGTGCAAAAACTGCTGCAAACGTAATGACAACTGACGTAAGTGCCGTCAGGATATTCTTGTTGCTGAAATCCGCTATGCCGCAATCAGAAAAATAAAGGGTAAAATATACGTGTTGCAAAAAGGTCTTAGTGCAAAGGAGAGTATATATGCCACCCGGAGGAAGAATGGGCGGCCCCATGGGGCAGTTCCTTACAGAAGAAGAGAAAAAGAACCAGCCTAAGGTCACGCCCGAATTGTTAAAGAGGGTCTTCTCTTACCTTAAGCCTTACACGAAGCAACTGTGCCTCGTTCTCATCTGCATCATAATATCATCTTTCTTTACGCTCCTGCCTTCGATCATCACGGGCAAGATCTTAGATGACGGTCTTCTCAAGAGAGACTTCAAAGCCCTCATCTATTACATCGCCCTGTCGCTCATCGTGACGCTCCTCGCAAGCCTCATCGGCGTAGTGGAGACATATATCAATACATGGATCGCCCAGCACATCACCTTTGACATGCGCAACCAGATGTATTCGCATCTGCAGAAGATGAGCCAGAAGTTCTTCACTTCCAACAACCAGGGCGACATCATTACCCGCATGACGAGCGACATCGACGGCGTAAAAACAGTTATCACGAACACGTTCAGCAGCATCCTTTCCAATTCGATCACGCTCATCATCGCCATGATCGCGATGTTCCAGAAGAACTGGATCTTAGCGCTCGTCGGCATCGTGATCGTACCTCTTTTCACCCTGCCCACACGTAAAGCCGGCAAGCAGCGCTGGAAACTCACCAACGAATCGCAGCAGGTCAATGACGAGGTCAACGGCATCCTTAACGAGACTTTGTCCGTGAGCGGTCAGCTGCTGGTCAAGCTTTTCGGGAAAGAGAAGTACGAATACGACAAATACGAGAAGGCCAACCGGAAGATGATCGGCCTCAACATCAAGGAAAGCATGGCCGGCCGCTGGTTTATGGTCATATTGAAGACCTTCACGACGATCGGCCCGATGCTTCTCTATCTCGCCGGCGGCATCCTCATGATGAAGTACGATTCCGATATCACGATCGGCGACATCACCGTGCTCGTCTCCCTCCTCGGAAGAATGTACATGCCGGTCAACAGCCTGCTCAACATCCAGGTCGAGTGGATAAGATCCATGGCGCTGTTCAGACGTATCTTCGATTACTTCGACATGCCGGTCGACATAAAGAATGCCGACAATGCCATCACTCCGGAGACCGTGACGGGCGATGTCGTTTTCGAGCACGTGGAATTCTCTTATGACCCGTCGAAAAAGATATTAAACGACATCAACTTCACTCTGAAAGCCGGCAACAGCATCGCGATCGTAGGCCCTTCGGGATCGGGCAAGAGCACGATCGTAAACCTCATCCCGCGCCTCTACGATGTTGATTCAGGAAGCGTCACTTTTGACGGCATCGACGTAAGACAGCTCGATCTGACGTTCCTTCGCAACCAGGTCGGCGTGGTCTCGCAGGAGACCTATCTGTTCAACGGAACGATCAGGGACAACCTCCTGTATGCCAAGCCCGACGCGACAGAATCCGACATGATCGAAGCCCTCAAAAAGGCCAATATCTGGGACTTCATCGAGAAACAGGAAAAGGGCCTTGATACCGAGGTGGGCAACCGCGGCCTCAAGCTCTCGGGCGGCGAGAAACAGCGCATCTCCATCGCGCGCATAATCCTCAAGGACCCGACGATATTCATCTTCGACGAGGCAACGTCCGCACTTGATTCCATCTCCGAGAAAAAGATCCAGGATGCGATCGACCCGATCATAAAGAGCAAGACCAGCATCCTGATCGCGCACAGATTATCGACCATCCTTGCAGCGGACGAGATCCTTGTCGTAAAGGACGGAACCATAGCAGAGCGGGGCAGCCACAAGGAACTCCTCTCCAAGGAAGGCGTCTACAAAGAACTTTACGAGACACAGTTCTCCAAAGCACTCATGGAAGAAGACGGCGTCTCCGAACTTGAACAGTACATCTGGGGTGTCCAGCCGGGCGACGAGCCCCACGATGAAGAGTAAAACGCTTCAATTAAAATTCCATGTTACCTGCGTATGCATCACCCTGACATAGCAAGTAACATGGAATGAAAATGGAATTAAGATTCCGGAAAGTTATTCTCCTTTAGGATCAGCCGGCTCGTTCGTTTTAGGAGCTGACGTCTTCGTATCGGATGACTCAGAGGGCTTTGCCTTGGGCGTTGTCTTTGCGGGCTTTTTGGCAGGCTCTTTATCAGACTTTGATGTCGGCTTCGGATCTTCAGTTGAAGGCTTGGTAGCCGGCTCGGAAGATGATTTTGTCACAGGCTTGGTCTCCTCCGAAGCAGGTTTCGAAGCGGGCTTTTTCTCCTCTGAAGACGGCTTCGCAGCAGGCTTTTCCGTTTCTTCTGCCACAGGCTTTTTGTCCTCGGTCGCGGGTTTCTTTTCTTCAGACTTCTTTTCTTCAGCTGCGGGTTTCTT
>CAMZBB010000033.1 GCA_947304405.1 uncultured Clostridia bacterium
CTTCCAACGCCGGCGGTGTTGCTACATCCGGTCTTGAAATGTGCCAGAACAGCGCTCGTCTTTCTTGGACATTCGAGGAAGTTGACGCTAAGCTCAAGGGCATCATGGAGAACATCTTCCACACAGTTGATAAGACAGCTGCAGAAGTTGGCTGCGAGAACAACTACGTTGTCGGCGCTAACATCGCAGGTCTCCTTAAGGTTTCTGACGCTATGATCGCTCAGGGCTGCATCTGATTACCTGACTGGTTAAGATATTTCATTAGGACTGCGATTTCTCAATGCATGAATTGAGAGATCGCAGTCTTTTTTTGTTAACGAAAAGGGACACGAAAAATCTCAAAATCGTGTTCGAAACGTGTTCCTGCATCCCGGCGGAATCTGTTTTCCAAAGTGGTGATGTTCACTAAAAGTATCAGCAAAAAAGGCACTATTCTGACACAAAACAGCAAATCGGCATGGATTTGCTGTTTTGTATCAGGAAAATCCACAAAAAAGTGACACATTCAGGGAACAAGCTCTGAAAGAGGCAGTCACCACGCTCGATTTGCTTTTTCACGTTGTTTGCGACTTAACCAAAAAATTACGGTAAGATTACCAAATTTAGGCAAAATGCCCTTTTATGTATAAACAAATTGGAAATATTCACAGAGGTGTTATAATACTACTTGCTTTTTATAAATAAAACGAGAAGTGTTGTCTGACACACATTGACACGGCAGCACTGAAGAATATATCGGGAGAAGATCTATATGAGCAAAACAGTTGCAACCTGTATAGCTGAGACTAACCAGGAACAGAATAATCCGCAGGAGAATGTTTTCTTTCTGACGCTTTCGCGCAAGCTGGAAGATTTCCCCAACGAATTTCTGAGAACGGCCCGTTCAACGTCGCCGATCCAGGTGTGTGCCATTTTTTCGACGATCGGTCCGGACAACCTTGCGGCAGAATTGAATCTTGAACTTAACTCGGAACTCGAGAAGATTGTTGCTTCGACTGCAAACCAGCCGGTGCTTGATTTCGAGTCTTTTTCGAACCAGGTGGTAAACACGCTTAATGTACGCGTTTTGAACTTCGGAGTGAATAAGGGCCAGCAGTTCAAGACGTCCATGACGATGCTTGTAATTGAAGGCGATATACTCCGAGTTGTTCACCTTGGCATAACCAAGGCGGTCCTTTTCCGTGACAAGAAGATCATGGCTCTTACGGAAGAGCATACGGTAGCTCACCGTTATGCCCAGATGGGATCCATCACTCCTGCCGAGGAACTGACAAATCCCGAGAACATGAATCTGACGCAGTATCTCGGCAAGATGCCGCAGGAAGGTGAGCTTAAGCCTGACAAGAAGGTCCATCTCAAGCTCAAGGACAACGATGAGATCATCCTCATGGGTCTCGGCATTTCGAGAGGCATGCCTTCTCAGATGCGCAATTCGATTATTGCAAGACCTATGCCGACTGAAGATAAGGCGAAAGAACTTATTAATGCTGCTGTTAATTACGGGATCAAGTCCGGTCTTACCATCATTGATTTGAAGGTTGAATCAACATTCCTTCTTCCCGGTGATGCGGTTATAAGAAGCGATCTGAGGACTGACGCGACTCTCGCTGCCGCTCCTGTTGCTGCCGAGAAGAACAATTTCGTGCCTTTTGATGCTTCGGTTGAAGAAGATGAAGACGCAGACGAGACAATAAACTTTGTCCCCGGCAATCCTTATCCCGATGAGGAAGAGGAAGAGCCGGAAGAAGATGACGAGCCGAAGGAGAGCGGTGCCGGCCGTAAGGCGGTAACGGTCATCATGCCGATAATCATATTTATCCTTTGTCTCATACTCGGTTTCGGAATAATGTTCCTTGTATTGAACATCAGAGATTTTATGGAGGCAAATGCTCCCGAGACTATGCCCAGTGCTGCCGTCGGAACGGTTTACTATGCAACGGAAGACGGAACGCTCGTATATGCCCAGCCTGACCAGAAATCAACGGTCATCGCTTATCTTAAGAAAGGTGATGTGGTTACGCTCCAGCAGCCGGCATCCGATCCGAATTTTTCCAAGATAGTTACTTCGGGCAGCCTTACCGGTTATTGCCTTACGTCTCAGCTTACTCAGGCTGATCCTAATGGCGGCGCAGCTACTGAGAGCACTTCCGCAGAAGAAACCGAGCCAACTGAGAATACGGAAAGCACGGAGCCTGAGGAGACGACTACTGAAAGCGAGTCTTCTTCTGAAGAGGAAGATCCTACGCCTACACCGACGCCTAAGCCGAAGAAGAATACAGCAACGCCTACCCCTAAGCCGACTGAACCCGAGGTTGTGGACGAACCCGATGATCCCGTAACCAACACGACTCCTGCTGAGACTGCAAAGCCTACGGAATCAAAGGCAGCCGAGACAAAGGCTCCTGAGACGCAGCCTCCTGAAACGACAAAGAAGACCGAGGCTCCCGCTGAACCCGATCAGCCCGAGGCCGGCAACTGATAAGAAAACAAAAGAGAATTGAAAACGGCGCCATGATGGCGCCGTTTCTTTTGCTTGAAGGTTCTTAAAAGTATCAGTATCTGAAAAGCTCTTTGTAAAGGACCCTGACTGCGTAAGAACAGTAGGACTCGGATACGCCGAACATCATCGAGATCTCGGAAGCGCCCTGGTTAACGATCCTCAGGTTGATACCGGCATTGGAAAGGGCGGAAGCGGCTCTTGCCATGATACCGACTGAATTAGCCATAGCTTCACCGACTATCATGACGATCGCGAGATCTCTGTCTACGCTGACTTTACAGCCGAGCTCATTCTTGATGCGTTCAACGATGATGGCTTCTTTCTCGGGTGTGAAGTACTTCTTGCGGAGAACGATCGTAACCGTATCGATTCCGGAAGGAATGTGATCGATCGAAATGGCTTCGTCAGAGAAGATCTTGAGGAGAGCCGCGAGGAAACCGACCTGGCGGTTCATCATGTACTTGCTGACGGTTACTGTGCAGAAGCCCTTGTCTCCGGCGATTCCTGTTACGAGAGAATCATAGTGGGATCTCTTGGAAACGATCCATGTACCTTTGGCGGACGGATTGTTTGTGTTTCTGATATTGAGCGGGATGCCGTTCTTGAAGACAGGGTAGATGGCTTCTTCGTGAAGAACGCTGAATCCTGCGTAAGAAAGCTCACGCATTTCGTCATAAGTGATCTCGGTAATGGGGAAGGGATTCTTTACGAGATTGGGATTGACGGCAAATACGTTGTCAACGTCAGTCCAGTTCTCATAAACCTCGGCATTGAGAGCTGCCGCAAGGATCGAACCCGTTATGTCGGAACCGCCTCTCGAGAAAGTGATGATCTCATTATCCTTGGAGACACCGTAGAATCCGGGGAAAACAAGCAGGGAATCAGTATCGTCCTTGAGCTTTGCAAGATTGGTATATGTCTCGTCCAGGATGACTGCTTTGCCTGCGGCGTCGTGCTTAAGGTAAAGACCGCATTCTGCGGGGTTGCAGTACTTTGCCTTGTGGCCTTCGTTCGTAAGATAAAAAGCTACAAGCCTTGCACAGCAGTCTTCACCCATTGCCTTGACGGAATCGAGATACTTGATGTCGTCTGTATAATCGGCGGCAGCGATGGAACTGAGCCTCTCGATGATGTCAGGCATGACCTGCTTGATGCCAAGTTCGTCTGCGATCTCCTCATAACGTGCGATAACTTTATCGAGATCGTCCTTATAAGACTCTCCGGCCAGACGAGCTTTAGCGACAGCTATGAGCAGGTCGGTAACTTTCGTATCGTCTTTGGTGCGCTTTCCGGGAGCGGAAACGACCATGACCTTGCGGTCTTCATCGGATAAAACGATGTTGCAGACCTTCTGTATCTGAAAAGCATTGGCAAGCGATGAGCCGCCGAATTTTGTTATCTTCATAACCCTTGTTGCTCCTTAAACTTTATAAAAACCATAATATAATATCATAAATGCAGATTGTTTACTTTTTGCGGCTCGAAAGATAAAATTTCTCTTGATTGTAATCTTTTGGCGGTATTTAACCTGATGAACATTTTCAAGGCAATGAAGCCCGAGAGGGTATATATTTCGGCGAAGACGATCCCCTGGGTAAGTCTTGCAAGCGAGGGGATAACGGTTGCTCTGCTTGATTTTGACAACACTCTGGGACCGGACCATTCGACTGAACCTACGGAGTTTTCCTTTGAATGCGTAAGGGAGATACAGGATGCCGGGATCAGATGCTGTCTGGTATCAAATGCGAAATCGGGCAGGTCTGCAGGGATCGCCAAAGCGCTTGACATCCCTTGCGTCACATATGCCAGAAAGCCCGAGCCTGTCGGTGTCTACCGCGCATTAGAACTCATGGATGCCAAGCGTGATGAAGCCGTTATGGTCGGTGATCAGATCTTTACCGACGTGATAGCAGGCAATCTCGCAGGAGTACGCACTTTCATGGTCGAAAAGCTTTATCCAAAGGAAATATGGTACGTTGCATTGAAACGCCTTCCCGAGAAGATCGTAAGACTTATCGGGCGTTTCTGACAAAAAACTTGCAAGAATCTGGGCTTTCAAGTAAAATTATTTAGTTTAGCATTAATATTTTTAATTAAAGGAGTAAATGTATGATAAGCGCAGGAGATTTCAGGAACGGTTTATGCTTTGAGATGGACGGCCAGGTATATCAGGTCGTAGAGTTCCAGCACGTTAAGCCTGGCAAGGGTGCAGCCTTTGTCAGAACCAAGTATAAGAACGTTAAGACCGGTTCTGTTGTTGAAAGATCTTTCAACCCTAACGAGAAATTTGAGCAGGCTCAGCTTGAGAGACGCGATATGCAGTTCATCTATGCTGACGGCGATCTTTACTACTTCATGGATGTTGATACTTATGAGCAGACACCCATCCACGCTGACAAGGTCGGCGATGGCACAAAGTTCCTTAAGGAAGAGATGATCTGCAAAGTCGTTTCCTACAAGGGCGACATCTTCCAGGTCGAGCTTCCTATCACAGTAGAGCTTGAGATAACAGAGTGCGAGCCCGGCGTAAGAGGCGATACAACAAACAATGCCAACAAGTACGCTACTCTTGAGACCGGCGCAGTAGTTAAGGTTCCGCTTTTCGTTAACCAGGGTGAGAAGATCCGCGTTGATACGAGAACGGGCGAATACTTAGAGCGAGCATAAGATGCCTGATAACCTGAGCCCTGAATCGATCAAGGGCGACCGCTCCATGACACAGGGGTTCGTCGCGCAGTACGCCTCAGAAGCAGCGCTTCAGATTGACGGCGTAGTGTCACTTGTTCCTTCATTTGCCGTAGCCCTCAAGGAGAAGGCCGGCGTTGTGCATGAAGGAAAGGGCATCAGGGTTGTGTTCAGCGATACCGATGACAATACGGTATCAATAACCGTTTATCCGGTGATCAGTTACGGGAAGATAATCCCCGAGGTCGCCTGGCTTGTACAAGAGAGGGTGAAGCACGACGTTGAGCGCTTCACCGGTCTCACGGTTGAAAGTGTGGACGTCTATGTCTGCGGGGTAAAGGAGAAGGAATAATGAATGGTTTTGTCAGATTCCTGATGTTTATCTATTCGGTCTTGATCGCGATCCTGTCGGTAGTGCTTCTTTATGCGCTTATCGACAAAGATATTTTGTCTAATATCGTCGCGCCTCTTTATTCCGTAGTAACCGGACCTGTCAGCAAGTACGTTTATTTTGCTGTCTTAACCTTGTTCTTTATCACGTCGATCGTTTCGATCTCAAATTCCGTTATATACGGAAGGCTCAACAGAACGAGGCTCAGAAAGACTGATATCGGTACTGTCGACATCGGTGCGGATGCGATAGAGAGCATCGCGCTCAATGCCGCAAAGTCCGCACAGGTTGGAATCAAGAGTGCAAGATGTCATGTCGCACCCGCAAAGAACGGTGCGATCAAGATCAACCTTTCATGCGAGCTTTATTCGAACGTGGAGATCCCGGCTTCGATGGCAAAGGTCCAGGAGAAGGTTAAAAAAGATATCGAGAGATTTACCGGCATTATCGTCGAGTCCGTACTGGTCAAGGTTGCAAAGGTAGAAGCCACGACTGCAAGGGTCGAGAGCAGGTAACACATGGAACGGTTCCTCTCAAAACTGTTCGAGAAGATGCGCAACTCGAAGGCGGGTACGTTATTCGCCTTCTTTTTCTTCGTTACCGGAGTTCTTTTGTGCATCTTCGGTTTTTTCAAAACGTTATTCATTATTCTTTTTACCGCGGTAGGATTCTTTGTCGGATCATTCCTTTTCAGCGATACGAGTAAATTCAAGAAGTTTCTTGATCGTATCCTGCCGCCCGGGAGGGTCAGATGAGCAGAATAGAGACGAGAGAACTTGCAATGGAATTCCTTTTCCAGTGCTTCTTCAGGAATGATCCGGTAGCGGATCAGATAGATATGTTCAAGGAGAACAATCCTGAACTCTCCGGCGACGAGACCTACTTTATCGATACGGTTTACGGCGTTTTCAACAAGCGCGATGAGATAGATTCGATGTTTGCTCCTTTCCTTAAGAAATGGAAGCTCGAGCGTCTCCCTCTGACCGATAGGATAATCCTTGAGATCGCTGTCTATGAGATCGTAAATCTTGAGGAAATTCCTACATCTGTTTCAATTAACGAGGCAGTAAAGCTTGCCAAGAAATACGGCACGGATAATTCCGCTTCTTATATCAACGGCGTTCTGAGTTCTTTCGAAAAGAGTCTTTGAAGCCATGGTTGAATTCAAGTCTGTCAGCCAGCTTGACAACTATATCAAAAGCTACCTTACAGGCAGTGAGTATCTTTCTGATTTTTCCGTAACAGGCGAGATCTCCGCATATACCGTTTCATCCAGAGGACATGCGTATTTCACGATCAAGGATCAGGAAGCTGTCATGAACTGCGTCATGTTTTCCAGATATATCGCATATGCTTCTTTCGTTCCGACGATCGGAATGAAGGTCACGGTCACCGGCTGCATGGATTTCTATGTTGCAGGCGGCAAGCTTCAGATGCAGGTCATGACCATTAAGGAAGCCGGCAAAGGCGACCTTCATGAACAGTACAAGCAGCTGTTTGAAAGGCTTTCAAAAGAAGGCCTTTTCGATCCTGAACATAAGAAGCCTCTTCCTGTACTTCCGAAAAGGATCGGAGTGGTAACGTCTTCTTCGGGGCGTGTCATATCGGATATCGTAAACACCCTGAGAAAAAGGAATCCTTACTTTGATCTGCTTTTGTATCCTGCCAGCGTACAGGGCGAGAACTGCCCTCCGGAAGTAACGAACGGCATCAACTATTTTAACGGCAAAAAGAATGTTGACGTTATCATTGTTGCCAGAGGCGGAGGATCTTATGAGGATCTTTTCGGATTCAATGATGAACGCATCGCAAGAGCCGTTTATGAATGCGATATCCCGGTAATCTCTGCCATAGGCCACGAGCCCGATTATACGATAATCGACTATGTGGCAGATCTCCGTGCAGCGACTCCTACAGCTGCGGCAGAGCAAGTCATGGCTTCTTACGATGACCAGAAGAACATGGTGGATAATCTGGCGCTCAGCCTTGATATAGCAGTTAATTCATATATCAGTGCGAGGAAAAGCCTTTTGGATATGCTTGCCAATCACAAAGCTCTTCATACTCCCGCATTCTACGCAAAGCAGCAGCTTTCCATAGTCGAAAAGTATAAGACGGAGATGAAAGGCTTGATGGAAGCCAAAGTGACAAGACTTACCGGCGAACAAAAGACACTTACCGGCAGGCTTGAATCGCTCAATCCGACTAATGTCCTTAAGAGAGGATATTCTTATGTCAGTGATTCTGAAGGCAAGGCTATAGAGTCCGCATCATCTTTGAAAAAAGGCGATGTGATAGGGATCGTGTTTGCCGACGGTAAGGCAACGGGAGAGATAACAGATACTTCATTTGACGACAGGAGGAGTTCGTAAAATGGCAAAGAATACAGATAAGCTGAGCTATGAGGAAGCCTTGGAAGAACTCAAGCAGATCGTCTCTAAGCTCAATGAGGGAAAGGTAACGCTCGATGAATCTCTTCAGCTCTACAAGAGGGGAAACGAGCTTGCGGCATACTGCGATAAGAAACTCCGCGAGGTCACGCAGAAGATATCCGAAGTCAACAAGGCTACGGGAGGAGAGGATCCTCTGAACATCGAAGAAAGCGATGTCTGAACCTTTGGGAATTGGAACAATGACGATCAGCGAATATATACAGGATACCGCTAAATGGCTCGAACCTGAATTAGGCTCGGTATTTACCCAAGAGCAGCAGAAGGACATTACCGTTCAGGCTGCTTTATACAGTCTGAATGCCGGCGGCAAAAGGATACGTCCTCTTATGATGAGGATGACGGCGCAAATGATCGGATGTGATGATGCGAAAATGGCTGACGTACTTTACTATGCCGCCACGCTTGAGATGATCCACACCTATTCGCTGATACACGATGACCTTCCCGCCATGGACAACGATGATCTAAGGCGCGGGAAACCGACATGCCATAAAGTGTACGGTGAAGGGGTAGCAACACTTGCGGGCGATCTTCTCCTCAATACTGCTTGCGAGAGGCTGTTTAAGATAGTTGCCGTGAAGAACGAATATCTCTATTCATCTTATTTCGTTTGCAGGAACGCCGGACTTGAAGGAATGGTAGGCGGGCAGAGCGTTGATCTTGATTCGGAGGGAAAGGCCATTTCTTTGGATCTCCTTTATGAACTTCAGCGCAAGAAGACAGGTGCGCTTATAGAATCTGCCGTTGTAACGCCTTACTATCTGATAAAGGGACTGGATGAGGCAAAGGCTGAATCGGATCCGGTCTCATTGCTCTTGAAAGAGCTTGCTGAACATATCGGTCTTGCTTTCCAGATAAGGGATGATATTTTGGATACCGTTTCCGATCCTTCCATTCTCGGAAAGAATACCGGTAAGGATGAGCGCGATTCCAAGGCCACGTTTGTGACGCTCCTTGGAATGGATGGTGCGGAAGATAAGCTTTCTTCCGAGATCAAAGCAGCCGGAGAAGTACTGACAGGCCTTGAAAGATCCGGCTATGATGTTAGCGGATACAAAGTCCTGATCGATTATCTGGAAAAGAGAGACTCTTGATCTGATGGAATATAAGATACTCGGAAAAAAGAATCTTACTCCCGTCGCTCTCAAGACTCTTACAGATGAAGAGCGGACAGAACTCTGCGCAGAACTCAGGGATAAGATACTTAATACTGTTTCTTCAAACGGAGGCCATCTTGCGAGTAATCTCGGCGTCGTTGAACTGACCGTCGCTTTGCTGTCGGTCTTCGATTATACGAAGGATAAGATAGTTTTTGATGTGGGTCACCAGTCGTATTCTTACAAGCTCCTCACGGGAAGATTTGATGAATTCGATACGTTGAGGAAGAAGGGCGGTATATCGGGTTTCCCCAGGATAAGCGAGTCTTCTTACGACCGTTTCGATACCGGGCACAGTTCCACTTCGATATCCGCTGCGCTGGGAATGGCACGCGCAAGAGACCTCAGGAGGGAAGACAATTATATTGTTTCCGTGGTAGGCGATGGTGCTCTGACAGGAGGATTAGCTTATGAGGCGATCAACGATGCAGGCCATTCAAAGACAAGGATGCTGATAATCCTCAATGACAATGAGATGAGCATTGACCGAAACGTCGGAGGGCTTTCCAGGTATCTGTCAAAACTCCGTATATCGAGCGGATACATCTCGGCAAAGGCAACGACAGAATCTTTCCTTCGTAAACTGGGATTTTTCGGAAGGGGACTTATAAGGATCATCATTGCTATCAAAGACTTTTTCAGGTTCCTCATATACCGTAAGAAGCCTTCGATCTTCGAGGACCTCGGACTCGTGTATTACGGCCCGGTTGACGGTCACGATACAAAGAATCTCATCAAAGCGCTTGATGCCGTAAAGGATATCAAAGCCCCGGTACTGCTGCATGTTCTGACGAAAAAAGGTAAGGGCTATCCCCATGCCGAACAGCATCCTTCGGATTATCATGGAGTTGGACCTTTTGATCTGGAGACCGGTGTGTCTTTGAATACAAAACTGTCTTATACAACGGCATTCGCCGGGTCTCTCTGTGAGATCGCTGCAAAGAACAGAAATGTTGTGGCGATAAGCGCCGCGATGACGCAGGGAACGGGCCTTGAGACCTATTCGATGAAGTTCCCGACGAGATTCTTTGACTGCGGTATCGCTGAAGAACACTGCGTTACCATGGCGGGCGGACTGGCCGTATCGGGGTTCATTCCCGTTGTTGCCATTTATTCTTCATTCCTCCAGAGAGCTTATGACGAGATGATCTCCGATGTTTGCTTTATGAACAGCCACGTCGTATTTGCGATCGACCGCTCGGGATTTGTCGGAAGCGACGGTCACACACATCACGGACTTCTCGATATTTCCTACCTGAACTCGATGATCAACATGACGGTGCTGTCACCTCGTGACTATAAGGATCTCCGTTATTGTCTTGACTATGCCGTGAACAGGTGCGAAGGGCCTGTAGCAGTCAGATATCCGAGAGGCTGCTCTCCGTTTGAATCCGCTGGACCGCTATATACGGATCCGGAAGAGTGCATTGTTCCTCATCTGTCGTGCGGCAGCGGATCTGATTACGCGATCATATCAACAGGAAGGATCTGCTCTGAAGCAGATAAGGCGGTTGAACTTCTGAAAGAGAAAGGGTTCAACGGTATCCACATCAATCTTGCGCTTATCAAGCCGTTGCCTGTTAAAGAACTCATCCGCATGACGAATGGTATCAGCCATGTCTTTACTCTTGAAGAAGGCATTCAAAGCGGCGGATTCGGTGAGGCGGTTACGCGTTCTTTCAGCGAGGATAAGTGTTCCTGCCGCGTTTATAATTTTGCCGTTAAGGATCCTGTGGTGAGGGCTGCTTCGCCGGCCGAACAGATCAAGGAGGCAGGCCTTGATGCCGAAAATGTTGCTTCCGTAATAGCCGGTGCTTTGGGCGGACTGTAATTTTATTCAGATTGGTGATTAAAAATCAGAATGTGTTAGTATAATTAGATACTGACAGTTTGTCTTCGAGAGGAATCTATAAGGCAATGAATTACGGAATACATTCAAACGATAACAGGGATACCGGTTATGAGGTTGCGAGAAAGACTGCGGAGATAATTCTCTCTTGCGGCGGCACGCCTGTTTTTGCCAAAGAGTTTGAGGGAGAGTTCGATCATCCGGAGGGAACTGTTTTCGAGAACTTCGGCAAGATACCGCTTAAGACGATAATATCCATCGGAGGCGACGGTACGTTTCTTTCCGTTGTCGAGAAATACAGGGAGCTCGATACCGAGTTCATCGGCGTTAACATGGGCTCTATCGGATTTCTCACGGAAATAAACGTCAATGATCTGGAGAAAGACATTACTGCACTCGTTCAGGGCAAATATACCATCCTTGAAAGAACACAGCTCGAGGTCTCCGTCTTTACCAAAGACGGCACTCTTAAAGGAACCGAAGAATGCCTTAACGACATCATGATCGTCAGGGGAGCAAAGCCGCATGTTACCAGGCTTACCCTTACGATCGACGGCCAGAAGATAGAGAAGTTCTACGGTGACGGTCTTATCATTGCGACAGCTACGGGTTCTTCTGCTTATTCGCTTGCAGCGGGCGGACCTTTGCTCATGCCCGGAATGAAAGACATCATCGTTACTCCGATATGCTCGCACACTTTCAACGGCCTGACATATGTAACGGGACCGGACAGCGTTATCCGTGTCGATCTTGATGATTTCGAGTCCGCTCCGATGATCTGCCCCGACGGCAGGAGCTTTGTGACGCTCGAACCGTTTGATCACGTTATCATCAAGCGTTATTCAAAAGTACTTAAGACTGCGACGCTCAAGAGTGATAATTTCTTCAGCGATGTAAGAAAGAAGATAGTTCAGAGGGGTTCCTTCTATGAAAACAGGTAAGAATGCAAGGCAGGAGCTAATCTTAAGGCTCATCCGCGAAAAGGACATATCAACACAGGAAGACCTGACCAGGCTCGTCCGCGAGGCAGGATTCGAAGCCACGCAGGCAACGTGCTCGAGAGATATCAAGGAACTTGGGATCATAAAGATAACCCTTCCCAACAAAACGACCAAATATGCGGTCTTGGACAGGACCGGTGATGTTGCGCCGGGCAGGCTTCTCGCAGTTTTTTCGAACAGCCTTGTTTCCGTACAGGCTGCAATGAATATACTTGTTATAAAGACGCTTCCGGGCATGGCTCAGGCGGCAGCTTCTGCTCTTGATTCGATGCATCTTCAGGATGTCGTCGGAACGATCGCGGGAGACGATACCGTATTCTGTGCCGCAAGCGGAATAGACGAAGCAAAAGCTCTCGTTATGACTATCTCAGACATGATGGACCGTGGTACATCTGCGGACGGGACGGTGTAAATAAATGCTGCTCCGACTTGAGATAAGGGATTTCGCCGTAATCTCAAATATCGTTTTTGAACCTTCCTACGGACTTAACTGCATCAGCGGTGAGACCGGAGCGGGTAAGAGCCTCATTGTCGATGCCATCAGCCTGATACTTGGTGCTAAAGCATCCAAAACACTTGTAAGATCGGGGTCTTCGTCTTGTTTTGTCGAGGCATGTTTTGACATGACCGATCTTAAGAACAGGTCAGAACTCGAAAAGATCCTCGAGGCGCAGGGTATCGCTTTTGAAGAAGACATGCTCATGATATCCCGTCAGATATTTGTGAACGGAAAGAGCATGGCCAGGATCAACGGAATCGGCGTTACGCTCCAGCTCCTTAAGAATGTTTCACAATCCCTTGTCGACATCCACGGCCAGCATGATACCCAGAGCATCTTCGATGAGAAGAGCCACGCCGGATATCTGGACAGTTACGGCGGAGACAAGATCACAAAGCTTCATTCCAGATACACAACGCTTCTTAATGAATATAAACAGATAGTTACACGGATCAAGGGGATTTCTTCTTCTCCTGATTATCTCGACAGAAGAAGGGAGTACCTCGAGTTTGTCGTTAAGGAGATAGGTGATGCTGCTTTCAAGGAAGGTGAGGAAGAAGAACTCATCGAGACCAGAAAGAAACTGCAGCTAAACGAGACTACCGCAACAGCGCTTGCCGAAGTCCTTTCCGTACTTGAAGGCTCAGACGGCAGTGACACGGGTGCTTCTCACGGAGCGGCATCAGATACGGCCTTCGCTGCAAGGGAACTTGCAAGAGTAGCATCGCAGGATGCGTCCTATACGAGTCTTTCCGCGCGTGCAAATGCGATCTCGCTCGATCTGGAGGCTCTTGCTGCAGACATTTCCAAGATCCTTGATGACATGGATTATGACCCGGATCTCCGTTCCAAGACGGAAGAGAGGATCGGCCTTTTGTACGATCTCAAGGGAAAGTACGGCAAGGACATAAAAGAGATCAATGAATTCCTGGCTAAATCTTCCGCTGAGCTTTCCGAGATAGATGCAAACAAGGATCTTCTTACCGAACTGAAGACGAAGAGGGTTGCCGCCGAAAAGGAGCTCCTGTCCTGCGCGGAAGAACTCTCTTCTGCACGAAAGTCAGCAGGGAAGAAGCTTTCTGCTGCAATAGTGAAAGAACTTGCAGATCTTGAGATGCCGAATGCCGTGTTTGAAGTTGCATTTACGAGAAGAGAAAAGACTAAGTTTTTCTCATCATCCGGCATTGATGACATAGCGTTCAGGTTCAGCGCAAATCCGGGGCAGGAAGCGAGAGCGCTCTCTGCGATAGTCTCCGGAGGCGAAGCATCAAGGATAATGCTCGCAATAAAGAACGTCCTGAGCAGGAGCGACAATACTCCGACGCTTATTTTCGACGAGATCGATACGGGAGTATCGGGAAAAGCATCTGCCGCGATCGCAAAGAAACTCAAGTCGATAGCCGAAGGCCATCAGGTCCTCTGCGTCACGCATACCGCGCAGATAGCGGCGGCTGCGGACTGCAATTTCATGCTCAGCAAACACGTTGTATCCGGAAATACGATCACTGAATGTGAGCTCCTGGATAATGAATCGCGCATTAACGAAGTCTCAAGGCTTCTTTCGGGCGGAAGCGGAGAATCATCGGTAAATCTTGCCAAAGACCTTATCAAGTCGTTCCTGTAAGTGCGGAGATATCCGCCGGCAGCGGACTTTCAAACTCTCTGATCATTCCTTCTTCAAAAGGATCCGTGAATTTCAGGCTGTATGCGTGAAGCGCCACGCGGCCGACAGCCTTGTCCAATTCTTCGGAAAGGGGAAATCTGTCAGACGGATTATCTATGGAATTCGGGCCGTATAAGCCGTCGCCTACCAGCGGATGCCCCATGTAAAGTGAATGAACGCGTATCTGGTGGCATCTGCCTGTCTCAAGCTGATATTCCACGAGCGAGATGTCTTTGTCAGGATAGTATTCAAGAACGGAGTAGTGAGTGACTGATTCTCTCCCGCTCCCGTCAGTTACGCAGTCTCTGATCATGACAGATCCCGGTCTTCTTGCGATGGGAACGTTTATGGTCCCGTTGTCCTTTTCCCATTTGCCGTAGGTCAGGGCCTTGTATCTTTTGGTGATCTTGGCGTGGGTTGCCAGAGTATTGTGTGTGTATCCGTCCTTGGCGATTATGATGAGACCGGAAGTCTCGCGGTCAAGCCGCATTACCGGATGAAGGGGCTTGTCTGACAGGCAGGTGAGAAGCGAATCATCCAGATGACCGTGCCCGGGGTGCGTTACCATGCCGGAAGGCTTATCGATAACGGCATAAGAATCATTTTCGAAAAGAATTGAGATTCCGGGGATACGGTTCAGCGGCCGGGAGTTGTCCTCGTATTCGCAAAACAGCAGGTCTCCGGCTTTAACCTTATCAACGACCCTGGTATGAACGCCGTTTACGTTGACCACGCCGTGCATTTTGAGCATTTTGATCATTCTTCCGCTCATTTTGAATTTTCGGGTCAAAATGGCCCGGATTTCGCAATTTTCATAAGCTTTTTCGATAAAATACTCGATTTTCATATCTATATTGTAACAAATGTTGACACAAGGATATTTTATTTCTAAAATATTTGATGGCTTGTCAGAGCCATGTAAACGTTCTTTGACAACTAAATATATTTTGGAGGTGAGTACCAACGTGCCACAACAAGGTTTTGGTTTAATTGTTGTGATAATCGTGGGCGTTGTTGGTCTCATCCTGGGTATTGTTTGTTCCGCATTATATTTTGTTTCCGGAGTTTCCAAAAAACAGAAAAAACTTGCGGAGGATATAGCGAAGTCTAAGGAAGACTTGGATATGCAAACTGCAAATGCCAGGAAAGAGGCAGAGAATAACAAACGCGATTTGCTTTTGCAGGCGAAGGAAGAAGTCTCAAGGGTCCGTTCCGAACTGGAGCGTGAAGCCAAGGACATCAAACAGGATCTTGCAAAGGAACGCAACAGACTTGAGCAGAGAGAAGAAAATATCGTCCGTCTTGAAGCGGGTTGCGAGAAAAAGCAGGAGGAGATCGAGAAGAAGCAGCAGTATGTTGCAGAACTCGAAGCCAGAGCTAGGGATTACGAATCACGTAAGAAAGCGGAACTGGAGAATGTTTCCGGCCTTACGGTCGCCGAAGCTAAGAGCCTCGTACTTGAAGAAGCAAAGCGTGAATATACGCATGATATGGCAGTAATGCTCAAGCAGATGGAAGAGAAAACGAAGCAGAATGCGGACAAGGTTGCTAAAGACATCATCGTCAATGCGATCCAGCGTTACGCATCCGACTACGTTTCAGAAGTTACGGTATCGGTTGTTAATCTCCCGAACGACGAGATGAAGGGTAGAATCATCGGTCGTGAAGGACGTAACATCCGTGCAATTGAGACCATTACAGGTGTCGACCTAATTATTGACGATACTCCCGAAGCAATCGTTTTGTCCTCGTTCGATCCTATCAGAAGAGAGATCGCGAGACTTACGATCGAGAAGCTTGTCGCTGACGGCAGAATCCATCCCGCAAGGATCGAGGAAATGTCTAACAAGGCGAAGAAAGAACTCAATCAGACGATCAAGGCTGCGGGTGATCAGGCTTCCTTTGATACCGGCGTCATGAATCTCCACCCGGAGATCATTAAGCTTTTGGGAAGACTTAAATACAGAACCTCATACGGTCAGAACGTCCTTCAGCATTCGATCGAAGTATCTTGGATCGCTGCGATGATGGCCGATGAGTTAGGTTTGGACAGCAATTTGGCAAAGAGGGCGGGATTACTCCACGATATTGGTAAGTCAGTAGACTTCGAGCAGGAAGGAACGCACGTTCAGCTCGGTGTTGAGATTGCCAAGAAGTATCATGAGAATCCTGATGTCATCAACTGCATTGAAGCGCACCACGGCGATGTTGAGCCGACATGTGCGGAAGCAGTGCTCGTAGCTGCAGCAGATGCAATTTCAGCTGCTCGTCCTGGAGCGAGGAGAGAGAATCTCGAGACCTACATTAAGAGGATCGAGAAACTTGAAGAAATTGCTACAAGCTTTGAGGGTGTTGAGAAGAGCTTTGCGATTCAGGCCGGCCGTGAGATCCGAGTTATCGTTTCTCCCGACAAGGTTTCTGATGATGAGATGGCGCTTAAGGCTCATGAGATCTGCAAGAAGATCGAAGATGAGCTTGACTATCCCGGCCAGATAAAGGTCAATGTAATACGTGAAATTCGCGCGACAGACATTGCGAAATAATACAAAAGCTAACGCTTATTGACATATATTATTGAAACAACAGCGTGGGAATTCACTTATCCAAAGAAAAGAAGAGGACCATACGATCGTATGGTCCTTTTTTATTCGTATGAGAAATTCTCTCTTCCGGCACCTACCTCGAAGTGGTATTTGATTATGCCGAGTTCAAGCCCCGAGAATGGTCCTTTGTCGTACTTGATGCTGACCTTGTCTCCGTGTCCTTTGATCATGAAGGCTTGCTTGTTCATAGCGGTCGGAGCGAGAAGTGCGCTGCCGACACCTCTAATGAACCAGAAGGGCGGAGTCTTTCCGTTATATACAGATACATCCTGAGGTTTCTTGGACTTGTGAGGGATACCGTTATTCTCGCCATATCCGATTATTATGATGCCCTTGATCAGATTAGTTCCCGGAATGCCGCCGATCTCTCTTGCTTTGCCTTTGTTGAAGGTCCCGGATACCCACCATGTGTTGAGACCAAGTGTCTGAGCGAAAAGCATGATATCTGCTCCGCCGTAACCGAGCTTCTCTTCAAGATCGGACTCGTTTTTTCCGGAGAGGACAATGTAGTTGTTGATGTTCTTGGTCATGGCTATCCTGACGGCTGCGTTGAGTGCGCTGGAATCATTTAAAACGAGCGACATGTACACATCGAGTCCCTCGTTGAGGGCCTTGATCCTGTCATTCAACTGCTTGGCAATATCAGTCGGTATGGGTTTCTTTTTGAAAATCTTGACTGTATGCCTTTCTCTGATCGCTTCGTCAATAGTCATATGCCTTGCCTCCTTAGGCTTAATAAAATTATAACAAGGTATCATTGGACTCTCCATAATATATTGTTAAAAAAGTATCACGAATTGAGAAGCTGCTGTGTCTTTGCGTTCTTATTTGTTCGTGTCAGTTGTGGTAAAATGCTTTGGTTGCTTTCAGATCGTGCGAGAAGAAACGGAGCGATTGTTTATGAATGCAGATGCAGGTATTTCAATTGGGATGCCGCTCATTATCAACTCGATCCTTCTGGGTGTCGGACTTGCAATGGATGCCTTCTCGGTATCGATCGCAAACGGCCTGGAAGAGCCTTCTATGCGTAAGAGAAGAGTATGCGCCATCGCAGGCGTTTATTCGCTGTTCCAGTTTGCCATGCCGCTTACCGGATGGTTTTTCGTGCATTCGCTTGCTGAAATGTTTATTGCCTTTCAGCCGTTCATTCCTTGGATCGCGCTTATCCTTTTGGTGTTTATCGGTTCGAAAATGATCATTGAAGGCATATCAAAAAAGAACAAGGATAAAGATGAAGAATGTACAAAAACCGAAGAGCCCGCTAAGAAGATAACGCTTGCTCTGCTTCTTGTTCAGGGACTCGCCACTTCGATCGATGCTCTGTCGGTAGGCTTTACGATAGCGGAGTATAAAGTCTCATCCGCTTTTTTGTCTTCTCTCATAATTGGGATCGTTACGTTCGGTATCTGCGTTGCCGGACTTGTTTTCGGCAGGAAACTCGGCAAAAAGTTCTCTGACAAGGCGACGATTATCGGCGGACTGATACTGATCGGAATAGGACTCGAGATCTTCATTAAGAGCTTTTTATAGTTAATCAAATATTATTATTTTTATGCGTTCCAAGTGATACAATCTAGGAGTAAGTTGGTTTATCGCTGTTGAACACGGTTTATGAATAAAAAACGTTTATCTAAGTCTATATTGCGTATCAGTGTTTGGGCGCTTAGCCTGATCATTACGACGGCGGTCATTTTCACATGTTTTCAGAGCGCCGGCTCTTTGTTTGCAGACGACGGTAAGAATGCTACTGACATTAAGGTTGATCCCGTTCATTCCAATGAAGGCTATTCCGCTGTCCTTTATGATAACAAGAGCGGACTTCCGACCTCGGAAGCAAATGCAATTGCCCAGACTCAGGAAGGCTTTATCTGGATCGGAAGTTATTCGGGACTTATCAGATATGACGGCAATACTTTCCAGAATCTCAGTACGGATTCGGGAATCTCAAGCGTTGTCAGCCTTTTTGTCGACTCTTCGAACAAGCTTTGGATAGGTACGAATGACAGCGGCCTGTTTGTAATGGAGAAAGGGCAGTTTAGACGATTCGGAAGAAATGAAGGCCTTTCTTCATTATCCGTAAGGACCATCTGCGAAGATACCGAAGGCAACATCATTGTCGGTACGACGGAAGGCATCGTGTACATAGATAAAGAGATGAACCTTAATAAGTTGGATTCGGGACTCATCTCCCAAAAATATATCAGGATGCTCAAGACGGGTCAGAATGACACTGTTTACGGCGTTACTCTCGACGGCTGCGTCTTTACTCTCAAGGACAGGGTACTCACGGGTTTTTACAACGAACAATCGCTTGGCATATCCGGTGCAAGGTCAGTGCTTCCGGATGAGCACAATGCCGGTTATCTGTATATCGGTGATTCCTACAGCACGATCTTTTACGGGAGTTTTATATCCGGGAGATTCTCTTTGTCCAGGACGTTCAAGACCGGCAATAAGCTTTCGATCAATTCAATCGAGAGATACGATGATTCAATGTGGGTCTGCACTGACAAGGGTATAGGATTTTTCACGGATTATGTTTTCACGCCGATAGATGATATACCGATGACTACATCTGTTGAGAATATGATGTCCGATTACAATCATAATCTCTGGTATGTATCTTCCCAGCAGGGCGTGATGAAGATCGTACCCAATCAGTTCACCGATATTTTCAATAAGTACAATATTCCGGATGGTGTTGTTTATGCCACTTGTGTCTATGATGACAGCCTTTACATCGGCACCAAGAATTCCGGCCTGATCGTCATCAAGGGAGGAAAGGTCTTATCGCAGCTCCCTGCCAGATATGGTGACGATGATATTGATCTTATCGATATGCTCTCCAACAGCAAGATCAGATCCATCGACGTTGACAGCAAAGGTACGATATGGTTCTCGACTTTTGGCGATCACGGACTTATCGGTTATAAGAACGGCAGGATAACTAAGATAAGATCATTTGACGGTCTTCCTTCAGACAGGATCAGAAACGTTTATGAACGTTCTGACGGTGCGCTTATGGTGTCTTGCACGGGTGGACTTGCGATCGTTGAAAACGGTAAAGTCACGCGTGTTTATAACAAGAAAGACGGGATTACCAATGACGAGGTCCTTACGGCATCACAGATGGCTAACGGCGACATGGTCATCGGAACGGACGGCGGCGGTATCTTTGTTATTTCGGATAGCGGGGTCAGATCCATCAACGTTGATAAAGGCCTGAGTTCCGACGTTGTCATGAGGGTTAAGAAAGACCGCACAAGAGACATCATGTGGATAGTGACGAGCAATTCCATCTGTTATCTGGATGCGGATTATGAGATAAAGCCGATCAGGCATTTCCCGTACCTCAACAATTTCGATCTTTATGAGAACAGCAACGATGAGATGTGGGTTCTGAGCAGTAACGGTATTTATGTTGCAAAGACCGAGGACCTTTTGAGCGGCAAGGAATTCAAATACCTGTATTACGGCATCTATAACGGTCTGCCCGGTATAGCTACATCTAATTCGTACAGTGAACTGACAAAGGACGGATTCCTTTATATAGCGTGTACGTCGGGTATTACGAGAGTGAATATCGATAAGTCGGTCGATACCGTTAACAGTGTCAAAGCCGCAGTTCCTTTCGTTGAAGCTGACGGGGTTTTGGTCTATCCGAAAGCGGACGGCAGTTTTACCATCAGTTCGAAAGCAAAGAAACTGACTGTTTACAGTTATGTGTTCAATTATGCGCTTGTAAATCCCGAGGTAACATATCAGCTGGAAGGTTTTGATAATAAGTCCATTACTGTTCTGAGAAGTAATCTCCAGCCGGTTGATTACACCAATCTGAAGGGCGGAAGATATCATTTCAAGATGCAGATCGTTGATCCTCACAACGGACAGTCAAATGATCTGAGCGTATTGATCTACAAACAGAAAAAGATCCATGAGTACATGTGGTTCAAAATTACCCTTATCATTCTCTTGTTTGTGCTGATCTATGTCATCCTCAAGAAATATATCGACAGAAGGACAGAGAAACTCATTGCAAAGAACAACGAACAGAAAAACCTCATCAGAGAGGTCGTCGAAGCCTTTGCACGTGTAATCGATATGAAGGATAAATATACCAGAGGACACTCTATCCGTGTTGCTCATTATACCGCTATGCTCGCAAGGGAAATGGGATGTGACGAAGATACTGTCGAGCGATTCTACAACATAGGACTGTTGCACGATATCGGCAAGATCGGAATAGACGATGAGGTTCTCAACAAACCCGGCAAACTCAATGACGAGGAATACGCGATCATAAAGTCACATTCGGCTCTCGGGTTTGATACTTTGAAAGATATCAGCATCATGCCTGATCTCGCGATCGGTGCAGGTGCACATCATGAACGCCCTGACGGAAAGGGTTATCCTAAAGGCCTGAAGCATGAAGATATACCTTTGGTTGCGCGTATCATTGCAGTTGCTGACACGTTTGATGCCATGTATTCCAACCGTCCTTACAGGAACAGAATGCCATTCGCCAAGGTATATTCAATAATCAAAGAAGTAAGGGGAACGCAGCTCGATTCTGAAGTCGTTGATGCGTTCATGAAGCTCGTCGGTGAGGGGAAATTCGTAGCGCCGGACGATGACAGCTGGCCTCCTAAAGAAGATGAAGGAACCCGGGAATAAAGACCCCGGGTCCTTTTTTTACAGCGAGAATACCCATCCTGCCAGAGGCGATAAGACTATCATAACGACGGAAAAACAGAATGAGTTTACTGATATCAGAGTAGCTCTTTGTTCTGCCGGAACCATTGAATTGAGCTCGATGTCGGATCTTATCTGCAAAAGGTCATCTGCAAACGATGTGAGAAATCCGCCAAGCGTCATAAGATACCAGATGCCCGTAAATTCCGTGACAAGTCCTGACAGAGCGATTATCAGACAGATGACGAAAAGCTTTTTTAATGTGTATCTTCCTGCTTTGCAAGCGAGTTTTGCACCAGCTATCCCGCCCCATGACATGATGAAGAGCAAAGGTCCTAACAGCCAGTTTGGAACACCTGCCATCGGCAGCTTGGCCTGAAGAAAGAACAGCAAAAGAACATCAACGGCACCGACCAGCGCATTACGGAAAATAAGGCCGGCAACCTTTGTGTTACCCTTGAGAAAGCCCAAAGCTCCTTTATATGTATCTTTGAATCTTTTCGAGAGTGATACGTCCTTCTTGCGTGTGATCACAAGATTCTCCTTAAGGCCGGACAGAACGGTAATGTTGATAAGAGACAACCCTATCGAGATTATCTGTGCATTCCTTGTGCCCATCATGACTGCAAGACCGGCTGCCAATGTCGCGATGCCGCCCGATATCCTGTAGATTATCGTCTGATTCGATATATAGCGGTCATATTCGTTCTCGCGTTTTTCCTCCAGAAGCGAATCATAAGCAAGAGCACTGTCTGAACCTGATGCGAAGTTGTAAGACAAAGCAGAGAATGCTATCGACAGAAGAACGAACCCGAAGCCGGGGAGAAAGCCTCTGACAGCAGCAGACAATAGAGCTGCAAGACTGCTCATTATGAGGCTCTTTTTTCTTCCCATGGTATCCGCGAATACACCGGAAGGGATCTCGAAGGTAAGACTCACGATATGGAAAACGGTCTCTGCAAGACCGACTTGTATCAGTGAATAGCCGTCATTTACCAGAAGCAGTACCCAGGCTGCTCCGGCGATGGAAATGTTCGATATGAAATTAGATAAGTACAGCCTTTGAAGCTGGTTCTTTATTTTGTCAACGATCATAAAAAATCTCCTTGTGAATCAATGAATTCAAAGGAGAAATGCGCTTGAAAAAATAAGGTTATATAATCGGATTTACCTGAAAATGGGCGCAGTTCTCCTTAAAGGAGCTGTATAGAAACCATTCATAAGCTGTATGTTAGGGGTTATCCAATACATCTTTTTGCGCCCTTTCTTTAAGATTTCTGCGCACATTGTAGCATAAGATTCCGATAAGTAAAGCATTGAAGCGGGCGTAACTTCGATTAAAATATCAGAAGGGGGGAGGATCGCCTATGTATGAGAAACTGATCAATGGTGCTTTGGAAGTGTTAGATAATTCTTATGCGCCATATTCCGGGTTCCATGTTGCCGCTTGTCTGCTTACCGATACGGGGAATATCTATACCGGCGTGAATGTGGAAAATGCATCTTATCCTGCAGGGATCTGCGCTGAATGTAATGCAGTTGCCAAGGCTGTCTCGTCCGGCGAGAGGCATATAAGATCCATCGCGATAGTGGGAAAAGACTCCAAGGGCAGCGACAGCGGATATATATCGCCATGCGGTATCTGCAGGCAGGTCTTAAGAGAATTTTCCGATCCGGCTGAACTGAAAGTGATCATGGCAAAAAGCGCATCTGACTATAAGGAGATGACACTTGAGGAATTACTGCCTTTCAGTTTCGGTCCCGAGTATCTGAAATGATGGATCTGACCGGATCTGACATCGGGGATGCCGATTTTTGCTCTGCGATTATATGAATCTTGCTAAATATCTTTATATATTCGTCATTGATACTTGATTCTTTTATTCTTGTAATGTGATTGATAACAATATCTGTTAAAATACCAACGTTGATACTAAATGTCTGGTAGAGAGAATGCGTTTAAAAGATCTTTTGTGTTATGACAAGGTAATTATCCAGTGCCACGACAATCCGGATGCGGATGCTCTGGCATCAGGATATGCATTGA
>CAMZBB010000034.1 GCA_947304405.1 uncultured Clostridia bacterium
GTGGGATCAGTCTCGTCCTTGCCTTCACCGGTTGCAGAAGGTTCTGTTGTCTCTGAAGTATTTGAAGACTCAGAAGGCTCGGCGGGCTTTGCAGATTCTTCCGTCGGCTTTGTCTCAGAAGGTTCTTCCTGCTTTGTGGTCTCGGAAGGCTTTGACTCTTCAGTCTTTTTCGTTGTCTCTGAGGGTTTTGACTCTTCGGTCTGTTTTGTTGTTTCAGAAGGCTTTTGTGACTCAGTCTGCTTCGTTGTCTCGGAAGGCTTCTGGGTCTCTTTTTGTTTTGTAGTCTCTGTAGGCTTTTCGGTCTCGGAATGCTTCGTTGTCTCAGAAGGCTTTGAAGTAGCCTTTGTAGTCTCCTTGGCCTTGGTCGCTTCTGTCTTTTTGGTTGTCTCGGAAGTCTCGTTCTCTTCCTCGGCATAAACAACAAAAGACGGTGCCGCTGCTGCCGGTACCGCCATTAAGATTGCCAATACTGCTGCCGTTGCCGTCAACCTTCTTGCAAATCCATAACGAGCCATAGTAATTATTCCCCTAATAAGTTAGCAAACCAAAAACTAAAATGTATTATAGTAGATTTATGAACAAATATATATAGATTATGAACAGAATGTTACATACAATATATCAAAAATTTGTGGGTTGATTTCAAATTATTTGACACATCTTGCACTATAGTCAAAAATATTTATAAATCTGTCGAAAGCGGATCCCGATATGGAAAAAGTGATCGAGACAACCTATGGCAAGATCTCAGGCATCCCGAGAAACGGGTGCTGTGAATATCTCGGGATACCGTACGCAAAAGCTCCTGTCGGTGATCTTTCTTTCAGGCATCCCAAAGATCCTGCCCCATGGGACGGAGTACTCGATTGCTCCAGGGGCGGTCGCAATTCGGTTCAGGGTTACAGTTCCCGTCATCTGATAAGCTTCACGGGCCAGGACTGTCTTTACATGAACATCTGCGTGCCTGACGGCGAAAAGACCGGACTTCCCGTTCTCGTCTGGATCCACGGCGGATCTTATGCCACCGGCGGTACAGGCAGGATAAGCGAAAACTCTGACAATATGGTCTATGATCTGACGCGCTTTGCAAAAGAGACAGGCTGCATCCTTGTTGATTTCAACTACAGGCTCAATCTATACGGATTCCTGAATCTTAACTTCTTAAGCGACAGGTTTGACATGAACTGCGGTCTTTATGATCAGGTCAAAGCACTCGGGTTCATAAAGGACAACATTTCAGCTTTCGGAGGCGATCCCGGCAATGTAACACTTTTCGGGCAGTCTTCAGGAGCTGCATGCATTCTGGCTCTTATGACTATCCCGGAGGCAGAACCGCTTTTCGCGAAAGCAATAGTCCAGTCCGCCTGCATTGATTCTTTCTGGACACCGGAACAGAGCATGGAGCTCACAAAAGAGTATCTGGGTCTTCTGGGCATCAGCACGGACCGTCCCGAAGACGTCTTGTCGATCGATGCCGCTAAAGTCTGTAAAGCCAACAGAAAGATAAAGATTAGACGGAGGATAAAGGGTGAAGTGACCTGCGTTTTCTCACCGGTGATCGACGGCATGACCATCAGGGATTTTCCGTCTGAAGCCGTCAGATCCTCATCCAAACCCATGCTGACGGGAACCTTGATGCATGAGGCGGATCTGTTTACTGACGGACTTCCCGATTTTTTCCTGCCTTTCGCACCCCGTCTGTTCAAGCTCGATACTCCGCAGGGCAAAAACATGAGGCGCCGTCTGTCCGATGATCTTACGCAAAAGATCTACAGAAAGCCTATGTTCGATATAGCTTCTTCTTATAACGGAAATATCTGGATATACGAATACGATTACGAAAAACACTGCAGGCACGCGGAAGAAGTGGCCGTTCTTTTCGGATCGAGGACTGAACCGGACAGCAGATCGGGCGTGCCGTCGGATTCAAGGCTCGAACCTGATGCCGAAGCACTAGGCATAAAGCTCCGCAGTGTTTGGGGGAAATTCGCTCGCTACGGCAATCCCGGCTGGGGAATGTACAAAGATTCCCGCGAGATCCATATTTTCAAATGAATAAAGGGTATTTCAGAAAAGGAATCCCGAGATCTGCGTCTTGAACGCGAGAACAAAAACGACGAATACCGCAACAAGAACTATATTGAGCGCAAAGCCCATCCATTCGTGCTTGACCGAAGCAAGAAGGCAGAGGCCGCCCATTATCGCAAGATAATCTGCGCATACCACCACGAGCTTGATCATGCAGCTGTCGAGATAATCCTCTTTCCTGAATTCCTCGGCATTCCTTGCCGGGGCAAGGAGCTCGTTGATCCTGTCGGTCTCGTCAAAAGATTCGATGGGGAGCGTTCCCTGATAATCCTTTGTCTCATCTCCATAGAATTCTACGGAAGAGTTGGTAATACGTCTGACGCGCACCCTGTCGCCCTTCTTGAGCGCAAGCGCTTTCTGCCCTGACTGCGAGTCGATCGAAGCATCAACGGTAACCGTAAGTTCGAGGCTGCCGTTAATGGTAAGTGATGCATTATTGAAATCGCTATCGGCTTTCTTATGAGCAGGGAACCAGCAGATCAGAAAGATACAAGCCGTCTCCAAAAGCACAATTAATAGCAATATTATTCTCTTCATTAATAATATATCCTCATTTTATAGTCGCTCGCGCGCATACTTTGACAATTATATACCCTTTTTCAAAAAAAATAAGAACAAATGGCTATTTGATCAAAATATGCCTCACAATTGTAAGATTTACTTTCTTCTCCATTCTTTCTCGATATCGGTATTGTTGGTCTCCAGCGTCAGAACGGATCCCTCTATGGTGTACTTGATATCTCCGTTCAAGAGCCTGATCACGTACTTTCCGTCGACCGTACGCTCAACCGTATATGGGACGGTACCGCTTTTGTCTTTCATGAAATGGTCTTCCGTGAACACCAGAGTCTTTGTCTTCTTGCCCTTACCTGTTACCCAGGTTCCGATCAGATTCTGATCAAGTCCTCTGATCCTCAGGCAGTCAATACTGGGAACCTCGCATTCCACGACCATCCCGCCGGAAAAAGTAAACGTCTTATTTGAAGCATTCTCACCGTTGTAATAACTTATCGTATATTCAGAACCGGTATCGGAGGTGACCTTTATCGTCTTTTTGACCGGATCGGGATCCTCAAACCTGAAGTTCTGGGTCTTGCCTTCACAAAACTGCGAACCCGTGCCGTCGTTATTGAATTTAAGCGTATACAGCACGGATTTCTTACCGATTTTGAGAAAACCGATCCATTCTCCTATGAAAGGATCTCTGATGATCGCAGAATCCACGGTCGTCGTCTCGGAAGACGAAGTCGTCGCTATAGAGACCTCTGTGGTCGTTTCCTGCCATGTGGTATGAAACGTCGAAGTGCTCGTTGCGGCAGGTTTTTGGCTGCAGCCCGACACTCCCGTGAGCATCAGTGCTGCCGTAAGCATAACAGCTGAAATCGTTTTCTTTCCTTTGCACATGCGTCTATTATACTTCTTTTCCTGATATGTGCCTCAACCGTCATTTAGAACGGCTGATCCTGGCCTGGCCTGACGGATCGTTATATCTGTTTCCGGTGGTTCCGTTGAGATTTACCTGCAGGTAGTCGGTCAGCAGCTGGAAATCAAGCCTGTTCTCCGTCTTGACCCTCTTGCATTCCTTGAACATGGTAAATCCGTCGCTCGAGCGCCAGAGCAGTGAAATGTATGAAGCGACCTTGTATTTTCTCTTTGGATCGACCGGAAGACCGCCGATCTTAACATTCTTAACCCTGCGCTTTTTGCCTTCGACCTTAACGAATTTTCCGTTTTTGCTCTTGCAGTGGTTCTTCTCGCTCGTATCTATCTTTAAGGAAATGCCGGATACCTGGAGGAATCCCGCGTTTCCCTTGGGGTATCTGCGGTAAGCCCATTCCAATGCGTCAAGGATCTGCTGGCCGGTTGCTTCGACCACCATTATCTTCTTGGCAGCAGGAGTAACGGAAAACATATCGTGCATCGAGACTTTGCCCGCCTGAAGCGAGCCGGAGATCTTGTCTGAAGCGACCAGCGCAACATCAGCTCCGGTCGTGAATCTGAAAGCGTCAGCTACAAAGTCGCCCATGTTTGTCTCGGATTTGTTGACTATCTTGACGGGATTGCCTTCGGCATCCGTCTTCACGGGGTCGGTGATGAGCAGCGGAGCGGTAACGGTACCGCGTTTGCCGTTGAATGTTTTGTCGTACTTCTTTAACGCTTTATCAACCTCTTCGGACATCTCGTTCTTTATTCCGAAGAGTTCTGACGCACTGGTGGAAGTGCTTGTCCACGAATATAGTCCGACATCGAGTTTACCGGTCTCAGCTGAGATCCGCACATAACCGATACGGCTGAACTTGCTGCCGATACCGATCCTCGGTACCGGATTGCCTTCGGAATTGATAACTTCAAACCGCCTGACGTCATGGCTGTGTCCGTCGAGGACTGCATCTATTCCTCTTGTATTCTGGATTACATAGGTGATATTCTCATATTCCTTATATTTCTTTGCCTGTCCGATATGAGATACGAGGAAAACATAATCCGCGCCGGCCGCTCTGGCTTTATCGACATTCTTCTGAATGACATTGTTTAAAGTCTTGCCCTTTCCTCCGTCCATGAATTCATATATTACTCTTGCATTGGCATTCATGAACATACTTACGGAAGTGTAATAACCCATTGTTCTCGGAGTAGTCACACCGACAAAAGCTATTTTCTTACCCCTGACTTCCTTGATGATGTAAGGTTTAAACACAAGCTTTCCTTTCCTGAATATATTGCAGGAAAGAATGGGGAAATTCGCTTTCTTCGTAAGTTCAACATAGTAATCTGCACCGTAAACGAATTCATGGTTCCCCGGAATGGCACAGTCGTAACCCATCTTGTTCATCAGATCAATGACCTGCTCGCCCTGAGTCGCGGTTCCGAACATTTCGCCGTGGCCTTCGATCTGATCTCCGTCATCGACGAGGAGCACCTCGCACCCTTCTTTCTGAAACTTCTCACGTATACGGTAAAGTCCCGCATATCCGAAATTCTTCTGAGGGCTGCAGTGTGTGTCGCTCGTGACCAGGATCACGATATCGTTACTCTTTTTTGCCGGTTCTTCCGATTCATCTTCGGAAGTATCTTCAGTCACGGAAACATCTTCAGTAACCTCGGGCTCTTGGGCATCCGGCGCGGAAGCTGCTGTCGTGATCGAAACCGGTGTCGATACAATGACGGGCTTGTTTACGTTTTCCTTGCCGGAGCACGAACAGAGCGCTATTAACGCTATAAGGACCGCTGATGCAAAAAGTTTGGTTCTCTTCATCTAACTCTCTTTTCGTTAATTATTTTTCCATGTACAACAGACCGAACGTGCCGGGGCCGCAGTTGACTGAGACGGCAGGTGAAGCCTGTTTGAAGTATATCTCATCGAAATGCATATACTTCTCGATCTGCTCGCGGATCCAGTCGGTATCACGCTTGCTGATTCCGACGTATGTAACGAACAAGATCCTTGTGTCTATCTTCGCCGCATTCGTCAAAACAGAATTGATATAGGCTTTCCAAGCCGTTTCCCTGGCACCGAAATATGTCATTCCGACACCCATTTTACCATTACGCAGTCTCAAAACAGGTCTTCCCATGAGAGATTTGACCACATTGGCTATTCCGGTTCCCACCTGGCTTGCTCTTGCAAGAAAATCAAGGTTGTCTACGATAAAGCTGGTGTGGACCTTCTTCTTGTAGACTTCAAGCTCCTTCACGATCTGTTCTGCGGAAAGGCCTTCTTCAGCCAGTCTCGCGGCAACTATCGCCAGAAGCCCCTGCCCGCTGGATACGTGACCGGAATCGACAATGAAAACGTTATCAAATGACTTGGAAGCTTCAAGCGACGGCTGATATCCGCTATGCTCGATTTTGCTCGAGATGGAGATATGGATAACGTTATTGGCATAGGTCAGCTGCTTTGAGAAGAACTCTTCAACCTCTTTTACCGTCGGGCCCTGCGGGAGGACACTGTGGTTAGGGTTCTCCATGTACTTTAGGACGCCAAGCGTCTCGATCTCTTTGCCGTCTTTGAAAACACCCTCTTCGGTACGGACTTTATGCGGGATTATGGCTATACCGTACTTCTCGATGATCTCGGGCGACAGATCGGCAACGCTTTCCGAGGTAATGACGATACTCTTACGTTTCTTGGAGCCGCTCATCCAGGATATGGATTCTTCCGCGATCTCACTTCTGTTTCCGGTAATACGCACGATCTCCTTGGGCAGATGGAGGTAAAGCTCATTCTCCAGGGCTTCTCCGCTGACAGGCTTTGCAAGATAGCCATCGAAATTCTCTCTGGTATAAAGAGCCCTGTTCTCTTCATCAGCATTTGCCGTAAGGATGATGATCGCAGTATCGCGGCATCTTCCGCCCGTCTGCTCCTTGATCTTTCTTCTGCACTCGATGCCGTCCATTTCCGGCATAAGGTGGTCCATGAATATGACGTTGTACTTGATGTTGAGCGTCTTACGGAGAGCCTCCGTGCCACTCGCAGCCGTATCCACACGGACTTTCGTATCACGCAGGAGTTTTCTGACGACCATAAGATTGGCTTCGTTATCGTCAACGACAAGGATCCTTGCCTCGGGAGCTTCAAACTTGGGAATGTATTCCTTCTTTTTCGAAGCGCTCCTCGCCTTGTCAAAATCATATTTGCCGACGGAGCCTTCCCTCTCGATACGCTGAGGTATCTCGATAACAAACGTGGAACCCTTCTTATAAACGCTGTTGACGGTGATCTTTCCTCCCATGAGATCCACGAGCTGCTTTACGATCGAAAGACCCAGTCCGGTTCCTTCGATATGCTTTGTGGTAGTCTCATCGACTCTCTTGAATGCAGAGAACAGATAAGGGATGTCTTCGGATTTGATGCCGATACCCGTATCGGAGACCATGTAGATCATGTTGCAGATCTTGTCTTCATGTCTCTCGCACTGGACGGTCAGGGAAACTGATCCCTCCTTGGTGTATTTGATCGCATTGTTGATGACGTTGATAAGGATCTGCTTGATCCTGACTTCATCACCGACAAGCTCGGCGGGGATCTCAGGAGACACGTCAACGTTGAAGTCGAGTTTCTTATCCTTGGCCCTGATCCAGAGCATCCCGACGATGTCAGAAAGCATGTCTCCGGTGTGATAAGGCTCGATCAGGAGCTGCATGCTTCCGGACTGGAACTTGCTCATATCGAGTATGTCGTTGATGAGGTTGAGCAAAAGCTTGCCGGCAGCCTTGATGTTGACGGCATCTTCGATAACTTCGTCGCTGACGTCTTCTCTGAGGATCATCTCGTTGAGACCGATGATCGTGTTGATTGGCGTTCTTATCTCGTGGCTCATGTTGGAGAAGAAACTCGTCTGCGATTTGTTGAGCATATAGATCTCTTTACGCTGTTTCTCCGCGGTTACGAGCTGTTCATTCAATCTGAATCTCGTGTAGGACATGATGATGCCCATAACGACCTGGAATACTGAGAAGATCAGGAAGTTAGCCATCTCATTTGGCTCGATCGAGCCCAGGGAGACTGCATAATACAGGAATGCGAGCACCGCAATGTTGGACAAAAGGGCTACGCTGACATATACGAGCGGATTGAAATATACGCAAAGCGGAACGACAAGGGCAACCGTCACGAACAGAGTCGTGTCGACCGTGCCTCTCGCCATATAGTTGACGATCATGAGCGTTACGACCCAGGCATATAAAGACACACCCATAAAATGATTGACACCGTATATTATGCGGTATCTCGCAGCATAGTCTTTCATGGCATGGTGTGCACCCAGGCTCCAAATTGTGGCGACAAGGATGACCCAGACATAGCATATCTGGTGGTAAAGTACTGTCTCCCCGCCGAAGTACGGGGGATACACAAATGTAAGCACCAGGAATGTGATAGCCGCCACAAGGGTTATGATCATCGTTACATGTGTCGGTTTGACCGCTTCATAATAGGCGGATTTTATCGCCTCACGGTCAATGCTTGAAGGCTTGAAAAGATACTTGAACATGTCTTTCATACCTTGTCACCTCCGTTGCTCTCAGGTTCGAATTCGAAGACATCTTCTTCCTCGTCACTCTCTCCGGATAAGAGCTGTTCTCTTATGTCAGCCGTGATCCTGCCGTAATCTCTGACCATCTGTTCGTGATGATCGAGGATGAAAGGCTCTTCGTTGCCTTTTGCCGCCAGCTCGAGTGCCTTTGCCTTCTCGGACAGATCAGCTATGCCGATCATCTTGGCGGTACTCTTAAGCGCATGAACAAGGATCTCGTAATTGTGCCAGTCGCGGACATTGTAATATTTCTTCATTGACCCGATCTTGTCGGCGGATTCTGTCGCAAACTGTATCAGGAGCGACTTGTAGAAATCCTTGTCACCGACACAGTACTTGAGGCCGGCGTCCGTATCGATCCCGCTCTTTCTGAGCTCCGTCATGAAATCCTTTTCCTCTGAAGGAGCAGGAACCGGCTCAGGATCCGGCTCATCAGGAGCTTCATCCACGACACCGTTTTCATCAACATAGGACAATGCCGACTTCGGCAGCACCTGCTTTAACACGCGTTCGAGCTCTTCGATCTCTACCGGTTTGCTGACAAACCCGTCAAAGCCTTCCGCAAGGAACATCTGCTTGGCCGAGCTCATGGCATTCGCGGTAAGCGCGACCACGGGGATCGATCCGTTGAGGCCGGCAACATCCGTCCTTATCCTCTTCATTGCTTCCACGCCGTCCATTCCGCTCATCATGTGATCCATAAATATGATGTCGAAAACCTTCTCACGGCAGATATCGATGGATTCCTGACCGGAAGTGACAGTAAATACCTTCATTCCGTATCTTCCGAAAATGCTCTTGGCAACAACGAGGTTCATCGACTCGTCATCGACAACAAGAGCCCTTACGCCGTCGCAGCGCAGCTTCTTGGCAGTCTCTTCCTTGCTGTCCACGGTGGAGTTGAGGATCGATACGACAGGGAAACAGTAGAACGGCTTCTCCAATACTTTCACGCGGGTATTTTTGGGAAGGATCATGCCGGCGTTGGCGACAACGGCCACGACCATTTCTTTCGCTAAGCTCTCGATGAGGTCAACGTTGTCATTATATTCTTCTTCGGCTATGAAGAGGTGCGTCAAATGGACCGACTCGTGCAAAAGCTTGAGGTTATTGGCATTATTGACGCGGTGCATCTGGATCCCCAAGCCCTTAACGATATTGAGGACCATGGAATTGTAGTAGTCTCTGACGGCCGGATGATCGTACTTCTCGAAATGCAGAAAAGCTCCGAGTACAAGCTTGTCCGGAGCCGCGACAGACATGCAGCTGATCGGATCGATGATCTTTTGAGGGATACTGACAGTTACTGTAGTTCCGATATCGGGTTTGCTTTCGATCGTCATGAATCCGCCCAAAAGGGCAACAAATCCGGAAACGATCGCAAGTCCCAGGCCGAGACCGCCGCCCTGGCGCGTTCTGGAAGAATCGACCTGATAGAAGCTGTCGTAGACCTTCTCCAGTTCGTAATCGGTCATGCCCTTTCCTGTATCGGTAACCTCGATGCAGAGGTTAACGCCGTAATCGTGATTTTCGGCAGTAATGCGGACATAGACGCCGCCCTTCTGAGTATATTTGAGTCCGTTGGTGATGAGGGCCTTAAGTATCTTCTTGATCTTGGCCACATCGGAATTCATGACCGCCGGGATCGAAGGATCAACGTCTATGATGAGTTCAACGTTCTTCGATTTGTATTGCTTGACGTCAGTAACGATGTCATGGAGTACCGATGAGAGCATATAGTCTTCGTTGTTGCAGACGGCCTTTTTACGGTCGATCTCTGAATAGTCGAGAATGTCGCTGATCTGCTCGGCAACCTTGCGGCCCGAATCCCTGACTGCGATAAGGTCGCCTTCCACCTCACGGTGTCTGGACTTGTCTATGCAAAGGCTCGTAAGTCCGATGATCGCGTTTACCGGAGTCCTGAGCTCGTGCGAGACGTTGGCAAGGAAATCGTTTAAATGCTCCGTTGCTTCGGTGAGCTGCTCAACTTCATCCTGAGACTGGTTCAATACCATGAGCCATTTGTCGATGATGGTCTTGGAGAATCTTCCGATGAAGAAGATCATTATGACGTGGAGGGCTATGCGCGAAATGACCAGCACATTAAAGACCTCTCCGTTCTGGATCATGATCGTAACCTCATATGCCATAGTGACATAGAAGGTAAACTGGCAGAGCGTGATCAAAGGCTTCCTGCCGGTCATCGTATGGATCATGATGATGGCGGCCATTACGAGCGCCAGATCAAACGTGCTCGTCTGATGGATGCCGTAGAAGAAATAACACCCCATCATGAGGACCGCGTAAAGCCATAAGCGGATAGCCGGCGGAGTGTTGTGCCTTATGTGGAGTACCCATGCAACCGTGATTCCTGCGGCTATGACAATGAGCGCCCAGGTCTCCCAGCCAAGAAGTATCGATTCGGCCACAAGTATAGCAGCGAAGATCGTATAGCTTACAAGGATAGTCAGATGTGATGATTGGAACAGATCGTTATCAGTAGTCTTGGTCATACGATTATCCTCTTAGCCTGTAGTCTTTGTCTTCCTCGATGATCGCAAGCATGACTTCGGCGAACTTCGGATCAAACTGTGTTCCCATTCCGCTTCTCAGTTCTTCCTTGATCATTTCCTGAGTGAGATGTGATCTGTAGCTTCTGTCTGACGACATAGCGTCATAGGCGTCAGCTACGGCGATAATCCTCGCTTCTTCAAGGATATCATCTGCCTTGATGCCTGCCGGGTAACCGGTACCGTCATATCTCTCGTGATGTTGTCTTGCGGCCTTCTCGAACTTTGAATCATTATCGATGTTCTTGAGGATGGTCGAACCCATCTCCGAATGGCACTTGACTGATTCATACTCTTCATCGGTCAAATTGCCGGGCTTGTTGAGTATGCCGTCCGGAATGCCTATCTTGCCCACATCATGCAGGAGAGCGATCATGTATATCTCGTCCTGCTTTTCTTCCGGATAACCTGATCTCTTTGCGATCATCCTGGCATATTCCGCAACACGGTTTGAATGCCCTTTGGTATAGATGTCTTTGGTATCGATCGCGGTCGAAAGAGCGCTGACCACCTGCATTAAAAGGTCTTTGTTCTCATGAGTCTTCTGTTCGACTTCGTAGTTCAGCTGATGCTGCAAAGTAACGAGCTCGATCATGTGATTGACGCGGAGCAGGAGCACTTCGGGTACAAAAGGCTTCCTGATGAAGTCCATTGCGCCGAGCGACAGGCCTTCGCGTTCTGCGCCTTCACTTTCATCCGCGGTGAGGAAGATTACCGGTATCCTCGAAGAGGCGGTCTCAAGAGAATGCAGTTTCTTGATTGCATCGAAGCCGCCCATTCCCGGCATCTTGACGTCAAGAAGAATGAGGTCAGGCATTTCGTTCTCTTTGGCAAGATAATCGAAAAGCGCGTCAGCCGACTTGAGCGCAGTAACGTGTATTCCGCCCGAACTCAATATCTTTCCCGCTATCTGGAGATTGAGCACGTCGTCATCGACCACGATGACTTTCTTCGTCTTGTTCGTTCTGAATCGGTCGGATTCATTTCTTATGACCTCAGTCTCATGCTTGATGAGCAACTCTTTGGAATTAGCGCTGTTCCATCCGTCAATGATATGTGAGATTACTTTGTCTACGGAATCGGGTCTTACATCCGTAAGGAACACGAAGTACTGGTTCTTGTTGTTCCTCATGAAGATATCCGATTTGCGCAAAGACCCCCTGATCCTCTTGCCGAATTCATCAACGTTATTGTAAAACTCCGTATCAGCTTTACCGTTGGCGGGTTCAAGCGTAAACAGTATCTTGCAGGCATTGATATGATGTCTGAGGATATACCTGATAACGTAACGGTAGACCGGCGAGAACGATTCCTTGTCGAGCTGCAGCGCGACATCCTGTACCGAACGCTCGCCCAGGATCTCAGACAAGGTATGGATGTCGAGCAGAGAATTTCCGCTGTCTTCTTCCACGTCTTCACTGTAAAGGCCGTATCCGTGCTTGCCGTTCTTCTTAACGGTGTAAAGGGACTTATCCGCGAGCTTGAGGAGCGAATTGTAATCGTTGCCGAATCTCGGAACAAAAATGCCTCCGATCGAAGCTCCGAGAGGGATGCTCATGTCATCACCCATAAGTTCCTTGGCGCTCTTAACGATATTCTCATTGATCTTTGCCGTAATGCCGGCAACTTCTTCCTCGGATGATACTCCAAGCGCAAATGCACAGAACTCGTCGCCTCCGAGCCTTCCGCATTTGCTTCCCGAAGGAACCGCTTTCCTGATTATGTCCGCACAGGAGATGAGGACTTTGTCACCCATAGCGTGACCGTATATGTCGTTAACAAGCTTGAACGAGTCAAGGTCGATCATCATGAGGCAGCCGGTCTTCTCCGAACAATCCTTGGAGAGTTCGACTGCGGTGGCGGCCTTGTTGAGGAAACCCGTCAGTTTGTCGATCGTGGCCTCGCTCTTGAGATCATGCATCTGCTGCGAGTTCGACATGATATTGTCGATCCTTCGGAGCAGAACGTCCGGGTTGAAAGGTTTTCTAATAAAGTCTGAAACGCCGACCTCAAAGCCCCTCGTCTCCGTATCAACGTCTTCATCGGCCGTCAGGAAAATGACAGGCGTCTTCATGAGGCCTTTCTGCTGCTCGATCTGCCTTAACTTCTCGAGAGTCTCAAAGCCGTCCATGACCGGCATCTTGATATCCAGAAGGACCAGATCCGGCATTCCGTTCTCATTAACATATTCCAGAAAAGAACTGCCCGATTTAAGAGCAGTTACACGCATATTGTTCTTACTAAGGATATGACCGGCCATTTTGAGATTGGCTGTATCGTCATCAACGACAATAATCCATTTTGTCATAAGATCACCCCGTCAGGCTCGAAGCCGAATTTTGGAAAGCACCATTGCAAAAATAATAGCATATACGCGCGTATTATTACTATATTAAGAAAATTTGATTTTGCCCTTGAGTGCCGGCGGTCTTATGCTTGTTTTGTATTCCTTATCCTTTCCACGGTCTGACCTTATCCAGCCAGCCGTTTGCCTTCCAGTAATTGAAATCAGTGTATTCCGGATTTTTCTTGCCAAGTCCTGTCTGCAGCATCCTGACGACGTAAAACTTCCCTTTTGTGATCAGGTTTGTACGGGACTTTTTGCCGTAATCGATATTCAGGAATTTCTTTGCCTTTTTCTCCACCGCAGCAGTGATCTTTGCACGCTTTTTCTCAGGAATATTTTCCCATTTGATGTCGCTCATAAGCTTGAAGCTTAATGCCTTGATATAACTGATACCCCACCATGAGAGGCTGTCCTTTATATCCTTGATCGTTGATGAAGCGCCACCTCCAAGGCACTGTGTCAGTATTAGCGCACGCTTGCCGAACATCTCTTTTGCCGGACGGTGCGGCATCCATCTGTAACCAAAGTGATCGAGCATCGCCTTCATGGCGCCGCTCGCATGGTAAACATAAACAGGCGATGTAAATACCAGAAGGTCAGCTTCGAGCATTGCCTTTTCGATGGGCTGTACGTAATTTGCGTCCTTGCACTTATCCTGAGCTCCGAAAAAACATGTTTTGCATCCCGCACAAAAACCGGGACAGTCCCTCGGCAGATAGAATTCCGTTATCTCCGCTTTGTCCTTAAAAGGTTCGAGGAACATTTCCTTGAGGCGGTATGTTATGCCTTTCCATTCTGTTCCGTTTATTACCGTTATCTTCATTTATTTCTCCCTCCCATAGAGTCTGTCAAACTGCCTGATGTGCTCATCAAGTAACTTCAATGCTTCAGATTCCCTGTCAGGTTCCCTGTCGCAAATGGTAAGCAGATAATAAATAGGCGCATAGAAATGAAGTGTCATTATCTGAGCGTTATCCGTCTTCAATACCCCTGCGTTTACCATGAATCCGAAAAGCATTCCCTGATAAGAAAGCGGATCATCGACATAAAGCTTGGAATAGACTTTGGCAAGCTCAGTGTCGTGGAATTGCTCTAACGTAAGCATCTTCCTGAACTTTTTGTTGTAGTCATCGTGAAGATAGTAGAGGAAGAATTCTCGTCCGAGTTTTAAGAGCTGGTCTTCGGAAAGATTCTTATAGATTCCTGCATCTGCCGCAGCATCAGACCCGTTGATCTGCATTGCCTTTGCCTGCTCTTCAAATCTTCTGTTCATTTCATCGATTATCGCATCGAATATCGCTCTCTTGCTCTTATAGTGCTTATAAAGCGACGGAGCCTTTATTCCGACCCGTTCGGCGATATCGCCCACAAAAACGTTGACATAACCCTTCTCTGAAAAGAGCGTCAAAGCTTCGTCAAGTATCCTTTGTTTTGTGTCCATTATGACCTCCCGGGGTATTTGGCTAATTTGAATTAGCCGAATTATAGCTAATCCGAATTAGCCTGTCAAGAACCGTCAGCCGCATGATAAAATACTGTATGTGCACAAAAGGAAGGGAGATTGCTTTATGGCTATAGTCGAGAAAACGTTCCGCAGCGGAGAAGTGATAATCAAAGAAGGCGAGATGGGGACTACGCTCTTCCGTCTATTGGAAGGTAACGTCGGCATCTATTCCGATTACGGAAAAAAGGAACAGTTCCGTATCTCTTTTCTCAAATCAGGCGGCTTTTTCGGCGAGATGGCCATAATCGAGGCAAGTCCCAGGAGTGCTACTGTCGTAGCCGAATGCAGCGTAAAAGTCCTTGAGATCCCCGGCAATGAACTGAATTCCCTTTTTGAGGAGAAGCCCGAAGATCTTTACCTGTTCCTCAGGCACCTCGGCAACAAGGTACAGCTCATGATCAACGACCGCAATGAGGCTATGTCTCTTCTCAATTCGGCGCGTGAAGCAGATGCCGCAAAGAAAAAATCCTTATTCGCAAAATTCAAGAAACTGTCCAACCAGTATCAGCCGAAAGTCGCCGGATTCTCCGAACCGAACGCGGAAACTTTCCGCAAAGAATTCGAGAAGATCACTGACGAGGGCCCCGGAAGGATCGAGACATACACCAAAGGACAAGTCATCTGCAACCAGGGCGATACCAGCGACTGCATGTATATTGTCCGCGGCGGCAAGGTCGGACTCTACAAGGATTTCAGGGGCAACGAAGAGACCCTGGTCACCGAACTGGGCGATGTCTCATACTTCGGCGAGATGGGCCTGATCCTTGACGAACCCAGAGATACCACCGCGGTTGCCACATCAGACGAAGCCTATGTCGAGGTCATTTATCTCAAAGACCTTGAAGAAGTCTTCAGCAGATGCCCCGTAAAGATCGACATGCTCTTAAAGCATCTTTCTTTCAGGTTAAGGCGCCTGACCATTGATTTTCTTGACATCTGCAAGGACATCACCACGAATTACAGCTGAGAAACAGACCATTTCAAGCTGAAGTCAGATTCCCCGGGACGGAAGCAAAAGGTCGAGTTTACGGTTTGACAGAAGAGTGATAATGAGAGATATTTTTCTGGCCAAAGAAAACGAGATCAGGGTACTGTCCGCCAAATGGCCTGACCCTGAAATGCAGGAGTAAATATGGAAAAGACAGAAGAAACAAAGAAAGCCTCTAACAAAAAAATCTATGTGATAGCCGCCGTAGTGCTGGTTGCCGTATTTGTTGCCGCGCTTTGCATTTTCTTCGCGCGCAAAAGCATCACGGCAAACACCATGAGGCTTCTGAGGATCGAAGGAACCGTCAATGTGGAAGACTCGAAAGGTGGTTCAAAGCCTGTAGTCGATAACGTCAGGTTTAAGTCCGGCGATGCCTTGAGCACCGGTTCTGACGGCCTTGCATCCGTCGGTCTGGATGATGCCAAGATCGTCACGCTCAAGAACGACAGCCGTACCGAGTTCGTCAAAAATGGCAAGCAGTTGGAACTCAAGCTCACCAAGGGTGCACTGTTTTTCAATGTTACCGAGAAGCTCAAAGCGGATGAGAAATTCGAGATCAAGACTTCCACAATGACCGCAGGTATCAGAGGCACATCAGGCATCATCTATTACGATGAGAACGCAGGCGGAAAAGAATCCTTGCTTGTCACGGACGGAGTCGTCGAGCTCTCCGCAACCAATCCCGATACGGAAGAGACAAAGACCGCCACGGTCAGGGCTGGCCAAAAAGCCATGCTCACGATTCATCCGGGCAGGATCGAAGACAGCGTTGAATTCGATATCGATGAGATCACCGAGGAAGATCTTTCCGGATTTACACTCGAGAGACTTACTGAAAGCGATGCCCTCATGGATAAGGTCTGCAACCATACGGGCTGGAACAAGAACAAACTTAAAGATCTGTTCAAAGACGCCGGAAATAAGAAAACAAAGCCTTCTGAATCAGCATCATCGAGCCGGTCAACTTCTGATTCCCTCCCTCCGGAAACGAAGGATACAGATTCCCCGACGGACACTTCACCTGTTGCAACCCCGACCAGAAAACCCCGGAAAAAGCCCACAAAGAGGCCGACCAGAAGACCTACAAAGAGGCCGACAAAGAAAGCTTCCACAAGACGAAGGGGCACCACAAAAAGTAATGGCAGCGACATAGGATCCACCTGATCAAACCGCACCGGCCAAGCTCCATCGGGCCACCGCCGGTGCCTTTTATATGTTATAATCTAAATTGTTATATGACTTGCAATTCGGGCTTCTTGGGGGGTGAGAAAAATGGCTCAGAACAACAATACCAAGAATAATTCCAAGACAAAGATAATCGTGATCTCGGCAATTGTCGCAGTCGTTGCTGCGGCGGTTGTTTTAGGTATCATTTTATCCCGCAACAATTATCTGGCCACCACCATGAGGCTTCTCAAAGTGGAGGGTACGGTAAATCTCGAGGACTCGAAGGGCGGATCAAAGCCCGTTGTCGATAACTTAAGGTTCAAATCGGGTGACGCTTTGAATACCGGATCCGACGGACTTGCTTCCATCGGACTTGACGATACCAAGATAGTCACTTTGGACAACGACAGCAGAGCGGAATTCAAAAAGAAAAAGAAGCAGCTTGAACTCAAGCTTACTAAGGGTGCCCTCTTCTTTAACGTCACCGAGAAGCTCAAAGCAGATGAGAAGTTTGAGATAAAGACCTCCACGATGACCGCGGGTATCAGAGGCACTATCGGAGTCGTCTACTATCATCCGAAAACCAAACTCGAGACTCTGGCCGTTGCTGAAGGTTCCGTTGCGGCAAGCGCCACCAATCCCGTAACAAATGAGACCAAGTCCATCTTGGTCGAGGCAGGTCAGGAGATCTGCGTTTACCTCTACAACGACAGAAAAGAGAACAGCGTAGAGTTTGTCCTCCGTCCTATCAGCGAGGCGGATATTTCCGAGTTTGCCCGTTCTATGATCGTTTCTGACGATTCGATCACGAGCAGGGTCTTAGGTTCAAACCCCTCCTGGACCAAGGATAACCTGAAAGCTCCGAAACCGCCTGTAGATAAGGCATCCGATCCTCCGAAGACAGAGGAGCCTGCCACGAATCCTCCCGCTGACCCGCCTGCCGAACCTTCTACAGATCCGAAGGAAGATCCTCCGGCAGAAGAGCCTGTGACTCCTCCCTCGACTCCGAAAAAGAAGATCAAAAAGAAAAATAAGAAAAAGGTCGTAAAGAAAGTCGTCAAGAAGACTACGAAGAAAAAGAAGTCTTCCGGTCTGACTCCGCCAAAAGGATATGCAAAGACCAGTATATGGGGCAAATCTTTCCGTGGCAGTAAAGTATATATAGCCAAGAAGAAGAAGAGCGGAAACAGTGATGCCCCTGAGTTCAAGGGATACAGCAATAAAAAGTGGATCGCTTTGTTCGCAGAACCCGGAGTTATTGAAGATGACGGTGTCTACACCATCTACTACACCGATGGCGAGAAAGAATACTACAAGCAAAAGACCGGTAACGCGATCGCGACCACTACATAATCTATGAATGACCGTACCAAGAATCTCATCGTTGCCCTGATATGGGCTACATCGATAACCCTGCTCTGTGCACTGGGCGTTTTCAGGAGCCCGGAGCTCTGGCTTCAGGATAAGCTTTACCAGCAGCCGGTGAACGTTCCCGATGACATCGTCATCATCGGTATCGATGAGAACGACATCAAGGAATTCGGGCCTACCAATTCCTGGGACAGGTCGGTCATGGCCAGAGCGCTGGAGGCTTTGGCATCAGACCCGAACAGGCGTCCCGCGGTAGTCGCGATCGATGTCCAGTACTCAGGCGCGATGAACGATGAAGGCGATGAAAGGCTCATAAAAGCTGCAAAGGAACTCGGCAACGTCATTACAGCTTCCACTGCGACATTTGGCGAAAAAAGAACCTTCGGAAGCGCCAAGGTCACGACCGATTATTTCGCCGTCCTCAACTACGAAGAGCCTTTCGAGGCACTGAAAAAAGTTACGACGCAAGGCGCAATCAACATCATGTACGATTCAGACGGCATTGCCCGTCACTCCCTGCTCTATGTTGAGCCCGAAGAAGGACAGCGCATTTATTCGATGCCGTTTCAGGCAGCAAAGATGTATGCGGAGAAGAACGGCAGATCCGTTGAGATCCCCGAGACTGATGCCAGAGGCCACTTTTATGTTTCTTATTCCGGCAGGCCCGGTGATTTCTACGACGACTTCACTTTGAGCAAGCTCATTCACGGGAAAGTCGATCCGACTTTCTATGAAGGAAGGATAGTCCTGATCGGACCTTATACTCCCGGTCTCCAGGACTCGTTCATCACTCCGATCGAGAAGGGCGAGATGATGTACGGTATCGAAGTTCAGGCCAACGTCATACAGTGCATCCTAGACGGCAACTACAAGCATGAGGCTCCCGACTATTTCCAGGTTGGAGCTCTTTGGCTCGTCTGCTTTGCATTCTTCCTTTTCTTCAATAACAGAAGACTCCTTCTTACCGTGCCCGCTCTGGCCGGAGGCGAACTGCTGGCCATCGGCATCAGCATGTGGCTGTATTCATTGGGGTTCCTCACCCATGTTTTATGGATACCTTTGGCCCTTCTCATTCTTTTCGTTGCAAGCGTCGCCGGCAACTACATCCGCGCCGCCCTCGAGAGGCAGAATGTAACCAGGACCTTCGAAAGATACGTTGCTCCCAACGTCGTAGGCGAGATCCTGAAAGAAGGCACCGAAAGCCTGAAGCTTGGCGGAAAGACAGTCGATATTGCAGTGCTTTTCGTTGATATCAGAGGCTTTACGACGATGTCCGAGAGGTTGTCTCCTGAAGAAGTCGTTTATATCCTCAACCAGTATCTGTCCATGACGAGCGCCTGCGTCGAAAGATACAACGGCACTTTGGACAAGTTTATAGGTGACGCTACGATGGCATTCTGGGGCGCACCGATAAAAGACGAAGATCCCGTTTATCACGCATGCATGGCCGCTCTCGACATAGTCAAGGGCGCTGACGAACTGTCAGCCAAGCTCAAAGCCGAGATCAACGAAGAGATCCACGTAGGCGTAGGCGTCAACTACGGACCTGCCGTCGTCGGCAACATGGGTTCTGAAAGAAGAATGGACTACACCGCGATCGGAGATACCGTCAATACATCCGCAAGACTTGAAGCTAATGCTCCCGGCGGCAAGGTCTATATAAGCCGTTCCGTCGCCGACAGAGTGGAAGGCCGCATGACGTATGAGCCGCTTGAAAAGCCCATCAAATTGAAGGGTAAGGCCGACGGTTTTGAGATCTTAAGTCTCCTTGGACCTGTCGAAAACAAAGAAGAAAATAAAGCAGAATAAAAAACCGGCAAAGGATCCTTTGCCGGCATAATGTTCATATCAACAGTTTATCTCTTGTTCTTACAGACTCCGTTGGACTTGAACTTATATCTCTTCTTCCCGATCTTGAGGGTCTTTCCCTTGACCATCTTTCCGTTGGCACCGAAGTAGTACCACTTTCTCTTCTTTTTCGCCCATTTCTTCGTGTAAGCTATACCGCTCTTCTTGAGATAGTAAGTGTTGCCCTTGCCGTCTTTCTTCCAGCCGTTCTTCTGCATTACGCCGCTCGAAGCGAAAAGATAGTATTTGCCGCTTATCTTCCTTACGCCTTTCGTCGCGGCTCCGGTGACGGGATCGAAATAGTACTTGCTGCTGCCTATTGTTTTCCAGCCTGTCACGAGCTTGCCGTTATCGAAATAGTATTTCTTGCCGTTCTCGTCTGTCTGCCAGCCTGTGACACCGGGGTTCAAAACGCTTACGGTCGTTGATACCAAATAGTCCTTTCCGCCGCAGTTTACCGTTGCGGTAAGCTTGCAGTTGCCGTATGAGACGGCTCTGAAGGCCGTGCCCTCGACCGCTACTATGGAAGTATTGCTTGAAGTCCATGTGGCGGGCAGATCTTTTGACGTCACCGGTATTCCGTTATGGCCCCATGTGCTGCCTGATTTCAGGAAACCTGTGAGTCCGGGGAAATTGTTAACGGAACCCGGTTCAACGTTGATCTCAGGCAAAGCGGATAAGGTAAGGGTAAAATCTGACAGGCAGATATCAACATGACCTGTTACGGTACCTGATAAAGCATCTGTCTCGCCGGCACCGCTGTTCACGTTACCGAATTCCTGTACCCAGTAATGCACGCCCTGATATACGACATGGGCTATTCCGATGGCAGTAAACGAAGAACTGAGCATGTTTCTTCTGTGACCCTGTCCGGAGTATTTTTTGTTTTCTTCCTTCCACTGATCGAAAACGGCACTTGTAGTTGAATTGCCTGCTGCAATATTCTCACCGCAAGATCCGGTGCTGCCTGCGGTACAGGTGAAACAGTTTTCGCCGTTAGGCCTTACATGTGAAAAACTTACGGCGATCTCATATGCCCTCTGCAGCGCTATGGCCTCCAGCTTGTAATCGTATGTCAGAGCGCTCATCTTTCCGCACTGGTGTTTAGAGCCATCGCCCTTATTCCAATACCATGCGCTTCCGCCGGTCCTCCAGCTGTTGATCATGGGGAGCATGTCCCTTGCCGACTGGGAATTGACCTGACAACTGACGCTGAACGTCTGCGTCGATGCGGCTGATACGGTATTTGCAAGCAATCCTGAGAACATGACTGCCGAAAAGACAGTTGCCATTAAGATGGAGACCGATTTCTTGAAAATGTCCTTGATCCTTTGCATAAGAGCACCTCTTCTGATCCGGTATCTAAAACCTGTTAAACAATTGTTTAAATCGTCACCCTACAAGATTATAATATCATATGGACAAAAGTTTTTGATGGGGCAGGTCCCCGTCCGGGAGGAGTGCAAATGCTGACATTTTTCGGCAGAGGTTCTGCTTTTACTGACGAGCAAAACAGCGCGTTTTTCGAGGATAACGGCAATCTGGTTCTGATCGATTGTCCGATGAGCTCTTTCGAGAAACTCAACGATATGGATCTTGCCGCATATTCCCACATCTACGTCCTGGTCACGCATACGCACGGCGATCACATCAGCGGCATCGGGATGCTCATCGATCTCGTACAGTTCTCTGTAAAGACTCCCGTTACGATAATAGCTCCTTCAAAGGAAGTCGAAGATGATCTCAGATACTTCCTCTCAAGACTGGAGGGCTGCGCAGATTCATGGTACGAGCTGACAAACGCCGGTGATTTCAAAGCGGACTGGTTCGTCTGCTCTATCCCTACCACTCATACGGAACAGCTTACCGGTAAGTGCTTCGGCTACTGCCTTACCGTAGAAGGCAAAAGAGTCGTTTATACAGGCGACACGAATACGATCGAGCCTTTCGAGAAATACATCGAAGACGGCTCATATGCCTATATCGAGATGTCATCCCACAGATCACCCGTCCACCTTGACTGCGTCGAGATGAAGGATAAGATCCGTGAATTCACGTCAAGGGGCGTACACGTCTACCTGATGCATCTGGACGATGAGAAAGCGATCGCTGCAGCATTGGGCGATACCGGTGCCGAATTCGCCCCTTTGAGACGCGGCGGGTTCACGATGGAAGATACCGGCAGGATGCTCGCAGGCATTTTCGATATCACGAACAGCCTTTACAAGAACATGTGCATGAACAAGAGCGCAGACCATAATCTCCTGTTCAACTACCTTACCGACCTCGGCAAGACGATAGTCGACGCCGACAGGGCGAGCTTCTGGAAATGGGACAAGCGTAAGAACCAGATCTGGACCATGTCCGCCACCGGCGTGGATAAGATCGTCATTCCGGCTGACACGGGTCTTGTCGGAAAAGCGCTGAGGAGCAAGAAGACCATCATTACGAACGATCCTTATTCCGATCCCGATTTCAACAAGGATATCGACATCAAGACAGGTTATAAGACCAAGTCGATCCTTGTCCTCCCGGTTGCCGACATCAACGGCGATTTCATCGGCGCGCTCCAGCTCATAAACAAGAATGGTGAAGAAGGCTTTGACGAAGTTATCGATCCAAAGAAGCTCTCGCTTGCGGCGCTCATCTGCGGCATCGCCCTGGAGTCCGAGACATTCCTTGAAGATTCCCACCACGACAGGCTCACGGGCCTCAAGAACAGGATGGGCTTCTATTACGATTTCGCCAAAAAATACAGAGAATATCTCATCCCCGGCTCCGGCAGGACCATGTCGGTATTTATCTGCGACATCGACAAGTTCAAGCGCGTCAACGACACATACGGCCACAATGCCGGAGACGATGTTCTTTCATTCACCTCTCACCTTATCGATTCCTCCTGCACCGGAAAAGACAGCGTTTACAGATGGGGCGGAGAGGAATTCGTCATGGTCATGCGCGATACCGATCTTGAAGGCGCAGTCAAAAAGGCCGAAGAGATCAGGGTCAAGCTCATGAATACCGATATCGAAGCGGACGGCAATACATTGAGGTGCACGCTGAGTTTCGGCTGTGCGCTTTTCGATCCCTCAAAATCGATCGAAGAGAATATCAGCAAAGCCGACGAGCGGCTTTATACCGCGAAAGAGACCGGCAGAAACAAAGTCTGTTGGGAATAAAGAGCAAACAAACAAAAAACGGGCTGTTGCAAAATTGAACAATCTCGCTTTGGGGGCAATTCTTTTAGT
>CAMZBB010000035.1 GCA_947304405.1 uncultured Clostridia bacterium
GAAGGGATTCCGATCTCGCGCGAGATTATCGCGGTGTGTGAAAGGATGGATCCTTTCTGAGATATTACACCTTTTGCCGATGCAAGATAAAATACCCATCCCGGATCGGTCATCTTCGTGACAAGGATCCTGTCTTTGGCATTCTCGAGCATTGAGATGTCCTCTATCACGAGCGCCTCTCCCTCCGAGACTCCGCCCGAACAGGGAACGCCCTGCATGACGCCTTCAGACAAACGCATCTTGTGAGAGTTAACGCTGACGTGATGCTTGGAAAATTCTTTCTTTTCGAAAACGATCCTCGTGAAAGCGGGCAGGCACTTATACATGCGGTATTCATTCTTTCGCTGCTCTATCCGTTCTCTCGCATCAAAAGGCTCCTTGACCATGGCAAACATTTCATCGTATGTCAGGTAGAAGATATCCTTTTCATTTGCGATATGTCCGTCCCTAAAGAAGTTCTTTCCAAGGCTGATCACGATCTGTCTCACCATGCCGAAGATGCGGCTTCGGTTGAGGCGCGAGATCTCTCTGTTAGATATCCCTGTCGCGCACTTGGAGGCAAGCTTTCTGACCGTCCGGCTCTCACCCGACATGTCGCGTTTTTCGTCGCTCATAATGCTCTTGTGGATCTCTTCGAGCTTAGCTTCATCCGCACAGTATTCATCGATCTTTTTGTCGAGCAGTTCCGGATTCGTCCTGAATGTCGGGCTCTCTAATTTGAGTTCTTCAAGATTGCGGTCGCCGTAGAGTTTTATGTATTCGCTCTTGCGGTTCCTGAATTCCTCTTCGGAAAGGTCCTTGCGCGAATATGCCAGATCGATCATGGCACGTACGGGCTTTAAGCTCTCAATATTCGTGATGCCCGATAAGAACTCGTTCGTCTTGTCATCGGCGTCATCATATCTCTTCGCGAGAAAATGCTTTAGAAGGCCGGTGTGAACGAACGTGTAAAGATCGTTGATGAGCGTGATGTCCCAGCATGAAAAGAGCTTCTTTTCGATTATCGCGAACTGTTCCATCAGTTCTTCGTTGCTCATCCCGTCGTGATATGACTTATAGAAATCATCATTGATCTTGATGAATGCTTCGTTAAGCTTTGCCATCTCCTTAGGAGAATTCTTAAACGACGAGATGATCCTTTTGTTTATCTTCATGCGCTGCGCGAAAGACACTTTCATGTCCTGCTTCTCATCGTAGGTCTTGTTCTTTACGCCGAGCATCTCCTGCCATACCGGAATGATCTTCTTTCTGAACGGAAGGAATTTTATGAGCGTATACCAGTTTGAGATCTTGTAGTACATGCGGCCGTTGACGTTTCCGACCATATTACCGAAAACGGGTTTCAGCGCATCAAGATACTTGCCTTCGCCGATTATCCTTCTGCAGAGTCCTTCAAATACTCCGCTGTATACAAACCCGACAAATCCGCATGTCAGAGGCAGACTCAGGTTAGGATAACTCTCGACGATATTGCTGTTGTCAAGTATCAGGAATTTGGCAGGATCGCAATCTGCAAACGTTGTGATCTTCCTTGCCTGAAGGATGTATATCTTACCGTCCTTGATAGAAAATTCTATATCAAGCCAGTCGCCCAACAACTCTTTTATCTTCGCGCCAAGATCCACGAGTTCATGTATCTGCTCCGAAGAAAGAAAGTCAACGTTTCCCTCGTAGTAATAGAGACCGTCATTCGTATTGTAGTAATAGCTCGTCGTATCGGTCCTGTCAGAAACGACGTTGTCGCCCGTGCCTTTGCCGACGGTTATCACGCATTCGTTCATTATCCCCTGAGGATTCGAAGTGAACATTACCCCTGAACAGTCGGCATCTATCATCTTCTGCACGATAACGCTCATCTTTACGTCAGCGCTCTCTATCTCGCGCTTTCTGATGTACTCTGCGGCGCCTTCATTGGAAGCCGACTTCATGCAAAGATCTATCTTCTCCTGAAGTTCGTTTATAGAGACTCCGAGGTATGTATCGAACTGACCTGCGAAGCTGTCCGTAGGGCTGTCCTCAACGTCTGCTGATGATCTGACGGAACTCATTTCCCAAGTGACCGCAGGGGCTTTTCCGTCAGTGACAACTACAAAATCAGGAACGGGTATTCCGTTGTCACGCAAAAGGATCAGATTGTCGGCCTTGCTACCGTACATCAGATGATCCCTTTCCACTTACAGAAGATATAACCCGCAACGGTAATGAGCATCGTACTCTCCTGAATGTATGTGTATAGTTCGACTTTTTCGACGATGACAAATCTTTCCGGATCCTTCTTGAACTGCAGGAACTTGATGGTCATCCACGTTGTAAGGCCGCAGAAGAAAACGACCGTCGGCTTACTGAGGTTCCATACGAGAACTACGTTCGTGAGGATATCCACGATCGTTAAGACCAGCACGAACCATATTGCTTTCTTGTATCCCCAGAGTTTTGAATATGTCACGTATTCAGTCTCATCTTTAGGCGCTCTGATCTTTCTTGATACCTCCCAGATAAGTGCCGGAAAATAAAGCGTCCAAAGCGTCATCAGCGTAGTGATAGAGAACGGGTTAAGTTCGTATTTGATTACCGTGAACGAGATGATGTAAAGATTGATGAACATCTGCACGGGGTTGTGCGTAACGAGCGCAAGGAAAAGATTGGGCTGTATCTTTGCCCTCTGGAAGAACCAGTTCCTCATGAGGAACCCGTACGCGTAAAGTATCGCGCAGAACAGGAGATTGTTCATGAAGATTATGTTCAAAGCTATCGCGATCACCTGGAAGAAGATGCACGAAATGATGATGTCTTTCTTATAGACGCGCCCGGATGCAAGAGGCCTGTCGGGAAACAGCTTCTTGTCCGTCTCGTAATCCTTGAGGTCATCTGCGACGCGGAGCCACAAAAGAAACGCGAACACGGTATATGCGCCCGTCACTTCCTGCATGCCGAGCCTGAAGTCTAGCACACCGTAGTTCAGCAATATGATGAAGTATATCTCGCCGAAAACGATAAGTCCCAGAAGGAGCCTTGCGAGCAGCGGATATCTCTCTTTGTAGTAGATGTACAGTCTCTTAAGCATTTGTGGCAACTCCTACCCTCTCGCCCATTCTAACCTTTGTCTCTATCCCTTTTCCACTCATTTCGAGAATGTCATCGTCAACGGCTATCCTGTCCTTCTCGAAGAACAGCACTATCGTGGATCCGCCCTGCTCGAAATATCCTTTCTCATCGCCCTTCTCAAAGGAAGTAATGCCGTTATTCCTGATCCTTCCGACAAGGAGAGCCCCGACCTCGATATAAACGATCCTGCCGAAATGGTCAGAATCGATCACGTTTACGATGCGGTGATTCTCTTTATAGATCTTGTATTTGGATGATATCGAACTGACGGTATGAAGTTTGCCTTTTATCTCATATGAATCTGCGATCTTACCGGAATCGATATGACAGTAGTGGTGGTAGTCATCCATCGAAAGCCTGAACACCAGTGCTTTTCCGCCGGCAAAACCAGTCAGGTCGATACCGTTTCCGACTATCTCATCAGGAGTATATTCGCTGCCCTTAACGTTAAACTTCAGATCGTCTCCGATGTCATAACAAAGCACCTTGGAATCCGCAGGTGAGATGACTGCTCCGGGATCCGCATCCACAGGACGTTTGCCGGGTTTTATCTTCCTCGTAAAAAAGTCTGAGAACGACTTATATTCCCGTTCTTCAAAATCGCTCATGTCGATTCCGTATTTCAAGACAAACGGAGCGATCTTATTCCTGCTTGCTCTCCTTCTGTCACCTGATGTAGCCATCGTTGAGAACAAGGGCATAAGAATGAACTTGGAAAGAACTCTTCCGTACCAGGTGTTATAAAGGCGCTCTAATGATCTTCCGCCGTACTGGCAGTCTTCGATAAAGTTCTTATCCTGTCTTACATAGATCTTCATCTGCGCAGAGCGAAATACAGAACGAACATGAATATGGCAAGAAGAAGGAAAAAGATGTATCCGATCTTGCCCGGCTTGATAACCTTGATCTTTAGTATGTAGAGCACGGCTGTTAAAGCCATGACGCCGCTCTGGATATATCCGGTGACCTCCATGTCAAACCACAAAACGGCGAGATACGATACGGAGAAGATAAGCGCGGCATATGTTACGGGAAGTCCGATGTAATACTTGATCGGAGAATCCTTGTCTTCGTTTTCCTCCTGGCAGACGTTGAAATAAGCGAGTCTTGCAATACCGAAGACCGAATACAATGCGCATGATGCAACCGAGTACCATTGTATTCCGCAAACCTTTGTCACAAGCACAACGGGAACTGCAATGAAATCGATGACATCCGCAAGAGAGTCGAGCTGGATCCCGAAATTCTTTTCCTCATCCGTGCGCTTGCACATCCTTGCGATCGTGCCGTCGAACATGTCGCAGATACCGGCAGCCATGAAGCACATCATACCGTAAGACATTTTGTCTTCCATGAATAATATCATCGCGGCAACTGCGAGCAGCATTCCGACATAAGTTACGATTACTGATTTATTCCACTTGCCGATCATATTACTTCTCCCCGATAGTTACGATCCCCGTCGCACCGTCAATAGTTATCGTCTGTCCGTCCTTTATCCCGGTAAGCGCATCATGGCAGTTTACGATCGCAGGGATTCCGTATTCCCTTGAAACGATCGCGGCATGACAGAGTATTCCGCCATACTCGGTAACGATGCCTGAAAGGATCGCGAACTTAGGCGTCCAGCCGGTATCGGTAAATCTTGTTACGAGAATATCATTCTGCTGAAGTCTGTCTATCTCGCTGAAATCATAAATGACACGTGCGGTGCCGGTAACCTTGCCGTTGTTGGCACCTATTCCCTTCAACGTCTTTCCGTCTGATCTGCCGCTCTTTGAAGCATTGCCGCTGAAGATCATGCCGATCTCGTTCTCGCTCATGTAATTACGGAACGAATCATAATATCTCCTGTTCTTCAGGATGATATCCTCCAGGTCTTCCTTAGTTAGTTTTCCGTCAAGGAAATCCCAGACGTTTCCGACCTTGAGCATCCAGATGTCCTCTTCTTTTTCGAGAACTCCTTCAGCGGTAAGTGTCTTTGAAAGCTCTACCGTATAAACGCGGATCAGATAATAGAATCTCGTCGAGACGTCTCTGAATTCTTCGCGCCACCAGAGCATTTTGCGCATCTCATCGACTTTGTTCCTGACCTTTTTATATTTTGAAGCGGAGAGGGTCTTTTCAAGAGAATGCATAATGGCTTCGCTCTTGAGGCGGCCTTCCTTCTTGTCTTTCTCGGGACCGAAATCACCGGTGAGGTCAAGCATGTCCTTCACGGACACGATAAGCGGGACAGGGTCTTCGAAGTAGCACGGATATGTCACATCGAGTTCCTTATCCGAATGATACCCAAACGTGTCAACAATGTCTTTCATGCCGGGAAGCATATATAGATCACTGTCTATGTTTTCCGCGATCTCTTCTTCGGGTGTTCCCTTCCAATAAGAAAATGCTTTCTCGTCAGCGATTATCTTTCTCGACAGATCCCACATCTTATAGAACGGGAGAAGGTGCGAAATGTTTTCGATGCTTCCCAAAAGCGTCAGATATTCGCTTTCAGTGACGTACTTGAGAAGCCCGTCTTTGTATAGCGACTGATGGATCGTGTTGATGAATATCTGCCAGAAATAAGTTGTCTCACTGTGAAGATAGATATCGTGCGTCAGGCTCTTAAATCGTGACCTGATATCGTCGATGGTATGCTCATCATAGTTCTTCCTGTATTCTTCATACGTTTTCAGAAGATCACGTTTTAGTTTCTCCGCATTCTCGTTTCTTTCGGTGAGGATCTTCTTCTGGGCAAGAGCCATGCGCAGGATGTGGACAAGCGCGCCGGGAGTGGCTTTGGTAACGTGTCCGTCGCCTTCGTAATTCGGCCTGATGCCGTACTCCTGATCGAATTCCCTCTCACGGTAACCGACTACGCCGCTCATCGCCTGCTTTGCGACAGAGAGATTCCAGTAAGGTCTTCCGTAGTACATCTCGCCCAGTTTCTTATCAACGTCTTTCGGAGTAAGTATCTTTGAATCGAGAAGGAACTTCCTGAAACTGTATTCCCAGATATATTCGTAAAGGCTCCACATGTAAGGCGTGCATACCGAAGCTGATACGCCGCCGTCCTTGAAGTCCGCGGTTGTCCAGATATCCTTCAAGTCACCGTAATTGATCTTGGTGATGCTCCTCGACTGGAGAATGAAAAGATCTCCGTCTTTAACCGCAAATTCTATATCGCATGGAAAACCGAAATAAAGCTGTATGTCAGCAAAGGTCTTTCCCATCTTCTCAAGCATGTCGGTGTCGACAAGGGTTCCGTTCCCGGGCATCACCTTCATCTCATATCTGTCGTAGCCGTACTGTTCGGGAGTCACCTTTCCGCTTACGATGTTCTCGCCCAAACCCTTTATGACTTCGATCAGCATCACTTTATCGTTGCCCGTCACGGGATTTACGGTAAAGCAGATGCCGCTGAGATCGGAATCGACCATCTCCTGGATGACCACAGCCATCGCCAGATCGTCAGGATCGATCTGATTTGATGCGATATAACTGATGCCCGTTTTGTCAAACATCGAGTGATAGCACTCAATGACTTTAGCGGCTATCTCTTCAGCGCCATTTGTATTGAGGAAAGTCTTATACTGCCCTGCGAAAGAGAAATCCGCAAGGTCTTCTTTTGTGGCGCTTGAACGCACTGCATATTTTTTTGAAGGGTCCGTCATCGAAGCGATCTTTGAGATCATTTCATCATCTGCTTTAAGCCCGTCGAAAAGCTCTCCGACCGCTCTTCCGGTCTCTTCGGCATTATCGGGCGTGAGCTTATCCATCAGATCGGAGATCTTGCCTGCGATATTGTTTTTCGCGATGAAGGAACGGTATTCCTCGGCATCGAATATGATTCCGTCAGGCACGTTGAATCCGGCCTTCCTCATCTCGATGAGATTGCCGGCTTTGTTGCCGCATTCGGATGTCGTGGTTTCGGGTCCGTTATTGATTCTGTATATCATAGAAAGTCCTTAAAACATGTTTTTCCGCAGATGCGCGAAATAAAGCAGCATATTCAAGATTATGTGCGTCACTGCTCCGACGATAACGTATACGAAGTAATACCAGACAGGCAGCGGATGGAAGATGCAGACGACCAGCACGCATCCGAAGATCGAATCGGCCTGATCAAGAAAGATAAACAAGACTTTCTGCCAGCCCTTCATCGTCTTCCCGGGTTCAATGCCCATGCGCCTCTTGATGAAGCTGTTAGGCAATTCGAAAAGTCCGTAAGCGATACCGATAAGGACTCCGATGAGGAGATTGTACGTGATCTTGTTTTCGTGTTCGAAATAGAAGAAATCGTGTGAAGCAAGAACAGGCGACGCCTTACAGATAAATCCCCATAAGACTCCCATCAGCGTGCCCAGGATCACATATCCGGCAAAGCCCTTCCACGTCTTGTTCTCACCGAAGATGCGCCTGCCGTCCGTGAAGTTCTTCCCCATATCCATCGGCTTTTTGAGAAAACCCAGGACAGGAAGCTTGCAGAATATCATGTTGAGGATTCCCGCAAATATGACCGGCATAAGCGTGACGTACATGTATGCCAGATTTGTAAGGATCGAACGCATTAGATTACCATTTCCATTCTTTGAACAGTTTTCTGCCTTCAGACGAATGTCGCTTGCGCCACTCGTTTCCGGCCGCGATCACAATCATGATGATGCCCGCAATGAGCAGATACAACAGCCATGCCATTGACGACCAGAACGTCGCCGACAGATAGATCGCTATGCCGATGATCGACACAACTCCAAGTATAAACCAAAGCCTGCTTTTTTGTATAAAGGAAAATAAGAAAATAATGCCGGCAGAGACGCCCGTCACGATCAGATCGAAGGTCTCACCTGAAATGGCCGCTGAAATTCCTTCGATCGTAAGACAAAGAGCTACGATACCGAACCACGAGTATTTCAAAACCACATCTTCTGCAGGCTTTATCAGGAACCTGATCACCGCAGCATCCGCCAAAATGACAGCGAGGATGAACTCTGTCATGTACACATCGGAAAGATTGATGAAAGGCTGTGATATCAGCGCGGCAGCTGCCGGAATCAAAGCGATCGAAGCAACGATCCTTGCCGGGATCCTTGTCCTTCCGGTGAAATTGAAGATCATGAGCGCGATCGTCAGGAAAACGAGCATTCCCAGGTAATCACTGTTATCGAGACCGAAGACCATGACAAGAGGCATGAACGAGAGATAATCAACTCCTTTTTTGGAGAAGATATGTTTCCTGTAAAAGAGCCTGCCGATCGCAAACTGGGCCAGCATGGCAACGGTTATGACGATGTTAAACAGGTCCTTGCCTAAAATGAACTCTCTGTCTGCCAGAAATCTTACCAGTGCAATCTCAAATATCAGCAAAGGCAAAGCGGATGCAAACTCGGTTCCGCAAAAATACAAGACAAGCATGATCACCGCCATGGAAACGATCATCCATACCGGATTCCATGATGTCAGGCTCAGAAGTATCCAGAAGCAAAGAAGCGCGCTGACTATATGCTTCATGGGCTTTGCATAGAGCGAGGTTTTTTCCCTCTTAAATACGGGCGCAAAACGGATAATTGCCAGAACAACCGCAAAGAATATAAACATTACGGCAAAGGCCGCTCTGAGAGCATTGAGCTGCTTCAAGTATGGATTCAGCACAATGCTCGGAACAAACGCCACAAAGGCAGGTGCATTCAGTGCAAGCGAGAAAACGACCAGCGAAGCGATATTGAGCTTATCCTTTTTCTTCGCGGAAACATAGTAGATGTACGAGAGCAAAAGAGCAGCAACGAGCAATAAAACTCCGTTTGCAAGTACTTTGCCGAACAACCGGTTAGAAAAAATGAACGGGAAGCCGCTTCGTATCCTTCGAAATCCCTGAGCACCGATCAGATAGATCATCCCGAAGAATAACGATGCCCACAACAGGATTTCCGCAGATACTCTTAACCTGTAATTGTCTTTCCAAAAACGTTTTAAAAGGATCAGAATGATCGATGTGGCGATCGGAATCGGCAGTACGAGCAGGAAATAAAGCGTCTCATCGTTGTCTCCGATCAGCTTGAGCATCAGTTCAACGGACATGATGTAATACCATGCCCCGGCAAGTGCGGCATTGATACCGCCGACTGCTTTGTTTTTCGAGACGGCTGACGATAAAGAAGACATCAGGCATGAGATTGCCATCGCAATGATCACCGGCAGGTATTTCGGGTTTTTCGCCAAATCATAACCGAGTACTGTAAATGCAAGGAACGAAGTAAAGATGATATCCGAGACTAAAGTCCTCGTCTTCAGGAAGAAATAGACCGCATAAAGCGCAATATACAGAGCGAAAATTTTCCATATCTCATCCGGAAATCTGAGATTCATGGAAAGGACCGCGTATAAGCCGAAACTTGCGATCGGGGTGACATATTTCAGCCAGTTTCTATGAGGAGCAAACCTTGCCCAAAGTATCAGTTCCGCGTTCGTAAACAAGGCTCCGGTCAGAAGGAAAACGTTGCTGTAGTTATCGCTCGAACAGGTCGCGATAAACATCAAAACCGGTGCCAAATAAACCATAATCTCCGTATATAACCTGAACGGGAATCTCAGAGAATCCCGCCCTGTCAAAGTTATGATGCAAAGGATCAAAGTCAAAAGCGAAAGCGCTGTGAAAATAACCTCGACCGGATAGGCGGTCTCCGAATATTCCCCTATCTGTCCCGCAATAAATGCGATCAGCCATGTGAAAGAAAAATAAGTAATGCCGGTATAAAAATGGGACTTATAAATAATCTTTCCCAGTGATGCAGACAAAGCCATCAGCGCTGCTGCTACAGCGGCGACTATCCATCCGTTCCCGCTCTTAAATGAGAACTGATTTCCGAAAAGCCTGAACATCCCTACTCCGACAATGACGATCGGGCCTAAGAATCCGGCAAGAGTATAAAATGCGAATCCTGTCTGCTTTAGCTTTAACAATCGTCCTGATATGAACGACAGCAGATAGACCACGGCTACCGCGGCAATGAGCGTAAATGCTCTGGCGGCATCTCCCATAAAGCCCCACGAAACCGAAAGGAACGAAGCACCGACAATAGTAAGCAAAAGAACGCCTACTCCGAAGATAATGCTCGTACTGCTGATCTTCTTTTTCTTCTGCTTTTGGACAGGTGCCGGAGCTATGGGCTGCGGGACAGGCGCTGCCGCGGGTGAAAGAACCGGAGCAGGTGAAACGACAGGAGCGGTAACAGGTGCTTGTACAGGTGCAGAAGGACCTTGATCTTTGTTTTCCTGCGTTTTACGTGCCAGTTCCCTGCGGGCGTCTATGTATTTGGTAATGAACGTGATCAAAAGGATCTGGAGCACGATCGTATAAGGAACGACAAAAAGCAGACAAAAGACCCCGAATTCCTTTAATCTCATGCTATCTTCCCCTTCCGGCTCCATGCCTTTGTTAGCGTGATAATAGCATTTTCGGATATCCGAGTAAAGTACTTTGATTATCAAAGTAACTTCTGCCACAAATATACCACAACTATGACAGCTGACCTTTTTCGTTCCTGACTGCAACATTTCCAAGGCCGGGTCTGTATCTATGGCATAAGCGAAAAACGGAGGACTTACAAATGAAAAGACCAATAGGTAAAAGAGCAATGGCGGCAGGACTTATCGCAATGATGATGCTCACGGGATGCGCGAGAAACACTCCCGCCCCGACTACGAAGATCGTAAATGACCCTGATATCAAAGCCGCATTCAATCTGAATGAAGTCGAGGCCAAAAAGATCGACGAAGACAGGTTCAATAGCGAATACAACAGATACAGTTTTAAACTGATGTCTCAGATCGCTTCCGGAGCCGAGAAGAACTGCAACATAATGATATCGCCCACTTCGATCATGATGGCGCTCGACATGTGTGCGGCAGGCGCGAAGGGCGAGACATTAAAGCAGCTGAACGATCTTTTCGCGAAAGATTCAGATCCTGTTGAACAGCAGGCCTTCGCATCTGAATTGATGAAGAAGATCAATGCCGCCAAGAATGTGGATTTCTTATGTGCAAACGCAATCTGGAACAACAAGAGCGCCATCGGCGACAAGATGAATACAACTTACAGGGATTATATAAAGAAGACTTTCGAAGCCGAATTCAGAACCGTAGAATTTGGTTCTGATACGCACAACGAGATCAACAAATGGATCGATGAAAAGACTAACCACATGATCAAAGAAGCGGTCCCTCAGCTCGATCCGACAACGATCATGGTCCTGGTCAACGCCATCCGTTTTGAAGGAAAGTGGAAGGAAGAGTATACGGATTCTCAGATCCTCGAGTATGATTTCAAGGGCACGAAAGGCACAAAGAAGACCACCATGCTCTCCAGCAGTGAATACGGCTATTACTTTACGGAAAAAGCGACAGGATTCATGAAGTATTACGACGGCGGCGAGTATGCATTCCTCGCTATCCTTCCCAAGGATAAGAATGCAAATGCCAACGATTTCTTAAAGAACTTTACCTATGAAGATTACAAGGAATTCGTAGACAGCCGCGTAGGCATGAACGTCAATACTCTGATGCCAGAATTCAAATCAGATTTCGAAATGCCGCTCAACGATACTCTCAAGAACCTCGGCGTAACCGATGCATTTGATCCAAATAAAGCAGACTTTACCGGCATTGCAAAAGGCAGTGAAACCTTATACATATCCAAAGTCTTCCACAAGACTCATATTGAAGTTGACAGGAAAGGTACCAAAGCTGCCGCAGTAACAACGATCGAAGTCGACGGTGCAATGCCCTCTGAAGCTGACTTTGAAGAGGTCTTCTTAAACAGGCCTTATGCTTACGCGATAGTTGACGTAAAAACAATGAATCCTGTCTTTATCGGTACGGTAAATAACGTAGAATAAAACAGGTCAATCTGCTTATATCACATGGGGCTGTCTCAAAACATAATGAGACAGCCTCTGTCGTTTTAACTGTTTTTGCAATGACCTATAAGAAATAGATTTTTCGTTTCTTATAGGTACGTTTTGCTTCAAAATCGTGTTTTCAGACACTTGTGTACCTATAAGAATTCACTTTTCGATTTCTTATAGGTACATTTCCCTTTGAAAACGGCTAAAAGGCCAAAAAAGTACCTATAAGAAAATGATTTTTCATTTCTTATAGGTCAGGCAGTCAAAATCAAAAAAGAACTGCCCCAAAGCGAGATTGTTCACTTTGGGGGCAGCCCGATTTTTCATTGAAATTGCTTTATATTTCTGCAATAACAGTTCAGCGCACTTACGAAAACAAAGAAAACCTGTATTTCGTATGTGCATTTCCTTTTGTAAATCCGAAAAACCGCAAAAACGCACTTACGAAATTATGAAAACCTTTGTTTTCGTAAGTCAGACTGTTTGAAAGAACGATCTTGCCTGCGCCTTGTTCTCTTCAACGGCGCGGGTAAGATCCTCCACACCCGTAAAGGCCTGTTCCGGCCTTAAGAATCTCATCAGCTCGACCTTGATCACGGCACCGTAGATGTCTTCATCAAAGTCGAAGATAAAAGTCTCGGCTACATCATTTTCCGCATTCTCGACGGTAGGCCTTCTTCCGACGTTGGTAACGCCGTAGAGGACGCGGCTGCCGAGTGTCACGCGCGAACAGTACACTCCCCTTCTTACCACGAATTTGTCTTCGGATATCTCTAGATTCGCCGTCGGAAAACCCATCTTTCTTCCTGCCTGCTTTCCGTGACATACACGTCCGGTATAAGAATAAAAACGTCCCCCGCACATCTTGGAAAAGAGCTCCACATCACCATCGTTCAATGCTTCCTTAAGCCATGAAGTCGATATCTTGCGGTCAGTCCCCTCAAGATAACGGTCCGGCAGCACGCGAAGGCTTATGCTGTTCTTTTTCGAAAACTCCTTAAGGAGATCGACATCGCCCGATGCACCTTTGCCGAACCTGTAGTCACGACCGGTAAAAAGCGAAGCGGCGCCTGCGCGGGTCTTGAGTATCTGGTCGCAGTAATCCTCAGGACTCATGTCCTTAACTTGCGAGAAGTTCAGCACGAGCATCTCGTTAACGCCCAATTCCTCGAGCATGTGAAGGCGCTCATCCAATGTGTAAAGAAGCCTGTCATCGCCGTTTTTTCCAAGGCCCCTGAAGGTCTGGACGCAGGCCAGAAGGCCCGTATTTTCAGCGAGTCTGACAGCCGCCTTGATGATGTCTAAATGCCCGTCGTGAAGCCCGTCAAACATGCCGAGCGCCATTACGCGCCCGCCGGGTATGAACGGAAGATCATCCAAATTGTATCTTGAACAGACCTTAATCATTTGCGAAAAGCCTCTCTATGCGCATTACAGTCTTTCCGTCTTCAATTGCGGGATAAACGACCGCCATGGTCTTCCCTTCGAAGACCGCGCGGTAATAAGTCCTCTCTTCTTTAACTTCAACGCCTTCAAACGCGATCTTCCTGCCGAAGCCGAGATCTCTTGCCTGACGTCCGGTGAGCTCTACCGCCGGCATGCCTGAAATGGCAACGGACGGTTCCTTCATAAATGAGTTATCGCCCCTGTCCGCCATCTCAAAAAGCTGATCCGGCGTATATGCGTCATCGACCGAGAAAGGTCCGGTCTTCGTGCGTCTCAAAGTCCGTGCATATGCTCCGTATCCTAAGATCTCACCGCAGTCGGTACAGATCGTCCTGATGTACGTACCCTTAGAACACCTGCATGTAAAATCAACGGCGAAGCCCTTCTCAAGCACTTCGATCCTGTCGATCACCAGACTGTAGATCTTTATCTTTGCGGGCGGCAGATCGATCTCTTCACCCTTTCTGGCGAGGTCATAAGCCTTGACGCCTCCGATCTTTTTCGCAGAATAAGAAGGCGGCTTCTGCTCTGTCAAAAGAGCGATGGAAGCAAATGCTTCGCGTACTTTCGCAAAGTCAGTGGACAAAAGCTCTTTAAGTTCCTCATCAGAAGGATAATTCTCGGAGATAACTTCTCCGGTATAGTCGCCCGTATCGGTAGAAGCGCCGAAAATACAGCGGCAAGAATATTCCTTGTCAAAACCTTCGCAAAAACGGAGATACTTGAGTCCTTTGCCGCAAAATACGGGAAGAAGTCCGGTTGCAAATGGATCGAGCGTGCCGAGATGTCCGGCCTTTCTAGACCCGATAAGCTTTTTTATCGCTCCGTCGGTCTTGAAAGACGTCCAGCCTTCAGGCTTGTCAACGAGGATAACTCCATCGGAGATCATAAGATCTTTTCCACACGCTCTTTGACTTCGTCTGCAAGAGCATCTATCTTCCTGCCTCTTACGGTGAATCCTGCCGCACGCAGATGTCCGCCGCCGCCGTATAGTCCTGCAAACGCTGCGGAATTAAAACCGTCATTAGACCTGACGTTCGCCCTTATCTCACCGTTCTCGAGCTCACGGAGCACGATCGCGACCTCAACGCCGTCAACATCCCTTAATGCGGAAACAACGTCATCAACTCCGTCAGAGCCTGCACCGTATTCCTTGAACATCGAATAAGGAACGACGCTGATAACGAACCTTCCTCCTGCAAGGAACTCTGCATTCGAGCGCGCTGCAGCGGAGAGCTTGAATTTCGACATCTTCTTGAGGTCGAAAAGGTTATAGCAAACGGAAGAAATGTCGCCGCCGAGCGACATGAGCTCGCCTGCGGAGATCAGCGTCTCAGGATGAGTATTCTTGTATGTAAATCTGCCCGTGTCGGTAACGATACCGGCCATCAGGCAGCTTGCCGCAAGAGTGTCCGCAAGGTCCGATACCGGTCTTCCGAGGAGCTTTGCGGTGGAGCAGATAACATAGTAAACAAGTTCTGATGCCGATGAAGCGTCAGGATCGATCCACATGTTTTCGGCGCGCATGCTGACAGAAGCGTGATGATCGATGATGATCTTATTCGGGCACTTATCGAAATACTCTCCGCAGGCACCCATCCTGTCGGATTCAGAGATATCAACGGCTACGGCTCTGGTAAACTTCCTGTCAAAGACCATTCCGTTTTCACGGAAAGACTTCGCCACATCAGTATCGGCGGTAACATCAAAAAGAAGTCCTGAAGCTCCGAGGAAATTCATATTCTCAGGGAGTTCTTCAGGCATCGCGACATATGCTTCCACGCCTATCCTGCGGAGTGCCTCGCAAAGGCCGCATGCAGAACCCACGCAGTCTCCGTCAACACTCTTGTGAAGGAAGATGAGGCATACGCCGTTCTCTTTCCTGAGAGCGGCAGCCATTTCGATAAGCTGTCTGCCTATGCGTTCGGAATCTGCCTGATACTTGTCATTCATTTTCGTTTCCGGCTTCCTCTTCGCCCGAACCGTTATCCTGCTCACGCTTCTCGCGTTCCGCACGTCTTCTCTCGTCATCGGCGATAGTCTTTTCGATCAGCGCATCCATGCGTGCCGCTTCATCAAGCGTGTTATCGAGCTTGAAATGAAGTTCGGGCGCAACCCTCAGCTTGATCTCCTGGACAGCCTCATAACGTATGAATCCCTTGGCATGCTCAAGCGCATCCATCGCATCCTTCTTCGTCTTCTCGTCTCCGTAAACGGAGATAAAGACTGTGGCATGCGACAGATCGGAGCTCATCTTTACGCCGGTAACCGAGGTCATGAAGGGAACCCTCGGGTCCTTCAGCCTCATGGTTATTATCGATGAAATGACTTTCTGCATCTCATCGCCGACTATTTCGGGTCTTCTTCTCTTCATGTCTTAGTCTCTTGCAACCTCAATATTGCCGTACGCCTCGATGACGTCGCCGACCTTGATGTCGTTATATTTCTCAACAGTAAGACCGCACTCGTGTCCTGCAGCGGCTTCCTTGACGGAATCCTTCTCATGCTGGAGAGAGCCGAGCTCGCCCGTGTAAACGACAACGTCATCTCTGATGACCCTGACCTTGGTACCGCGGGTGATCTTACCGTCTGTGACATAGCAGCCGCCGATGGTGCCGATTCCGCTGACCTTGAACAGCTGTCTGATCTCCGCATGACCGGTGATGACTTCCTCGATCTTAGGAGCAAGCATACCCTTCATAGCGTTCTCGACATCCTCGATGGCGTTGTAGATGACGCTGTAGAGTCTGATATCAACGCCTGCTTCCTTGGCCTTGTCGATGATCATCTGGTTAGGACGTACGTTGAAGCCGATGATGATGGCGTTGGAAACGTCAGCAAGAACGATATCGGATTCGTTGATAGCGCCGACACCTCCGTGAACGACCTTGACCTTGACCTCATCGTTGGAAAGCTTCTCGAGGGACTGCTGAACTGCTTCAACGGAACCTCTGTCGTCTGCCTTGATGATGATGTTGAGATCCTTGACGTCGCCTGCAGCCATCTGTGCCGCGAGAGTCTCAAGGCTCATCTTGGATGATCTGTGGAGCTGCTCTTCACGCTGCTTGATCTTTCTCTTCTCAACGAGCTGACGCGCTGTCTTGTCGTCTGTTACGGCATAGAGCAGTTCGCCTGCCTCAGGTACTTCAGGGAGACCTAAGATCTCGACAGGTACTGAAGGACCTGCCTTCTTGATCAGGTTGCCCTTATCGTCGTACATGGCTCTGATGTTGCCCATGATAGGTCCGCAGACAACGGTGTCACCCTGCTTGAGAGTACCGCGCTGAACGAGGACTGACGCAACAGGACCTCTGTTCTTGTCGAGCTGGGCCTCGATGACCGCGCCCTTTGCCTGACCCGTAGGATCGGCCTTGAGTTCCATGACGTCTGCAGTAAGCAGAACGTTCTCGAGGAGCTCGTCGATACCGATGCCCTTCTTAGCGGAGATCGGGACCATGATCGTGGATCCGCCCCACTCTTCGCAGATGAGCTCGTAATTGGTCAGCTCCTGCTTGACCTTGTCCGGATTTGCGCCCGGCTTGTCTATCTTGTTGATCGCAACGATGATCTCGGTGTTGGCAGCCTTTGCGTGGTTGATAGCCTCGATCGTCTGGGGCATGACGCCGTCGTCAGCTGCGACAACGAGGATCGCGATATCCGTGAACTGTGCACCTCTGGCTCTCATCGTCGTGAATGCTTCGTGACCCGGAGTATCGAGGAACGTGATCTGGCGTCCCTTGAGCCTTACGGTATAAGCACCGATCTTCTGCGTGATTCCTCCCGCTTCGCCCTCAATGACGTTTGTGGAACGGATCCTGTCGAGGAGTGACGTCTTACCATGGTCAACGTGACCCATGACAACGACGACCGGCGGCCTCGGCTGGAGGTTCTCCGGATTGCCCTCGGAATCATCGAAAAGGATATCCTCTTCGTTCTTCTCTTCGAGGAGCTCTGCGTTGATGCCAAACGAATCGGCAACAAGGCATGCCGTATCGAAATCAAGCTCCTGGTTGATCGTAGCCATTACGCCAAGCTTCATGAGCGCCATGATTATTTCGGAGCTCTTCTTGCCGATGCCTTCCGCAAATTCCTTAACGGTAATGAATGCGGGGATCTTGATCTCTGTTATCGTCTGCTGTTCGTCGGAATACTCCTCGGACTGCTTCTTCTTTTTCTTCTTGTATGAATAATCATCATATTCACCGTCTTCATTTACGCGGCCGTTAAACTGCGCGTTCCTGTTCTGGTGACGCTTGTCGGTGAAAGAACCCTTGCCGCCGTCCCTGCGCTCGTTCTCGTTGTGCTTCTTATCGAAAGCACTCTTCTCGGCGTAGTTGGTCCTGCTCTTCTTGACCTCATCGATGGGAGATTCGGCCTTCGGTCTTGCCGGACGCCTGAACTGGTTCTTCTGGCCGGGTTCTTCATCCTTATCCTTGTCGAATCCGCCGCCACCGCCGTGGCCCTGATATCCGCCGCTGCTTCTGCCTCTTCCTCCGCCGTAGCCGCCCTGGCCACCCTGGCCGCCGTAACCGCCCTGACCGCTTCTGGCAGGACTCTTCTTGTCACGGCCTGTATAGGTGATGATGGTCGAACTTCTGATCGTCTCTCCTCTTGCAGGCGCATCACCCAAAGATACGACGGCAGACGAGAGTCTCGGCCTCGGTGCAGGTCTTACGATATTGCTCTCGGCAGGAGCGGGAGTCTCAGCCTTTTCGGGCTCTGAAGCAGGTGCTTCAGGCTTTGTCTCTTCAGGCTTGACTTCTTCCGCCTTGGGAGCCTCAGCAGTCTCCTCCGGCTTTGTCTCCTCGTCCTTGGCAGCCTTTTTTGCCTTAGTTGCCTTCTTGGGCTCTTCAGCAGCCTCTTCATCTTTAGAGGCTTTGGATGCAGCCTTCTTGGCAGGCTTCTCCGCCTTTACGGGAGCCTCGTCTGTTCCTTCAGCGTCAGCCTTCTTAGTGCGCTTTGCGGCAGGCTTCTTCTCTTCAGCAGATTCCTCTTTCTTGGAGGTCTTGGCTTTCTCAGAAGTCTTGGCCGTCTTTTTTGCGGGAGCCGAATCTTCGGTCTTCGCGGCAGTTTCCTTCTTTGCGGGCTTCTCCGCTTCAGGAGCCTTTTCCTGCTTTTCGGGTGCAGGTGCAGGCGCGGGAGCAGCCGCGGCTATTGGAGCCGCAACGGGTGCCGCTGCCGGATCTTCCGCCTTATCGGACTTCTTGTGGACTCTTCCGAGCCTCATCTTCTTGTTGCCCGAGACGCCTCCGACTGTAAGACCGTTTTTCTTATTCTCGCTGTCTTCACTCATCAAATGTCATCCTCCTCGTTGATGCCTTCAAGCAGATCGGAGATCCCCTTTGCGAAGGCTTTATCCGTAACGGCGACGGCAGTCCTGGAAGGCTTGCCGAGCGCGATCCCCAGGTCGTCTGATGTTCCGATCCTGAAGCACGTTACTGCTTTTCCTGTTACCTTTTCACTTTTTTCCGCGGCACTTAAGAGCTTGTCCAAAGTGTTGCGCGATATGTCGCGGCTTATTATCAGCAGGCAGACCTTGCCGGAGTTCAGCGCCGAAATGACGCCTTCTGCTCCCGATATGACCTTGCCGGCCCTCTGGGCCATGCCAAGCATTCCCAGAACACGCTGTTTAGCGTTCATCCGATCCCGCTTTCTCCGCCGCGGCAAGCATTTCCTGAGCGAGGGCTTTTGCCTCCTCGTCGGTTATGGTCCTGCGGAGTCCCCTTGAAAGCCTTGCGGCCTTCTTAAGTTCCGTCTTGATGCACTCTTCGTTCCTGCAGAGATACGAGCCTCTTCCGGGCGCTTTGCCGGTCGGATCGTAAACTATGCTTCCGTCAGCCAGAGAGACGACTCTCAAAAGATCGCCTTTGTCTCTTGTTGCTTTGCAGCAGACACAGCTTCTCTGCGGTTTCTTCTTCATCAGGCCTGGTCTTCTCCCTTGCCTTCTTCCTCATCAACGACCTGGAAGCCGTCTGTGAGGACCTTTGCAGCCTCATCGCTCTCATCGGATTCCTTGCGGATGTCGATCTTGAAGCCTGTGAGTCTTGCGGCAAGTCTTACGTTCTGTCCGCTCTTGCCGATCGCAAGCGAGAACTGCTGATCGGGAACGATGACCTTAGCGTGGCGCTCAACCGTACCGTCCTCGTTTGTGGAGATCTCAGTATCGACTCTGACGACCTTTGCAGGCTGGAGAGCTTCGCTGATAAACAGTGCGGCATCTTCCTTCCAGTCAACGATGTCGATCTTCTCATCGGAGAGTTCGTTCATGATCTGCTGGACTCTCTGTCCGCGCTGACCAACGCACGCGCCCTTTGCATCGATATCAGGATCTCTGGAATAGACAGCGACCTTGGATCTTGAGCCGGGCTCACGGGAAACGGACTTGATGATGACATCGCCGTTCTTGATCTCAGGTACCTCAAGCTCGAAAAGCTTTGCAACAAGTGCGGGAGCTGTTCTGGAAAGAACAACAGAAGGTCTGCCGTTAGCTTCCTCAACGCCGGTTACCAGGAACTTCATGATCCTGTCCTGATCATAGCGCTCGTTGCGGTTATTGCGGATCTGGCCGTCTCTTCTGACGATAGCCTCTGCACGGCCGATGTTGACGTAAACGTTCCTTGCGTCCTTACGTACGATCGTTCCGGATGTGATCTCGCCGATCTTGCCGGAGAACTCGTTCTGGATCTTGGTGCTCTCGGCATCTCTTAATTTCTGGTTGATAGCGTTTTTCGCTGCGCCTGCTGCAAGACGTCCAAGATCTTCTACGTCGATACCGATCTCGATCTCGTCTCCGATCTCAACATCCTCATATCCGACTTCTTTCGCATCCTCGAGTGAGATCTCGTTAGCGTCATCCAAAACCTCGTCAACTACCTCAACGAGTTTGTAAACGTATATCTCGCCTGTCTCACGGTCGATCTCGGCGTTAACGGACTTGATGTCCTGCTTGTTTCCGCCGAACTCTCTCTTGTAAGCTGCAACGATACCGCTCTCGATTGCCTGGAAAACCTCTTCCTCGTCAATAGCACGCTCTTCTGCGAGAAGCTTGACGAGGTCGACTATCGTCTCCTTAGGTTCCTCTTCGTTCTTTCTCTTAGCCATCCTGAAAGTGACCTCCTGTTAGTACTGTTGTTACCCTTTAAAAATCAATATGTCTTACGGCTTTGGCGATGTCGCTCAAAGCAAGCTCATATTCCGTTCCGTTTGAAGCCTTAAGCTTCACTTTATCGTCTTCTGCGTTCTCGCAAACGCAGGAAAACTCCTTTACACCGTCAATGGGCGCATAAAGAGACACATCAAGCGTCTCTCCCATATAACGAAGATAATCCGAGACCGTCTCCAAAGGCCTCGTGAGTCCGGGCGAAGACACCTCGAAATAGTCGTAATCCAGGCCCAGTTCCTTTTCAAGGACAGGATCCGTTGCCTTGCTGACAGCCTCACAGTCGTCGATGCCGACGCCGCCCTTCTTGTCAACATAGAGCCTGAGGAACATTTTCCCGCCTTCCTTGGCATAGGAAACATCCACCAGGTCCAGACCCAGACCGGTTACCAGCGGTTCAGCTATGTCAAACGCTTTCTGCGCCGTCTTGGACCTCTTGCCCATATCCTTCCTCCAAAGCTTCTAAAAAACAAAGAACGGACTTGTAGGCCAAGTCCGTTCATAAAAATATTAATCTTTAAGAACGGACATAATATTATCACATCCTACTCTGGCATGCAAACAGAAAAAGTTTATGTTTTTCTTAACAATTGGCTATTCATTTAATTTGGCAATTAAAGTAAAATGACAATATCCGGATTATTCCTATGGAAATATGATCCCCAAAGGAGAACAAACTATGATCAAAGTTATTGCAGGACCCAAGGGAACAGGCAAAACGGCTAAGCTCGTCGACGACATCAACGAAGTAGCCAGAACCGACAGCAACGTCGTATGCATCGAGCGCGGCAACCGTCTCGACCAGCTCCTGAAGCCCACTGTTCGTCTCGTCAATATGAAAGAATACCCTGTCAAGGGTTTCGACCAGGTATTAGCATTCCTGTGCGGCATCTGCTCAAAAGATTACGACCTTACACATATCTATATCGATGCTATCTGCAAGATCGCCGATGATTACGATTTCGACAAACTCGGAGATTTCCTCGGCAATCTCGATGCTTTCCTCGCAGACAAGCCGATCACTGTCACGCTCCTTCTCAGCGGCGACGACAATACACTCCCCGATTCAGTCAAGAAATACGTCTGATCGGATTCCAAACCAGAGTTCAATGCCCGGGAATCAGGCCCGGGCATTTAATTAGATAACCACAAGGAGGTTCAAATATGGGTTTTATCAAGAAGTTCGGAGCTGAATTCAAAGAGTTCGCGCTCAAGGGCAGCGTAGTCGATATGGCTATCGGTGTCATCATCGGTGCTGCGTTCAAGGATATCGTTACATCCTTCACCGATAATTTCATCTCGCCTATCATCAATTCGATCGGCGGACAGAATATCGCAGGATCCATAAGGCTTCCCTGGGTCGATTACACCGGAATGACTCTTGAGGACGTTCAGAAACTCTCACTTAACTATGGTGCATTCATCAGTGCCGTGATCAACTTCTTCATCATGGCTCTCATCCTTTTCGCAATGCTCAAGGGCATCAACGCTCTGAAGGGCCTCGGCAAGAAGAAGCAGGAAGAAGCTCCCGCAGCTCCGCCGGAACCCTCCGACGAAGTCAAGCTCCTCACCGAGATCAAGGATCTCCTCAAGGAAAAGAAAGCTTGAACACATACTTTTTTCAACAAACGAGGCTGTCTCAAATCATAATGAGACAGCCTCTATTTTTATACAGTTTTTCGCAATGACCTATAAGAAACAGATTTTTCATTTCTTATAGGTCAGGCAGCAAAAAAAAAACAAAAAGAACTGTCCCAAAAGTGAGAACGTTCACTATTGAGACAGCTCGTTAGGTTTGTTTAAGAGAAAATGCTCAAGCTTACTTCAGTTTGCCTCCGCACCTGCCGCAGAATCTCTCGCCGGAGTTCAGCTCTGCGCCGCAGAACGGACAGAAGGACTTTGAAGAGACGGGTGCTGCAGGTATGACAGGCTGCGGCGCGGTCTGGGGCTGCTGAAGCACGGCAGCGGGCTGAACCGGCGTCATCGTCTGGGCCGGATACTGAAGCTGTTGCGGCGCGGCCTGCGGCTGCTGAAGCGCAGCGGGCTGAACCGGCGTCATCGTCTGGGCCGGATACTGAAGCTGTTGCGGCG
>CAMZBB010000036.1 GCA_947304405.1 uncultured Clostridia bacterium
TATCGGGCTTAACCTTGCTGTGTACGAGCCTGAATGCAGGAATGGCAAAATCAAGGTATTCGCTGTACCAGTCGGACTTGCGGAGAGGGAGCTTCTCACGGAGGGCCGCCTCATCGATCTGTATGATATTTATGCCGTTAGCTTCAAGATCGAGAACTTCGTCCCTTATCGCGAGTGCGATCTGCAGTATGCTCTCCTTGATGGATATATCCTCTCGCGGGAATGACCAGTTAAGGATGGTTACAGGACCTGTGAGCATGCCTTTTACAGGCTTGTCTGTGCATGACTTGGCAAACTTCGACCAAAAAACCGTAATGGGGGCTTTGCGGGATACGTCACCCCAGATTATCGGAGGCTTAACGTTTCTCGTACCATAAGACTGTACCCATGCTTTCTCAGTGAATACATAACCGTTCAGATTCTCGCCGAAATACTCGACCATGTCGTTACGCTCAAACTCGCCGTGAACCAGAACATCAAGACCGATCTCCTCCTGAAGCTTAATGCATTCGGCAATCTTCTTCTTGTTGAACTCAACATACTCTTCCCTGGACTTTAAGCCCTTTTTGTATTCCTGTCTGTTCTTTCTTACGTCCTGTGTCTGCGGGAATGATCCTATCGTGGTCGTAGGAAATAACGGCAGATTCAAAGCAGCTTTCTGGATCTCCTCTCTTTCCTCGAAAACGGGAAGCCTTACGTAGTCTTCATTCCTGATAGCAGAAACCTTGGCCTGGACTTCTTTATCCTCACTGTCCGTTCTGCCCTCGAAAAGCTTTTGATTATTCTTGAAAACTTCAGTGCCTTCATAGTCTGTTCCTGCGATCGAAGCGATCTCGGAAAGCTCATTAAGCTTTTCTTCGGCAAATGCAAAATGCTTCTTGTAATCGTCCGGGAGCTTCGTCTCGCCGGCAAGAGAATAAGGAACATGAAGGAGTGAACATGACGTTCCCAAAACGACATTATCAGTTTTGATCTCATCAAGAACTGACAATGTTTTCCTGTAGTCGTTTCTCCAGATATTCTTACCGTTAACCAGACCTGCGATGAGGATCTTATCCTCAGGAAAACCGTTGGTTTTAATGAGTTCTAAAGTCTTTCTTCCTTCAAGGAAATCAAGACCTACCGCATCGAAATCAAACTTGATGACTTCTTTATAGATATCCCTGATATCGCCGAAATACGTCTGAAGGAAGATCTTTTCGTTCTTCTTATTTGCGAGGATCGTTTTGTAGATGCTCTTGAACAGTTCGATATCTTCATCGTCAAGATCTTTAACGAGGGAGGGCTCATCGAACTCAACCGTCTCAACGCCTTTTGAAGCAAGAAGCTCTACGAGCTTTACATACTCCTCCGTAAGCTTGGAAGATACGTCTTTGACAGTCCTGCTTCCTTCAAATCTCGCCAGCTTAAGAAAGGTGAAAGGTCCTACAATGGCAACCTTTGTCTCGATGCCGAGTTCTCTTGCTTCGAGATACTCTATTACCGGCTTTTTGCCGACAAGGCTGATAACCGTATCGTCATCGATCTCAGGTACAAGATAGTGGTAATTCGTATTGAACCACTTCTTCATAGCGAGCGCTTTTACGTTGCCTTTATCGCCCTGGTATCCTCTTGCTGCAGCGAAGTATGTCTCCAGTTCTGAAAGACCGAGATCCCTATATCTCTGCGGAACGACGTTGAACAGGAATGCCGTGTCCAGAACATTGTCGTAGAAAGAAAAATCATTGGAAGATATATAAGTGATGCCTGCATTTTTCTGGGCAAGAAGATCCTCTTTTCTGATCTTTTTTGCAACATCAAGGAGCTCGCTCTCACCGATCTCTCCCCTAAAGAACTTCTCTGACGCAAATTTCAGTTCCCTGTCTTTACCGATCCTCGGATAACCTATAACTGATGTATTCATTTTGTTTTCCTCCGCTTGATATGTTTTTATGGCTGCGAGTATAAACCCACCGGTTCAATGGGTAAAATACAAATAACCGTTGTTTATCCATAGATAAAATCTATCGCAAGCGTTATAATCGAGATAAATCCTATCTGCAAGGAGTTTGTCCGATGACTCTAAAACAGCTGCAGTACATAGTAACCGTTGCCGAAGAAGGCAATATCACCAGTGCCGCAAAGAAACTCTTCATTGCCCAGCCAAGCCTTACTTCCGCCATTCATGAACTTGAAGACGAGTACAACATAACGATATTCACGAGATCAAACAAAGGGATCAAGATCACGCCGGAAGGCGAAGAATTCCTCGGATACGCAAGACAGGTCCTGGATCAGACCAAGCTCATAGGAGAACGCTATACGGGAAAAGAATCCGGTAAACTCAAGTTCTCCGTCTCATCACAGCACTATTCTTTCGCGGTGGAAGCGTTTGTGGAACTTCTCAAAAGGAGCGGTGCCGACAAATATGAATTCCATATGAGAGAGACCCAGACGTTCAACATAATTGACGATGTTGCGCACTTGAGAAGCGAGATCGGCATCCTCTATCTCAATAAGTTCAACGAGGAAGTAATAAGAAAAACACTAAGAGACAACAATCTGTCTTTTGATCCCCTCTTCACTGCAAAGCCGCATGTCTTTATCGGAAAGAACTCACCGCTTGCCAAGAAAAAATACCTTACGCTCAATGACCTGAAGCCCTATCCCCGCCTGTCTTACGAGCAGGGGAGCCACAATTCTTTTTACTTTTCAGAGGAGATATTGAGCACCGAAGACAGTGACAGGGAGCTGGTCGTCCTTGACCGCGCCACGCTTTTCAACATGCTGATAGGCCTTAACGGTTACACGATATGCAGCGGCGTGATAAACGAGGAACTGAACGGACCGAACATCATAGCAAAGAAGCTCAAGATCGACGATTACATGGAGATCGGATACATACTGCCTTCGTCGATCCGTCCTTCACATCTGACCTCGGAATATATCGATATCTTAAGATCGCTTACATCATAGTTACCCTGGAAGTATAATCTTTAAAGGAGGATACTTGTATGCAGCAGCGAAAAGGCATTTCGATCCTGGGATACGGATGCATGAGATTTAGCAAAAGCGGAACTTCCATCGACTTTGACAAAGCCGAGAAGGAATTCATGCGCGCATATGAACTCGGCGTCAATTATTTTGACACTGCATACATATATCCGGGAAGCGAAGATGTCGTCGGCCGCATTATCGAGAAAAACGGCATCAGGGATAAGATAAACCTTGCAACAAAGCTCCCGCAGTATCTGATAAAGAGCCGCGCAGCGCTGGACAAGTATTTCGACGAGGAGCTCAAAAGACTCCGTACCGATCATGTCGACTACTATCTGATGCATCACATGACAGATCTCGCGCAATGGGAGAAGCTTAAAGCCCTGGGTATCGAAGAATGGCTCGAAGAGAAAAAGAAAAACGGTCAGATAAGGCACGTCGGTTTCTCATTCCACGGTGATACAAAAACATACCTCAGCATCCTTAACAGCTACGACTGGGAATTAAGCCTCGTACAATATAACTATCTGGATGAACATACGCAGGCCGGACGCGAAGGAATACACGCCGCCGCGCAAAAAGGCATTAAGGTTCTCATAATGGAACCCTTAAGGGGCGGCAAGCTGGTCGACCTTCTCCCCGAGAAGGCAAAGCGTGAGATAGCTAACGAGCATCACAAAAGAACTCCGGCGGAATGGGCTTTCCGTTGGCTCTGGGATCAGGAGGACATCACCTGCGTTTTGTCCGGAATGAATTCCATCGACATGATCGAGGAGAACTGCCGCATAGCATCCGAAGTCAGGCCGGGCGAATTCGGTCCCGAGGAAAAAGAATTCATAAAGAAGATAAAGTCTTACATCCTGGAAAGTACCAAGGTCAACTGCACCGGATGCAGATACTGCATGCCTTGTCCGAAGGGCGTTGATATCCCCGCGATCTTCTCTTGCTACAACCACATGTATTCCGAGAACAAAAACTCGGGAAGACTTGAATATTTCCAGACGGTCGCGCTCAGAATGACACCGGCTGACGCTTCATTATGCATCAGGTGCGGCAAGTGCGAACAGCACTGTCCCCAGAGCATTCCGATCAGGGAAAAATTAAAAGAAGCGGACAAAAAACTTCGTCCGCTTCATCAAAAGATATTTCTCAAGATAGCCAAGCGCTTTATGCTCGGCAAAAAGAAGTCAAAGGATCAGGTCTCCTTGTAATTATCCGTGATCTCCTTGCAAGTCTTAAGGAATTCGACATTGAGCTTCCTTAATCTGTATGACATGTCGCGGAGGATCATATAAACCTTATTGGGGCAGTCCTTGATCATCTTCTGGAGATCATCACGCGTAATGACCTCAACGCTGACCCCGCTCGATTCAACAACGGCAGTTGCAGCTCTGGGCTCATCGGAAATGATGCCCATCTCACCGAAGAAGGATACGGCATCAAGTTCGGAGAGCAATACTTCTTCCCTGCTGCGGTAATTGTTATAGATCCCGACTCTTCCGCTGTGAAGGATATACATGCACTTCTCGTCTTTGCCTTCCCTGAAGATGAACATGCCCTTATTAAGAGATTTAAGTTCACCGGAAGACACGTTCTTATAAGCTTCCAGCTCCTTGCTGAGCAGATCTTTGCTCGGTTCGGTAAGCTGGTTCTTGTTGGACTGATACATATCCATATGCTTCTTGATCTTTGAGAAAAGAGACTTCTTCTTTCCTTCATCCGCATCGCGAAGCTGCTTTAACAATACCTGTGACTCGATGTAATCAGCCGACATTGTCTCGATCCTTTTGCCGAGGAGCTTCATCAGTACGACGATGAGATCGGGATTCTCAGCGAAGAACGAATTCATGTCATCGCCGGGGATCTCCGTAACGACAATGTTTCTCTCGGCAACGACTGTTGCGCTTCTCGGATAAGCTTCGAGGATAGCCATCTCGCCGAAGAATTCTCCGGCTTCTATGAATCCGAGCCTGAACGGATTCTTCTTTCCGTAATCGACATAGACTCCGGCCTTGCCTTCCTGAACGTAGAAGAGCGTTTTACCGACGTCACCCTCTTTGATTATGATCTCGCCTTTTCTGAATGTTTTCTCTTCCAAACCCATAACAAACATCCTCCCGTCGGTTTATTACATATCATTATATCATCTCACGCGAAACAACTTGTAATAGTTTCGATACAGAAAGAATATATGCTGCCGTTATACTTGATGTCGGGAAGACCGAAAATAACTATTTTCGTATGATTGTGGTAATATACTAAAGATTTATTTATTTTTTTGTTCGTCCGGGGGAAACGTAATGAAAACAAGACGAAGGAAGACCAACATTGGCATCGTCCTGCTATTCATGCTGGTAGTGGGAGTTGTCATTTATTGCGTTATCGATGAAGCCAGATATGCCTCCCGCAAAGATGCGGCCAAAGACAGGGCTAAGGCATTCATCACGAATCTGGCCGATGTCTGCACATGGCCGAAGAACATGCCGGATGTCGACCCGGTCGAATTAGAGCGTAATCCGGATAAATATCTTTCATATTTCGATGAAAGTCTATCAAAAGTAAAACCTTATATTTTCGAGAGCAAAGGGCTGGAAAATGAACTGAAAAATTACGGTCTGTCCTTTATCAGAGATTATCTTGTCATAGATGAAAAGCCTTCTTCGGTCACATTCGATTCTGAATTCTCAAAGGTAATAATCAAAAAGGATGCAGCCGTGATCAAGGGTGTCATCAATTCAAAGGTCACAACCCCCAAAGCAAAGATCAAAGAAAAGCAGATACAGTTCGAACTGCATCTGGAATACCAGAACGAGAATTGGGTCGTAGTCGACTATCTGGTTAGTTCGTGGTAAGGGAGCGGGGTGTAAAAATGGCAGAAAATAAAGATATTGCTCTGAGCATAAAAAACATCACCAAGATCTACGGAAAGAAGAAAGCCGCAGATCACGTATCATTTGATATTTGCCGCGGCGAGATCTTCGGATTCTTAGGTCCTAACGGTGCCGGAAAGACAACGGTGATCAAAAGCATATTGGGATTCATCTTCCCTGATGAGGGAGAGGTATACATCAACGGTTACAATATAAAGACCGATTACGAGAAAGCGATGTCTTCTGTCGGAGGCATCGTAGAAAACCCCGAGATGTATGTGAATCTCTCCGCCAGAAAGAACATCGAGATGTATGCGAGACTTCACGGCAACATTCCTAAAGAAAGGATCAATGAAGTCCTTAACGACGTGGGTCTCGGCGCTAGAGCCAAAGATCCCATAAAGAAATACTCTCTGGGAATGAAGCAGCGTATCGGGCTTGCCCAGGCCATGGTGCATAAGCCTAAGCTCCTTATACTGGACGAACCTACGAACGGTCTTGACCCCACGGGCATCCATCAGTTAAGGGATATCCTCAAGAAATATGCCCACGAAGACGGCGCTGCGGTAATGGTATCAAGCCATATCCTTTCCGAGATGCAGCTTCTGTGCGACCGCGTCGGGATCATCAATAACGGTAAGCTCATCAGCGTCTGCTCGATGGAAGAACTCAACAAGCAGATGAATCCGACAACATGTTACAGCATTAAAGTCTCTGCAATAGATCAGGCCGAAAAGCTTCTGTCAGAGAATGAAGCCGTCGGTAAGATCGAGTCTGAGGGAGACCTTATCACCGCCGAGATAAGCGAGAACAATATCTCTTCTGTCGTAAGGCTCCTTGTTACGAACGGAGTCGATATAAGCGAAGTACGCAAGATCGAATCGTCTTTGGAGGACATCTTCCTTCAGGTCACGGGAGGAGGGATCGACATTGAATAAGATCAAAGCCCTTTACACAAATGAACTCATAAAGATAATCCACCGCCCGTCGGTGATCATAGTCGCCACGTTTACTTTCTGCCTGGCGGTTATGTTTCCGTTCCTTCTTCGCATAGTTTTTTCGGATGACTTTAACTATGAAATGGAAGAATACAAGCGCGAGCAGATCGAAGAAGATCTTAGCGGCTACAAAGTGGAGCTCAAAGGCGCCAATTTCACCTCTACAAAAGAAGAAGTTGAGATAGAGGTTGACGGTCAGGCCAAAACTTATCAGATGACCCTTTATACCGGCAACGAGATACCCAGGATCTTATCTTTTAAGAATTGCCTGGAAGATGTCCTGGCAAACTACGATTTCGCAAAATATCCGATGAGAAAGACCTGGCTCTCCCTGCAGGCTCTTAACAAATACCGCAACACCGAGCAGGAACTGGTCAATATGCAGACTTTGCCTTTTGAGGAAAGAGATTCCGAATGGCTGAAGGATTTCGAGAAGGTGACCAATGTCCGCGATCTTTTCCGTAAGTCCCTCATGGATCACGAATATGAATCTTACTGTAAAGGTTTGGATCTGTACAAAGGCATGAATGACAATTATGACGACCGTGTCTCGTCCTCGATCATAAGACAGCTGGCCGTTTCAGATCCCAAGGGTGAGTTAAATTTCATTGAAGCATCCTATCTGATGGAATATCTCATCGAAAAAGAAAGCAACAATAAGCTTCTGGATTCCGGCCTTGAACAACAGGGTGAACTCCCCCGTATCCTTACGGAAGAACGGAAAACGATCCTTCAGAACAGCAACAGGATACTTGATTATAAATTCAACAACCGCAACACATATAACGAAGCCAGCAGCACTTGTCTTACCGTCAATTACATGGCAGGCCAGGTATCGCAGTACGGCCTCATCATACTGCTCATCCTGATCGCAGGAAGCAGCGTATCACAGGAACTCGCAACAGGGTCAATCAAGTCACTGATAATCGCGCCCGTAAGACGCTGGAAGATCTTTACGGCCAAGCTTCTTTCGATAATCACTTGGATGATCTTTGCTTCCGTTCTGGTAAGTCTTCTTTCCATCATCGGCACGGGATTTGCATTCGGGTTCGATAAGCTTCCGCCTTATCTTTATGTCGCCGGCGGTGCCGTTAAAGAAATGCCTTACGTTATCACAAAGGTACTGTTCGATCTCGTACAGAACATCCCGCCTTTCTTCTATGCATTCGTGGCTTTCATGATCTCATGCTATACGAAGAATACCGGCGTATCCGTAGGCGTGTCCGTAGGACTTCTTCTTTGTCACCAGGTGCCTACGATCCTGGCAGAGTCTGAGATGCCTCCGAGGATATTGGACTTCACGCCTGTTGCGAATATGGACATTACACAGAAGCTCTTCCCTTACATCAACCTGATGGTTATAGACGAAGATTTCTCTCTTTTCGGCAATTCATTCTTCAGTAATCCTTTGTGGCAATGTGTGCTGTACACCGTCGTGCTGACGTTAGTGATACTCTTCATTGCTTTCGATCAGTTCACGAGGAAGGATATCGCATGACATTCCTTTGCTCACTAAGGTCCTCGCCGCTTTGCGGCTGCGGAAATCGTTCGCAAACGTTGTCATGCTCCTAAGTGATGGGGACCGTAAACTTTAGCGTAAACTTTTTCATTGAAATTGTTTACGCTTTTGTTTACTTTTCGGAAAAATAAACTTCAGCGTAAACATTTGAGTCCAAAATGTTTACGGAAATGTTTACGAAGCGAAGAAGCCTCAAAACGCAATAAATTAAGCGCTGTTACATTGCGTTTCTTGGGCGTCAGCGTTGATTATCTCTTAGATGAGGGCGAGAAGTTAAGTTTCAATGAGACCAAAGAACCGATCGATCTTTCTTCTTTCAAGAAGACCGGAAAATGCAGGAGCAGAGAAGATGCGGCATGCCTGTCGAGATTTAAGGATGCCGATGCGATCTATCCCCTGTTGCGTTCCAAGAAACTGAACAAGAAAGAAAGCATTCTCGATTTTCTTATATTTCCCGGCATCTTGAACGTAGCCGACGGTCTGGAGGATACTTCCTCATATTATCTGGTCGAATCGGGAAATAAGCGGTTCCTGGTAAACGTTACCAAGGATTTCATAATCACAAGAGAGCTTTCTTCGAATATCGATACGAAAAAGTTTGAGATCGGTACGAACAAGTTTAAGAAAGCCGCTTACCGCCTGAATTGATCAACTTCCCGAATGCTGTTTTCTGTACAGGTAAACGACGTATTGGTCGTTATATACAACCTTGTTCCCGTGTCTTAATATCGCATCACGGACGCCGTTAAAGAAGGACTCTCTTACTTCTTCTTTAATGGCGATGTGGGTTGAATGAGTACCCATGTACTCGGTATGCTCGTCCGCCGTGTATTCTCTTCTGCCGGGGAATGATCTCTCTTCAATGAACTTAAGCCCGTAGCTTTCACCGTTCATGTAATCGAAATGCTGATCGTATGGCTGGTTGGTGTCAAAGCATTCTTCATAGACCTTTTGGATCTCATCGTAGAGTTCGGGATTGCTCGTTTTGTATTCGCTCCTCATAAGGCACATTGCAAGATACCCGCCGTCCTTCAGGAGATCTCTGACACGGCTGTACGCAACGTCCTCTTTTATCCATTGTATGGTCGCGGCCGAATAGATAAGATCGAACTTCTTTGCTCCAAAATCGTATGTCTCGAAATCTGCGTTCACGATATGGAAATTCGGATAAGAAGAATACTTTTCGCGCATCTTGTCAGCTAAATGTGACCCCAGCTCAATAGCCAGATAATCAGCACCGCTTTGGATGGCAAAATCGGATGCCTGACCTGTTCCGGGGCCTATCTCAAGACAGCTCTTGTCCGGCCCCAGACCAGTGGTCTTGATTATGTGATCGAAAAGCTTGGGATCGTAATGAACTCTCCACTTGTCGAACTTTTCGGGTATCGTGTCAAATACCAGCCTCTTATCCTTTTCCATCTCAGCGCCCTTTACTTTACGTCTTCGTAATGGAATTCCTTCGGTTCGTTGTTTATGTCGATGTAGTGAAGGACCTTCTTCTCTTCATCAATAGATTCGAAATAGCACCACTCCCTGATATTATAGCGGTTATCCTTCGCAGGCAAAGACCACGAGGTCTTGCTTACCCAGTATTCAGGTATCAGCGCGCCGGTAAGATCTCCTACGGGACAGTCATCGTATTCCCTTTCCTTGTCGCTCATCATGAAATAATCAAGATAGATCCCGCTCCTTGTTCCCTTAAGCGCCCAGGTTGTATCTATGTGATAGCCCTGGCCGCCAATCACCGCATATGTCCAGGCATGGCAGTTCTTGTCGAAACATCCGATGCTGAACGCGTCGATCCCCGATTGAAGGAGAAGATATGCATAAACGGATGCGAAGTTCTCGCAGACACCGTTCTTGTTGATAAACGAAAGATAGACGTAGCCGTCTGCCGCCTCCTGTTCGTTCATCTCTTTATACTCGTAGTTGTTCGCAACATACAGATAAAGCTTAAGGGCCCTCTCATACTCGGTATCGTCATACTCGATGGTGCTGTTGAGGATGTCTTCGATCATCTTCTCAAAGTCTTTCTGGCGCTTTAAATACTCTTCAACGGGCATGGTGTAATGAAGCTTACCGGTGCCATTCTCAAACGCGGGAGACCCGTCATCGCTCTTGCCTTCAACCTTTGTGCCTGCGGGCGGAATGAGGTTGCACAGCACGGTCGGGTCCGTGCACCACTTGTATGCTTCCTCGTTTGCGCATTTGAATGTCGTCTCGCCTTTTCTTACCGCATCGATGAGATTATTCAATGCGTCCCAGTGTTCCTGCGGGACCCTCTCGGAAAGCTTTTTCGAGTACGGATGAGGGTTGAATTCGAATTTCGGTTTGACCGTGGTCTCAGGCGTCGTCTCGGAAGTGACCGCGGTTGAATAACCCGTCGTAACGGGCGTATCTTTTGCGGCTGTGCATCCCGTAAGAACGAATGCGCATGCCAGAATTAAACTGATTATCTTTCTGCTTTTCATAAAAAAGCCTCCCACAGCGCGAGATTATAGCAGAAGGAGGCCGTTTATTTATTTGTTAATATGGCAATTATTCGGTATTTACTGTTTCATTGCCTGGATCTTCTCATTCATCTTCTTAGCTTCCTTTCTGTAGAAGCGCATGAAACAAAACCAGATGACGAATGCAACAAGCAGCTGGATACCCGCGATGATGATGCCCTGTATCACGGTCGCAGAGCCGCCGTACCAGCCGACTGCATAAGCGACAAGCGTGTATACCACGCAGCCTGTACCCATATGGATGACAACCCTGATCGGCATGGGCAGGCTTTCCTTGTTGTAAACGATCGTCGGCACGCCGAAGCCCAAGCCGACTAACAGGCTTCCTACGACCATTTTCGTGAACCTGTAGTTTTCCAGACTGAAATTTCCGCCGTATCCGACATCAAAAACTATTCCGACAAGGCAGAATATAGTGAGTGCCATTCCTATGCTGATGACCGTGCTCTTTATCAGATCTTTAACTGTATCATTCATTTTCTTATCCTCCCTATAATCCGAGGTAACGCTTGAATTCCGGCAGGTACTTTCTCGACACGTAATCTTTGTTTCCGTTCTTTAGTTTCATTAACATCGTGCCGCTGAATCCGGGTTCTATGCTGTCTATGTAAGACAGGTTGATGAGCGTGGTTTTCGATATCTGCATGAACTGCTTGCCCAGTATTTCCGCAAGCTCATACAGTCTCTTGCGTGAACGGTATTTCTGCCTTTCGCCGTATATGAGAGTGTCTCCGCCTTCAACCCTGACCATATAGATCTCCCTGGGCTTTAAAACGACTATCTCCTCTTCGTTTTGAAGAGCGGTAACAGGTGTCTCGTTACTGCCAAACATTTCGACTATGCGCATTATCTCATCCGTAACCTTGTCGGTATGAATGACCGCGTATGGTTCCTTGTATTCGGGCGAAAGATCAATGCTAACTTTCACTTTCAAGCGCCTCCCTAAAATATCTACACCTGATATGTTACCTCACGAGCTCTCCCGGTGCGCGAAAAACTTGTAGAACTCGTAAACCGTCATGAACAGTGACGCCATGAAAAACCACAGAAAGAAAACATGAAATGCCTTTGCGATATAGATAACATATCCGACCGTCGCAAACGAAGTGACCGCTGCCGTAAGATTCCACCATTTGCTCTTCATAAATCTTGAGATCATGTGTCTCACCTCCTTTTGGCCACATCGTAGCAAAAAGGCCGCGCCCCGTGTCGGTTAACGTGGTAAGATGCGAAAAATCGAAGGTGAAATGCGGGTTACAGATATTCTTTCTCTTCGTGATAGGCCAGTACATCGCCCTCATATCTGAACTTCATGGTAAAGAAGCGGCGCGGGGTGCGGCTGAAAAGATAATCGAACATTATCTTGTCGCCTTCCCAAACGGGAAGACCGGAAATCTCATCCAGGCTGACCCAGGCCAGTTCGCCCTCATCGCAGTCTTTATGCGGGAGTTCATAATCTTCGGGAAGCGAAGCGGTAAACACGTGCATGTATTCGCTCGGGTACTCGGAAGATAAGAATGTCACAAGTCCCCTGTACGCAAAATCCTTTATGTCGTCAGAGGCTATGCCGGCCTCTTCCTTAAGTTCTCTCAGAACGCATTCTTCAGGTGTCTCATCAGTCTCGAAATGGCCGCCTATTCCAAGCCATTTGTCGAGGTTCATGTCGCCGCTGCGCGTCTTACGGATAAAGAGACACTTGTCTCCTTTTGTTACATAAATAAGTGTAGTGAGATTCCCGATACGCATGAGATAAGATGCCGTTTAAACGGCTTCAGGCTGTCTGCTCTGCAGGAATTGCCTCCTGCTGAGATCTGGCATTGGCAAACTCGATACTGCGGTTAACGCGGAAAATGATATAAGACGAGACGTCGACCTTAAAGGTCTCACAAAGGGCACACCACTTGTCTGCAATGGTTACTAGGACGCTCTCGCGGTAACGGGGCGGAACGATCGTCAGCGGAAACATGTGCTTGCTGATGATGTCTTTCTCAACCTTGTTAAGACCGAAATCCCTGTCAGCATTTCTGCATGCCGTTCCGGGATGTGTGAAACCGTGGATATTGTGTCCTGGAATCGTCTTGTCGTGCCAGTCATAAAGGAAATAATCGTGAAGAAGCGCACCTCTGATGAGGCTGTCACGGTCAACCTTGATCTTGAATTTCCTCTCAAGATAATAAGCCATGAGCAGTGAATATTTCGCTACCGAAACGCAGTGCTCAAACACGGTAGTGGTACCATGCATATAGCAATTCTTCATCTGCTGGGACCTGGGGTCTAACAGTATATCCTGACCACGGGAGAAAAGCTCCTTGGCCACTCTGTATTCAGTAACTTTTTTTGGTATAGCTGAACTCAACTGCTTGCCTCTTCTTTGATATATATCGTACTCAATTATAGAGCAAATTGATTTCAATTGCACCACAATAACATTAAAATCACGGATCTTTTAGAGGCGCAAAGATCAGAGCCGGTACTTTTTTCTGATCCTTAAATCCCACCAGATCTTCCAGGTATCGGTGAACATTTTCCAGACATCTTTAAACTTGATCCTGCCGAAAGACTGGCCTCTGGTAAAGTTCAGTTCGACCGGCATCTCGATCAGTTTTGCTCCTGTTTTGTTCGCGAGCGCCAGAAGTTCTATGTCAAACGCAAATCCTTCAACTTTACGGAGCGGGGCGATCTTTCTTATCAGATCCCCTCTGTAGAGCTTGATACCGGTCTGGGTATCGTGGCATTTGAGGCCGAACAGGACCTTGAGCATGATGTAGTAGCAAAGCGAAAAGACTTTCCGGGCAAACGGGTATTCAAGCTTGGAATCCTTATGCATCTTGGAACCGATGACGATATCGGCATTCTGCTCGTTCATCGCCTTGAAATAGCCTTCGAACATATCGGGAGACAGATCGAGGTCTGCATCGATAAAGCCGACGATATCGCCTTTGCTGTTGCTGATGCCCCATGTGACTGCTCCGCCTTTGCCTCTGTTTTTGACATAACCGCAGTCGCGGATGTGCGGGTTCAAACTGGCCGCGATCGCGACTTCAGCGCCCGTATTGTCAGAGCTGCCGTCATTGACCGCGATTATCTCGTAGTCAGACGTAAACCGTGATATCGACTTGTCTATAACCGACAGGTTCTCGCGGATATGCTCCCCTTCGTTATAGGCCGGCACAACTATACTCAGCATGGACATCTCTTAAGAAGACCTCATCAGAAGCGTCCGCCGCCGCCACCGGAGAAGCCGCCGCCTCCTCCGCCGCCACCGCCGGAAAAACCGCCGCCTCCTCCGCCGCCGGAAGACGAAGATTCCATCCTGACGACAGTCTGCCTCTTGAAAACATCACTGCCAGTAATGGCATTAGCCGGACTGACTTTGTAAGTCGAAGCAGCCGGGACGGGATCGAGCCTTCTTGAAGGCGTAGCGATCTTCGTGATTATCCATGCAAGGATCAACGGAACGATGATCGTAAAGAAGACGATGGCACCGTAACCCTTATAGTCGTATTCATTAAGCCTGTCCAGAATGTTGCTGACGGCTGAACCGTATTCTCCTCTTCCGAGCAGCTCTTTGTTCCTGTAAAAGAGGTTCTGGCAATCGTCATCGCTTACGGCAAAATGAGCAGTTCCGTAAGTGTAAAGCCAGAAGAAACGCTGGCCGTCTTCATCTATTGAGAGATCGATGAGGATGCAGATGCCGGAATTATTCTGGAGAGGGACAGTATTCACGTTCTTCATGTAATAGTCGCCGGCAAACTTCCTGCAGTCGTCATCCGAATTGGAATAACCGGCACCCTTGTGGCGAGTGGTAACTATGACAACGTTGATATCCTTCATGGTTGAAAGCTTAGCGGCAAGATTCGATATCTTCTCCTCTTCAGCCTCGGAGAAGATCCCGGCGGAATCTTCCACCTTTATCTTTTTCGCAGGTGACAGATTCATGAATACATAGAAGGCTATCGCAATGATAATGAGGACGAGAAGACTGATGCCGACACCTATGGAGGCTCCGGAAAGCTCGCTCCATATCGAAAGCTTCATATTGTTATTCTTATTGTTTGTACTCATCCCCAGATACCTCTCATTATTATGCCCAGAATGAATCTGGCAATGGCAGCAGCTACGGCAAGAGCAATGAAGAAGAAACCTGTCTTCTTGATCGTACTGACGGGAACTTTGCCCGCGACCTCTCCGGTCTGTCCGTTCATTGCAAAGTAGTACATCTTGTTATGGTACTTGTAGGCCATGAACCACACGGGAAGCAGCGCGTAATTGGCCGCCATGGATGTAATGGTGCTGCGGTTCTTGGTGATCCTGTGCCTATCGTATTTCTTTCCGATGGAACTCTTGATGACCTGATCCATTCCGGCGATCCCGCGCTCTGTCGCACGCTTTGCCAAAGCCTGAGCGTCCTGATCGTACCTGTCAGCGTAAAAGCCGGGGATATAGTTGTAATCGTAAGGGATCATCTTATCAAAATTGAACGGCTCGATAGCCTCCATCAGCTTATCGTCAATACGAGTCTCTCCGTCAAGCGGAATGTTCTTCCATTCAGCGTCACCCTGTCTGGTAAGCTCGTAATACTTTGTGGTGCAATAGCTTCCGGAATATGAGATATCTTCAGCGGAGGCCTCGATGTCGATATGCGACTTGATGTCGAAAAGCCAGAAAGGGACATAAAGGCCCGTAAGTTTTTGGACGTTCTCTTTCGATACGAATCCGAACGGAGTCCATTTGCCGCCTCCGGCCCACTTCAGGAAAGCCTCTTCAGCCTTCTTTCTTGATACCTTGAACGGGATCATGTACTGGGGTTTGAACTCGTTTGTAAGTCTCTGTCCCACGAGAGCAGGAGAACCGCAGAATGCACAGAATGTAGCCGACGTATTCTTGTCGGTAACAACCCTTGCCCCGCATGAATTACATATAAATTCAACCTGTTCCCCCTGAACGGAAGCAGAAGCTGCACCGGTCTGTGCCTGTTCGGAAGGTCCGATGGCCTCCGATACTTCAGTTTTGACCTCTTCTACGGGCTGCGGTTCAGAAGTAGCCGGATGGGATTCAGGCTGTGCCTGCGCCGCCTGTTTAGCCTTTGCCTCATCTTCAGTGAGCTCCCTGACATTGTCTTCAAAAAGAGCCGGGTCAAATGAAGCTCCGCAGAAATCACATCCGAGCTTTTGCGTTTCCGGATTGAATTTCAGATTGCTTCCGCAATTCGGACATTTGATTGTGTCTGCCATATCTATCCCCTTTTTGCAGTGCTCTTATTTCTTAACGGATTCATCAGCCTGGAGCACCGCTTTTGCCAGCTGATCAGCACATGAAGTATTCTTGAAGCCGCATGTATTGCCCAAAAGTTTGCCTGCAATCTCTTCCGCAGTCATTCCATCGCAAAGCTTGCTGACAGCCTTCAGGTTGCCGTTACATCCGCCGTCAAAATGGATGTTGGTGACTTTGGACGAATCATCAATATCAAATTCAATATTGAAAGAACATACGCCAACGGGCTTGTATTGATAATGCATACGGGCTCCTTTCAAAAATCAAGATATCATATAAACGCTTATTATTCTATTCCGTGAGCGCCTTGAGCGTCATCTCGTAGCCCTTCTTCTCATGGAAATACATGACTTCTTTATACTGTATTCCGCGCCTTTGGCAGATGAGCTTTGTCAGGTATTCCGCAAAGAAAGGATTCTTCACAAGAACAGGACCGATAAGGCTTATTCCGAAAAGGTTTTCCATCCTGACTCCGTCACCGGTATAGGGGATCTGTCCTATTGTCTTGCTTACCTTAAATCTGTAATCTTCAAAGCCTTCGATCACATCACACTTGTTGATGAATCCGACAAAAGGATCGGCAAAGTCTTCAGTTGTCAGAACGGCATCTCCGGTAAATCTCTTTTTGATCTCTTCCGTCAGGTCAAACCCGAAAAGGCCTAAGCCTTCGGTCTTATCGCCGTAAAGACCCGTTATCGTCTTTCCGAGCATTCCCCACGAATTGCCCGTGAACAACATGGGCGTGCCTTCTGAGACTGCTTTTGAGAATTCTTTTTCGAAAAGCTTGAGATGCGCTGCGGCTGCCGCTCTTTTCGATTCGGTACCGGACCCGCAATAGATCAGGTCAAAACCATCAAAGGAGATGCTCTCATCAGTAATGGTCTTTCTGACGATCTCAACATCGAAGCCCTGATCTCTTAAGCGCTTCTCCATAATCCTCACGTTGCCGTTGTCACCGTAGAGGCTCATAAGGTCATGATAAAGATAGAGGATCGTTGCCTTCATGAGAGCTCCTTTCTTGTGACGATGGAAAGGATCTTTTCCTTATCGGAGAAGCACGTGATCACATAAAGGTATTCCGTCTGGTCTCCTGCATACGAAGCGGCTTCCGGGATCGATTCATATACTCCGATCTTGTCGTTCGCGATCTCTGCGGCTTCAAAGCGGACTGCCAGATCATTACAGTACTTACCTGCCAGAATGATACGGGAGACATTGGGATTTTTGAGTTTCTCGAAATCAATATCCCAAAGCCAACTCGAATCCGAAGTGAAATACTTACGGCTGATCGCATCGACTATGATCATGACGTTGACCTTTCTGCCGTCTTTTGCAACGACATCGATCGAACGGTCATAGGAGATAGAGTTCTCATGCTTGGAAAGAAGGAGCCTTCCTTCGCACTTGCCGAGAGTAAAGTCAACGATACGTCCCGACTTAAGGATGTATCCGCCCAGCGACTCAGCAGCCTTCTCGCCGGGGATCCCCGCGAGATCTGCTGCTGCAAATGCAGCGAGGGTGTTATAGCAGTGGTAGATCCCATTGAATGTCAGCGGGATCTTATACTGTCCGTTGATAACGATATTGCCGCCCTCGAGATCCGTACCGGTCAGGGACCAGCGCGTATCGGGTCTTGCAAAACCGCAGGAAGTGCAGCGGTATTTGCCGATGTGATTGTAGTGATAATATTCGTATTCCATCGGGTGATTGCAGACGGGACAATACCTGCCGTCATCGTAGATGCTGTCATTGGTCCTTGTATCACAGTCGAGATGATCGGCTCCGAAATAGAGCGTTCCCTCCCTGCCGTTTCCGAATTTGGAGACGAGCGGATCATCAGCGTTCAGGACAAGCGTCATGTCATCGTGAAGTCCGCGTTTTATGATGTCGTAGATCCATTCGGGATGACCGTTTCTGGTCATCTGGTCACGGTAAAGATTCGTGATTATCAGATACCTCGGATGGAAAAACTTAAACGTTCTCCTCATATAGCGTTCATCGGATTCCAGAAGGACCGCATCGCTTCTGATCTTTCCTCCGAGTGTCGCATCCTTTAACAGGAATGTGGTAACTCCCTCGGTCTGATTGGAACCTTCTTTGTTATAGGCGACTTTCAGCCCGCCTTCCCTTAACACGTGAGCGATCATTTCGACCGTGGAGGTCTTGCCGTTGGAACCGGTGACCGCAATAACGGTGTCAGGATACTTAAGGTGTGCCAGGATATCAGGATAAAGCTTCAGGGCAATCTTGCCCGGAATGCTCGAGCCACGCCCTACAAGGCCCCCGAGGAACCTCAATATCTTGCATATGAGTATTGTGAAAAACATCCGTATCTTCATCTAGTCCACGATTATACACCAAAAGCCCTTTATACGCGCGCGTATTTATAAGGCAATTCGGCAAGAACAAAAAAGAAATGCTGCTGATCCCTATTCAGATAACATAGCCTGCGGAATCTGCGGGTTTTTGTATTCCTCTTTGGTAAGGTCTGTCACAAACTTTTTCCTGTATATGGCAGAGCCGTCCGTATCTTCCACGAAGACAAGCATGATCCCGAAAGAAGACGGATCAAAGCCGGATACATCAACAGATCTCGCGAAATAAAAAGGCACATCGCTTCCGTCCCTGTATGTCATCTGCTTGCCCTGACTCAATGTGAACCGCTTGATGTCCTTCGCATGATCCTTATCCCAGATGAACATATACACGTGAAGCTGCCGACCCGTAAAGACCTCCGGGGTGACCCCGGTTAACCAGAGATCGACTGTCATATTGTCCCTGTTATATCTGATCCCGGTATCCGTATTCTCATCGCTTATCTTATGAAGTGCGTGATCAGGCGAAAGATCAAATGCCGCCCTGTCGATGACCGTCCCGGTGCGCTCGTCATATACGACAATGTTGAAGCCGTCCTCATTGGGAGCGTACTCCTTCTTGTCTATGACGATGGAAGCAAATTTATCGGATGACGTGATCTCAAAACCTGTGCCGTTGATCAAAGAATCATTCAGAGTTAACGTAGCATTTGAAATGTGTTCATTACGATATCCCGTGCCGCTGACCGCATAGTAAGTATTCTGTCCGGTCCCGAACAGCATGCACTCCAGGCCGATCAGCTTAAAGGAATCTGCAGTCTCGCGGGTCAGTCCCTCGATAGCCCTGCCCTTCGTTGCGATCAGGACGGTAACGTCCTTGAGTTCGGAAAGTGCCTTCATGTATGAATCCAATGAGTCATATCTCATTATCGAACGCGAATCGGTGTTCTCGTAAAAGACATGCTTCTCCCCCTTCGAATCCGTCGCCGTCAGCTTCATCTTTCCGGCAAACGCATCCCTGAAGCTCAGCTTCGTATCAAAAGTTCCTTTCCATGTCTTTTCGCCATCGATGGAAAACTCACATGAACCTGCAGGTTTTCCCGTGACATCAAAGAATTCACCGCTTACCGAATCGATCACAAGCCCCGCGCGGTCTATCCCCCAGAAACTGACTTCGATCTTTCCGGGATCCTTATAAACGCAATCCATCTGAAGATAATTCAGGTTCTCCAAAATGGATTTGGCCAGCGGATCGTACTTTGCTATATCGCGGAAGAACTGACTGCTTTTGGTGAGTTCTTCTTCCATCACCCCGCGTCCGAAACGTTCAAAAAGCGTCGGGTTGTCGGAATAAAGATTTGTTCCCAGGCCAAGCCTGTTTCCGTCTATCTTTGCTCCAATGGCCGCAAGCGTCGTGGGGAACATGTCGAAAGTGGTGTATTCCCTGTGTCTGTCAGACTCCGGTCTGACAGGGGAATTGATTATGTTCGTATAAGTCTTTCTTTGATATTCCTTGTCAACGCCGTTGCAATAATCGGAATCCATCGTAATGTGGTCGCCAGAAAGGATTATCGTCGTGTCCTTATAGTAATCCTGCTTTTGGAGCCACTTGACGAATTCGCTGACCTGACTTGAAGAACACGCCATTACATTTGAATACTGAGTATCGAATCTGTCTTTGCAGAGCTCACAAACATACCCGTCCTCGAAATGCGTATCCGCGGTAAGTATCGTCAGTGCAAAAGGCTTGTCTGTAGAAGCCATTTCGCCAATCTTTGCTTTCGCAAACTCGAAAAGCTTCCTGTCCTCAAAGCCCCACCAGACCTTATATCCCTTCGGAAGGAATCCGTTGTCATAGGCATAATCGTAATCGAAAAAATCATCGATGCCGTGACTATGCAGATAAGTTTTTCTGCTTCCGAACGAGACCGGAGAACCGCACATGAAAGCCTGGTTATAACCTTCATCCTTCAGTATGTCGCCTAACGTTCTGATGCCCGGATAGAAGGTATCCGCATACGCAGTCGCGGCATTCGTCTTTCCTCCTGCGATGGGGATCCCCGCACTTTGCGCAACCATTCCGCTCATCGTATAAGTTGCACCGGTAATGACATGTCCGCCGTTAAGGCGCTCATGGTTTCCCTCAAAACATTCGCCGCCGTTTGTCACCAGTTCCCTTAACTCGGGGATCACATCCTCGTTGAAATCCCCGCCGTGCGCCTTGTCGGTAAACGTCGTCTCGACCGATTCAAGATAAATATATACCAGATTACGCTTCTTGCCCGGGAACTTAACGTTTTCTTTTGTTGGCGCAACATAGTAATTCTCAACGAAGTCGGAAGTGCTGTTCTGCGATCTGATGTATTTGACAATGCCGTATCTTCTGTCTGCACGTATAAGCTGTATCCCGGACACTATAAAAGCAGCCGCGATCAACAGTGCCGATATGATCTTTCTCGCCTTTTCCTTATCCTTCTTTCTGAGAAGAACGGATAAGACAATGAAGATTACGGTCATAATGACCGTCGGGACAGCTACCTTAAAGACAAAAGCGTTTACAACATTTCCCGCGGTTCCTTCAAGCGGTGAACTCAAGTAGAACACTATCTCGTCGAAGGTGATGTCGTGCCAGTATCCGAGAGTCCATGTGACTAGTGCGGCTATAAAGAACAGCATCAAAAAAACCACTGTTCCGATAACAATCCTTATTAAAGATCCGCCCGATTTTTTCTTGTCTTTCATCCGAATTTACAGATCCATTTTCATAAAGACTTCGGCCATGGCATTGTCGTTGTATCGGTCGATCTTTTCGAAACCGAACTTCTCATAGAGCCTTAATGCGTCCTCGTATTTGAGCATCGAATCAAGCAATATCCTCTTGAATCCGCGCGACTTTGCTTCGTTTACGGACACGCTCATGAGAAGGCTTCCCAGGCCTTTTCCCCGGTAGTCCTTATGAAGATACAAAGCCTTAAGCTCCACGTTCTTTTCATCGATCTTCTTGAGTGCGACAGTGCCTACGACCATTTCCTGATCAACAAGGCAGAAGAACACTTCAAACGAACCGCTGATGTCGTTATAGAAGTAATGCCTTCCGTCAGGTTCGAATTTCTTTCCAAGCTCGGTAAAGCAGGCATCCGTGAAGTCAAACACACGCTGCTTTAACGAATCATCATAAGGTACAAGCTTAACATCCATTCGTATACAGTCACTTCTTCTTGGGTGCGGGAAGCTCGGGATACATCGCTTCGAAAAGCTCTTTTAAGAATTCCCTGTTGTCGACTTCTTCGACCAGGATCATTTCCTTGGCACCTTCGTAAGGCAGTTCCAATGTTGCTTCCGGCATAAGCGCCGTTGCGGACTTGGTCGGCTTTACGAG
>CAMZBB010000037.1 GCA_947304405.1 uncultured Clostridia bacterium
CTTGGAGCCATTTGTGGGACTCGAACCCACGACCTGCTGATTACAAATCAGCTGCTCTACCAACTGAGCTAAGATGGCATCGATTAGCACGTGAAATTATAACTAATCGATTATTCAAAGTCAACGCATTTTTCTTTATTTATTTTTTGAATAACGGGCAGTTAGGGTATAATTGATGTATCAGACGAGCGGGGGAAGATTTATGGCGATAATCACAATCTCAAGGCAGAACGGAAGCCTCGGGGACGAGATCGCTGCGGGCTTGGCCACACGCCTTGGCACAGAAGTCATTTCGCGCCAGTATGCCCTCGATAACTTCTACGGGGAGATCAACCCCGGAACCCTCGCAAGACTCAATGAGAGCGCAAAGTTTTTCCAGACCCCCCTGCCCGGCAGCCAGCGTTCTTACGCTTCCATCCTTATCGAAAAGATCCGTCAACTGGCTTCCAAGTCCTCAGACTCCAACCTTATCGTTCTCGGTATGGGCGGCTGCATGATCCTTTCCGGCTATCCCGGTGCTGTCCACATCAGGGTTACCGCCAGTGAGGAAAGCCGCGTTCGCACGATTGCAAAGCGTTATAAGATCACCGAGGAAGAAGCCCGCGAGGTGCTTACGATTGGCGACCGCAAACACAAAAGATTCGTTCAGAACCTGTTTTCGAAGGATGTTTCGGCATCTGAGAACTTCGACATGATACTCAATACCGACAGGCTCAGCGTGGACGAATGCATTGACGCCATCTGCGAACTGTCGAGAAAACACGATCTGCGCGCAAAGATCGCTTTGGAGAACATGTCATACGGCACGGTCAACCACCAGACAAGAGCTCCCGTCTTCAAGAACGAGACCGAGGAAGAGTTCGCCAGGATCCTCGATATGTTCAATATCGAGTGGATCTACGAGCCCAAGACCTTCCCGGTCGAGTGGGATGCAGAAGGCAACGTAACGATGGCGATATCGCCTGACTTCTATCTTCCGAAATTCAATCTCTATCTCGAGCTTACGACGATGGACCAGAAATACGTAACCAAGAAAAATAAGAAGATGCGCCTGGTCAGGGAGCTCTATCCCGGAACGAACATCCGCATCGTATACAAGAAGGACTTTAACGAACTCGTTAACCGCCTTAAGCTTGCAGGCGGCATGACAGCAGCCGGGGAGAACAACTGATGGGAAACCTTTCTGATGCGCTTGGCGTAGAGCGCGTAATCTACAGTGAAGAAACGATAAAGAACCGCATAATGGAATTAGGCGCGCAGATAGCGAAAGATTACGAGGGCCAGGAACTGGTAGTGATCGGCCTGATCCGCGGAGCAATGTATTTTCTGGCCGATCTTACCCGCGCTATTGACCTTCCCATCAAGGTCGACATGATAGGCTTCACCAACATCCCCGACACGACATCCAAGACAGGCGTCGTGCGCATTATCAAGGACATCGAGCTCGACATAGCCGGCAAAAATGTTCTTGTCGTGGAAGACATCATCCGCACCGGTCTTACGACCGCTTACATCATTCAAAACCTCGAGATGAAGCGTCCCAGGGAGATAAGGCTCTGCTCCATGCTGGTCAACCCCGACAGGCTCCTCATGACGATTCCCGTACACTACTGCGGTTTTGAGATCAACGATAACTGGCTCGCCGGCTACGGACTTGACCGTGAAGAAATCGGACGCAATCTTCCCTATATTGCGCAGATCAAGAAAAGAAAAGAATAATGCATCTTCTCGCTAAGGTCCTCCGCGCTTTGCTTGTGCGGAAGTCAGCTCAAAGACGCATTTGCTCTTTGAAATAAATATGCAGACATAAAGAAATCCCGCAAGTTATTCGCTTGCGGGATTCTTGTTTGCTCCAACGAACCAAATCCGATGGTTCACAGGCTTCGCGGAGGTTCCGCCGCCTTTGTTTTTGCTTCCGTCCGTTCAAAAGGCCCTTTCTATGTCCTACCCGAGCATCCTGTGATATTGTTACAACTAACTGACTGCTGCAACTTCCATCACACCGTGCAACTCATGTCTCCCTTCGCCGAACAAATGCTATTCGCTTCAGGTTGTCTTTGGCATCCCACAACGGGATTTGACTAAAGACATTGCGTAGCTGGTATCGGCTACTCGGTTTGCACGAACCGGTGTAACATCTGCTGCGGCCTCGGCTCTTTCCTATCGAAGGTGACATCTCACCGATTCGCGGATCCGAATACCGAATCAACTATTTGTTACAACCTGCGGCTTGTATGATCGCTCACCTTCAACCGCTCGCTCGTCTCTCCCTCAGCTTCTCATCTTTGGCTTCGTTTCAACCTTCGGTTGTTCCCTCCGGTTTCGTTTCTTCGGCTTCGCCACAAGTTACCACTCTGGTTCTTCCCTATGCCTAATCCGACTTTCGCTTCGGGCGGCCTTCCTCGGAGCTTGGAAGTTATCGCTTCCGTATTCCTTGGAGCTGACTTTATAGTACAGCCTCAGCCGCCATGTAACAATACTGCAACAATACTAAATGAAAATCGTTTGATTGTGCAATCTGCACAATATAGAGTTGATATATCACCCTTAAATAATACTTTGGTTGTCAAATTACACTACGAAATGATTTTCATTTGAAAAACGCGAAAAACCGGCAACACGTAAGCGCTAATGGCAGATCAAGCAAAAAACGGAGGCACCGGCCTCCGTTTTCATTTTCATATCAGTTGTTTACACACGTTTTATCCCATATAGGAATAGCCTGCACAGTTGATGACGCCGGCTTTGACCATAAGGCTCAATGTCAGCATTATTATTCCCGCCATGAGAACGCCGAGCGATACTGCGATCGTGGTCTTTTTCATATCGATATCGAGCATGGATGCCGCAAGCGTGCCGGTCCAGGCACCTGTTCCGGGGATCGGGATGCCTACGAAAAGCATGAGCGCGATAAAAGTTCCGTTGCTGCCGTTCTTGGTCAGCTTCTTCCCTGCCTTCTCTCCCTTGTTCAATATCCATTTGAAAACTCCGCTGCCGTGCTTCCACTTGCTGCCCCACAAAAGGATCTTACGTGCAAATAGATAGATAAACGGGACAGGAAGCATGTTTCCGATGATGCAGATACCGAGTGTCGCGAAAAAGTTCAATCCAAAGACGGTAATGCCGATCGGGACAGCGCCTCTTAATTCGACGATCGGGATCATCGAAATGAAAAATACACATACATATTTAAGTAAAGGGCTCATATCGTTCCTCCGAAAAACTCTGTCTATTATCACACATAAATATTCAATTACAAAGGAAAATCAGCAGGTAAGGCCCGTGTCCTTCAGATCCTTATCCAGAAAGGCGATCATCTCATCGCGCATGTGGTACATCTTCTGCACGCTGTTCTCAAGGAAATAGTAGTGAAAAACATATGCAATCGTAAGAACGAAAAATATCGCCACGAGGAGCACCGCGGTCAGGATGAATTCCGACGGGAAAATGAACAGGGCTCCTATAGAAAGCAAAAGGAACAAGGCAAAACTAAGTGTCACCATCAGGTGGATCAATCGCTCATGCTGGAAGTAAGAGATCTTAACTTCAAACTCGGCGAGTACGCGGCGTGTCTTCTCTTCGCCTGCCGCCTTCATGTCATTTTCGATATATGAGCCCGCGGCTTTCATCGTCTGAACGACATACTCTTTCACTTAGCAAACCTCCTGTTAATGTAATTGATCACTCCGCGTTTATCCGCAGTCCACATCGGTGCCAAAAGAAGCTTCTTCGGTCCGTCTCCCGTAAGCCTGTGGACGACTGTATCCGGAGGCAAAAGCTCTATTGCTTTCTCAACAATATCAAAATACTCCTCTTCCCCCAATACTTCAAACTCTCCGGCTCTCCACATCTTCTCCAGTGCAGTGTCTTTGAGAACGTAGAGGCATGTGAACTTAATGCCGTCAGTACCGGCTTTTACACAGTGTCTGACTGATTCCATCATCTTCTCTTCAGTCTCGCCGGGGAGACCGAAGATAACGTGTGTTATAACGTTGACGCCAATCTCTTTGAGGCGTCTTACGGCATCATCATAATCTTTTGTCTCATAGCATCTGTTGATGAGTTTTGCCGTCTGATCGTTTGAAGTCTGAAGTCCCAGTTCAACATATACCGGCATCTCAGAAGATTTTTCGGATATGACTTCCAGGATCTTATCAGGAAGGCAGTCTGGCCTCGTTGCAATCGAAAGTGCTTTGATTCTCGGATGCGCCATTGCTTCATCCAGTGCTAAAGCCAGCTCGTCAGGACTGCAGTACGTATTCGTAAAGCTTTGAAAATATGCGATATAACCGGCATCCGGTCCTGCTTTCCTCTCCACAAGAGATATGGCTTCATCGATCTGTCTTGTGATCGTCTTATCTCTTGCGGCTGAGAATTCTCCGGAGCCTCCTGCAGAACAGAAGATACACCCTCCGGTACCCTTCGTTCCGTCGCGGTTCGGGCAGGACTTTGCAAAGCTTATGGAAGCCTTGTACATCTTGCATCCGAATACCGATCTGTAGTGTTCGTTTGCCGTCAGCATGAGAATCTGTCCTCCGGGTGGAACGGGTCATTGCTTATGGGAGCCGCATGATCTTCTGCTTTCTGCATCTCGGCCTCTGCCGCACTCGTTATGACGCCTTTGCCGTAACGCCTGTTGATATCATCGATCACCTTATCCAATTTGCTCGTCTTCTTTCTTGTCTTCTCGTCGGTAAAGATGGACATCTGCGTCCCGGCATCTGCCGGAATGACCTTGGAACATCTTACTCCGATGCTCCTTATTCCCTTGCTCCAGTCCCACGACTCGTCGAAAAGCGATTTCGCCGCCTTGTATATTGTACCTGCGTTGTCCGTCGGTTCAAACAGGATCTTCTGTTTCTCGGAGCGGAAAAGATCCCTGTCCCTGATCTCTATCTGGATCACCGTCCCTTTAAGGCCGTGCTTCCTGAGCCTTTCTGCGACGCTCTCGGAAAGCATGTGAAGCGTCCTCGACACTGCGGCATCGGAAGTCATGTCCGTCGCCGTCGTCGTCGAATTACCAACGGACTTGATCTCACGCTTATGCCCCGCCTCAGCAACAGGCGAATCGTCAAGGCCGTTGGCATAACGCCACAACTGGTCGCCCGCCTTGCCCAGATATCTTCCCAGGTAATCCTTGTCGGTCTTTGCAAGATCTCCGATCGTCATGACGTTGATCTTCTTAAGACGGCCCATCGTGCTCCTGCCGACGAAAAGAAGTTCATCCGCGGCAAGCGGCCAGACCTTCTCCTTCCAGTCCTTATCCGTGAATACCGTCGTCGCATCAGGTTTTTTGTAGTCGCTGCCGAGCTTTGCAAATATCTTGTTGAAGCTGATCCCGACTGAACAGGTCAGTCTGAATTCTTCTTTGACACGCTGCCTTATCTTATCTGCCACTTTTACGGCGTCATCGAAATCACTGCAGGCATCCGTCATGTCGAGCCAGCACTCGTCAAGTCCGAAAGGCTCAACGCGGTCAGTGTAGCCGTAGTACATCTCCCTGAGCTTCATCGAATAGAATTCGTATTTATCATAATGAGGAGGCGCCAGAACAAGATCCGGGCATTTGGCTTTCGCCTGCCATATGGCTTCTGCGGTCTTTACGCCGTATTTCTTGGCGAGTTCGTTCTTGGCAAGGACAATGCCGTGCCTCGCTTCCTTATCCCCTACGACTGCCATGGGAACATTGCGGTATTCGGGATGGGAGATCATCTCGACGGAAGCAAAATAGCAGTTCTGGTCAATGTGAAAGATTATCCGTTTCATAAGGCAATGATACTATAAACCGAACATATTTTCTATAAATGTCATGCCTGTTCAGCGGTCTAAATATAAAAAGAAAATTGTGAATTCTTATTCAAAAACGTGTGCATTTTTGCATTTGACGGTATATAATATCTGTGTAATTATCAAAAATATACAAATTTGTAAAAACTGCGTCGGTACAGTATACTATCTTGCCGAACTGATACTGTGAATGGAGGTAATGGTAATGGCAAAGCAAAAGGTATTTCTCGTAGATGATGACACCGATATCTTGACGCTCAATCACGACTTTCTTGAAGGTGAAGGGTATGAAGTCATTACGGCGACTTCCTGTGCGGAGGCTATCGAAAAGGTAAAGGTCCACAATTTCGCATGCATCGTACTTGATGTTATGCTGCCCGACGGATCTGCTTTTGATCTTGCTCCGAAGCTTCGTACATTCACCGACTGCCCCATCATCTTCCTCACCGCTAAGGATCAGCAGGAAGACGTCATCAAGGGCTTCACGGTCGGAGCGGACGATTACATCACGAAGCCTTACTCGCTTCCCGAGCTTAGTCTTCGTATCAACGTACACATCAAGCGCAACATGAAGAGCGAAGGATTCCTCGTAGAGTATCCGCCGCTCAAGATCAATATCAAGACGCGTGAGGTCACTCTCAAGGAAAAGCCTCTGCATCTTACAAACCGTGAGTTCGACATCCTCTGCCTGCTCGCAGAGACACCGAACGTCATCGTACCCTTCACAAGGATCTATTCCCATGTCTGGGGTGACGATTCACCGTGCGACAACCATCTCGTAATGGTCAACATCTCCTACCTCAGAAAGAAGATGGAGAAGATCGCACCGGAGATCACGTTCGTCAAGACCGAATGGGGAATCGGATATTCATTCGCTTATCCCCCGGTCAAGAACAGCATGAACACACAGTATTGATATTTGATAGGCCCTTGGTTCAGGGCTTATCTGCAAAGGTAAAGTAAGCCCCGGGCAGACATTATGTTTTCCCGGGGTTTTTCAGGGTTTGATTCGGTAGTTCCAAGGAGAGACGATGCCCCAATATAAGCACAGCAATAAAGCCAGGCGGCTTTTGTCCGAATTCGATCCGGAACGCAGAAAATCCTTGAATTTCGCGCTCCTGACCTATATCGTCCTCATGCTCGCCGTGCTTATCTGTGCCACAACGGTCAGTTCTTTCAGCAATCTCACCGGTGTCGTGTCCGAATATGACTACGACAGCCGCAGCTATAAGATCTCCGATGTGATGGCGCAATCAAAAGCCTGCACTACCTTCATTTCCGATCACTGGGACATCGTTCCGAACGTCTCGCCCTATGATGCAGTAGTCAATACTCCCGCAGGACCCGATTCGCTCTTTTATGACATGACACATGCAAAGGATGTCAGCATCACCGACAACTGGCGCGGCTGGTACAACTTTGAGGAAAACGCGCAGTGGTTCAACAGGACAGGACCGATAACATACAAGACTTATGCAGTTGACGGACACGAAGCCCGTTCCGTCGCATATCTCACTTCTTTCGAATGTGATCCCTCCGTAGATGAACTGTTCCTTAGCTTCTACCACGTCAACGGAACTGCCCGTGTCTACTGCAACGGCGAATACGTTGGAGCGATCGGCGAGATGACGCCGTACTTCAACACCCGCGCTTTCTCTGATTATTGCAAACTTGAACCGAAAGACGGAAGGATAGATCTTGCCGTTGTAATTTCCTGCGACAAGAAGGTTGCCAACCCCGGGATCATATCCTACCCGATACTTCAGAACAGGGCAGCCGTCAACTTGAGGACCGCATTCATGGGCGGGCATTTCGCGATCATGCTGCTCCTTTTCGTAGTCGGGATCTTCGCAGGTTCAAACGTCATCCACAACAGTTTTAAGGAGACTCCTTTGCTGGTCTCGTTCGTCGTAGCATTCACTTCGATATTCCTTTACTACCTTGTCGACTGCCGTTTCATCTCGGTCGATGCGCATCACCGCGCGGACCTCAGATACCTTTTGATAATTATGTCAGCTTGCTCGGCCTATACGATCAACTCATATACTTTAGGCTATGGAAAATCATACCGCTCGCATCTCAAGTTCCTAAGGATCGATCACCGCCTGGTGATCCTTTCAGGTGCCATTCTGTATAGCGTGTATCTTTTCATTGAGTTTGCTTACGGTAAAGTCGGCCAGGAGCATTCAGCTATTGCTTTCGGCCTCATAATAATCACCGGAAACATTTTGAAGGACATCCTGCTCTACAGGAGCAAGAATCCTAACCAGCTCCTTGTTGCAATGTCCCTAAGCTTCGTTTTCTTCGTGTTATATCTTTCGATCCTTTTGGACGGAACCGCGGTATATATGCTCCCGACCTACAGTGTCCTTTATATTCTGTTCGCCATTGCGGTCGAGATCATTTTCGTATCGAGGTACATCAACCAAAGAAAGATGCTTGAGATCGACTCGGACAACCTGAAACGCCAGGTCCGCGAGAAGACACAGTACATTTCCGAGATCAACCGCGACCTGGTTGAGACGAACAAAAAGCTTATGGAGGGCGAACAAGCCCGTAAAAACGTCCTTTCGAACGTTTCACACGACCTGAGGACCCCTATTACCGCCATCCGCGGATACGCAGAGCTCATTCTCTCATCCGGCGACAGATTAGGACCCGAGCAGAAGGAAGCTTATCTTACCAACATCGTAAGGCGCTCTGAGCAGATGGAAAGGATCGTTTCCGACATCATGGAACTTACGAGAATGGAAGCAAGCGATGCGGAATTCATCTTCTCTGACGTCTCGCTCTGCGAGATGCTCGATGAAGTCACGATGATGTATCTCATGGATCTTGAGGGCACGAAAAAGGCCCTGACTCTCGACATTCCGGAAGATGACGCCCTTATGATCAAGGGCGACCCGAGGAAGCTTTCGCGTGTTTTCGAGAATCTGATATCAAATGCGATCAACTATACCGGAGAAGAAGCCCTGATAGCCATCAAGGCATGGCGCACCGGCGCAGATCTTCCCGTAGAAAAGCAGAAGATCCACGTAACGGTATCAGACAACGGAATAGGAATACCGGAAGACAGCCTTTCCCGCATCTTCGACCGTTTCTACAGGGCAAAGAATTCGGGAATAAACATAAAAGGAACGGGATTAGGCCTCGCTATCGTCAAACTCATCTGCGACAAGCATGAGGCCAAGATCACCGTTAAGAGTCAGATCGGCATCGGGACCACCTTTGAGGTGACCTTCAATGCCACCAATTGATCAGCCGAGAGACTGAAGATAGTTGTTGAGTTCCTCTATGAGAGCGTCGCAGTCCATGCCGTGGACCATGCATGCTTCTTCGATGGTCTCGCCAGAAGCCATTGCACAACCAAGGCAGTGGAGACCGGCAGACATGAGGATGGGTGCAATACCCTCATCAACATTAACGACATCACCGATTATGGTATCTTTTGTAACAACCATTTGAAGGCCTCCAAATATATATAATAAGCAGTAAAAGAATACACTACGCAGGTCTTTTTGTCATTCATTTCCGCTAAATGTGGCATGTTAGTAAAAATTTTTGATAAATTCTGCCTCAAATGCCCCAAAACGCTTGACAACGCTTTGTTTTAAGTCAATAATATGCTTGCAATAAAGGTCGTTTACGGCTATTTAGGAGGAAAATAACATGAATAAGTCACAGCTTATCGACGCTATCGCTGCTGAGTCTGGTCTTTCCAAGAAGGACGCAGAGGCTGCACTCAAGGCTACACTCGGTGCTATCGAGGGTGCTCTTGTTAAGAACGACAAGGTTGTTCTTGTTGGTTTCGGTACATTCAAGACAAAGAAGCTCGCTGCACGCAGCGGCCGTAACCCTGCTACAGGCGCTACAATCAAGATCGCTGCTTCTACAGTTCCTACATTCAAGGCTGGCAAGTCCCTCAAGGATAAGGTCAACGCTAAGAAGGGTGGAAAGAAGAAGTAATTGCTTCTTACTCGATTAAGTTGTAATCACATTGAACGATCGGCAACAGCCGATCGTTCTTTTTTGTCTGATTGAAATATAACCTTCTCATGCCAGAGAGTGACTTGCTGTGTGAGCGTCTCCCGTACAAGCGAAGCGCGGAGGACTAAGCGAACACAGCACTCACTTGATTATCACGGACCTTCTGTTCCGAACTTAAGCCTCCTGCCCGTCCGGGTTACAAGGCTCTGGACTATGTTGCGCGTCCTCATCCCGGAGAAAGTGCTGTTCTTGACCGCATATCTGACATCCCTCTCAATCTGGGAGAAGGTCATCTTGTAAGATCTGGCAGCCGACATATAGATGGTCTTCATACTGACCGGAACCTTAAGTCCTGACAGATATATGCTCTTTACGGCATCCATGAGCACTGTGGTACCGATCAGCGACATATTCAGCCCGAATTCCCGAAAAACGCTTTTCAAGCAGGCGTCCAGGAACTCTTCTTCGACTTTCCCGCAGGGATAACCGCCCACCAGTGCGGTTACAGCTGCCGAAGCCCTCGGTCTGTTCTGCCTTCCGTCTATTATGTAATGCACCACCCCGTCTTCTCCGCGCACTCCGATCATACCGCTTTGCCTGAGCAGGGCATTAATGCTCTCGAGGAGACTCAGATCACTGCATACAACAGCCATCTCGATCCCTCCCTTATACTCGCGAATCTCTTCCGTCATATGTTCTTCACCTCCTTTGTGTTCTTGAAGTTTATAACGGCAGAACGCTCTTTTGGGGGCAAATTTGGGTAGACGCAAAAAAACGGCCCGAAAATGAGACTTTCGGGACCAAATTGAGACTTTTTGGATTTTCGGGAGGTGTTTTACTTCTTCTCGTCGGTCTCTTTTTCGGTAAGCGAGGCATCAGCATTCGACATATCGATCACCTCGGAAGTAAAGAGCGAATAATGCGTGTGCTTGATACGGACGGTATCGCCCGCCTTAACCTTAAGCCTGAGCGGATTCATGAAATAGCATTTCCCGTCAACGACGAAGTAATTGTTGAGGAAAGATACGCTGGAGACTTTGCCGGTATCGTAATAGTAGCTCCGGCTGGCGATGCTGCTGATATCCATCATCCTGGGACCCGTGATCAGTGCCAGATCGAGTATGGCAAGAATTGCAAATACCAAAGGAAGAAAATAGAAGATCACGCTCTTTGTCTTGCGTTTCTTATTGCGTCTTGCGGTAATGCATGCAAGCATTATCAGCACTCCGAGAAGTACGCAATGAATTGCAAGATTTACCAGAAAATAGCGCATCCGTTAAGCTTCCTCTTCATCATCATCGTCATCCGCGGTCGGGATCGCGATTATCACATCCGCGGTTATGTCGTGTTCTTCGACGGGAATCCCGGAACATATCTGAAAATCGTAGCAAATGCCCAACAGAAGGGGCTTTTTGCCCTTGATCCCGGCATAGAATCTGTCGTAATATCCTTTGCCTTGTCCGAGTCTCGTACCTTCTTCATTATATGCGACTGCGGGCAGCACAACAATATCAATGCTTTCCGGATCAACGGGAGCCATGCTCTTGACCGGCTCTTTTATGCTGTATGTTCCATTCTCGAAAAAACTGTCATCCAGGCCGTTACAATCGCAAAAGACCATATTGTCCCCTTCGATCCTCGGAAAACAGCATTTTATGCCTTTCTTCATGAGCGCTTTGGCAAGGCCGTCGCAGGGCATTTCCCCGCCGAAAGGCCTGTATAGCGCGATCCTTTTCGCAGTCTTGAATCTTTCTTTGAACAGTTCATCATCAAAACCGGCTATATCTTCGGGAAGCTCTTTTTCGACCGTCTTCAGGAATTCGTCATCAAGCTGCTTTAAGCGGCGCCTGATCTCGGTCCTGACTGCCTTTTTCTCTTCGGAAATGCTCATGTCACTCACCGCCGATCATGGATCTTAACGTATCAAGATCTATTATGCTTACTCCGAGTTCCCTTGCCTTGCGTTCCTTGGAACCCGCATCTTCTCCCATCAGCAGGTATGATGTCTTTTTGGAAACGGAGGATACCACCTTGCCGCCGTTCTTCTCGATAAGCGCGGAGGCTTCATCTCTTGACATTCCCGGGAGCGTGCCCGTAATGCATATGGAAAGCCCTGCAAGGTTTGTTCCCAACACTTCTTCGGTACGCTCAAGATTCAAGCCCGCATTCTTAAGGCGGCCTATCAGCGCAATATTGTCTTCATCGTGGAAGAATCCGTATATGCCCTCTGCGGTTATCTCTCCGATGTCGGATGCCTGTGCCAGGGTCTCCTTGTCAGCCTGTGAAATGGCATCGATGGAACCGAATGTCCTTATCAGTTCCTTCGCGGTCGCTTTTCCGACGCCGGGAATGCCGAGGCCTCCGAGAACGCGGTCAGCCGGGCTGTCTTTCCTTGATGTCTCGATAGCTTCGAGAAGCTTATCCGTATTCTTTTCAAGACCTAAGATATGGGCTTCGATCAGTTCGTCACGCTTTGAAGCGAGAGAATAAACATCCGCAATGTCCTTTAAGAAGCCCGCTTCCACGAGTTTTCTGATGTACTCGTCTCCGAAGCCCTTGACGTCCATGCAGTCGCGCGATACGAAGTTGATTATCCTTCCCGCCACGGTCGCGGGACAGCTCATGTTAACGCACTTAAGGTCAGCCGCATCGGCCTCCCTGACAAGCTTGTGGCCGCATACGGGACACTCTTCGGGCATCTTGTAAAGCTGCCAGTCAGAAGGGCGTTTTGAATCGACTACGCTCTTTATCTTCGGGATTATCTCACCCGATTTGTAAACGACGATAGTATCTCCGATTCCCAAACCCAGCTGGTCTATGAAATCCTGATTGTGAAGCGTTGCACGCGAGACCGTCGTTCCGCACAGCCTGACAGGCTCGAAAACGGCAACAGGCGTTACTCTCCCCGTCCTTCCGGTATTAACCTCAACTGAAAGGAGCTTCGCTTCCTTCTCTTCCGGCGGGTACTTGTAGGCGATCGCCCATCTGGGGAACTTGATCGTAGCGCCCAGTGTCTCCCTCTCGGCCAGATTGTTGAGCTTGACGACCGCGCCGTCAATATCGTATGCGAGAGATCCTCTTGCCTCACCTATCTTCTGTATGGCATCCCAGACCTCATCTGCCGTCTTGCATTTATAGTATGTCTCGATCACCTTCACGCCGTTGCGCTTAAGGTACTCGTAGCCTTCAAGGTGCGTTTTGAACGTGATGCCGCGCGTTTCCTGGACGTTGAAGATGAACAGCGACAGTCCGCGTTCCTTCGTGATCCTGGTATCGATCTGTCTGAGCGTTCCCGCGGCGCAGTTTCTGGGATTTGCAAACGGCTTCTTGCCTTCTTCCTCAGCCTGCTCGTTGACTCTTGCAAAGGCCTCGCGGGTCATGTAAACCTCGCCTCTGATCTCGATGTAAGGAACGGGCTCCGGCAATGTTTTAACGACGTCCTTGATCATTTTCGCGTTCATCGTAACATCTTCGCCCTCAGTAATGCCGTCGCCACGCGTGACGGCGAGCTTCAGCTCTCCATTCTCGTAGCGTAGCGCCATCGAAAGGCCGTCGATCTTAGTCTCAACAAGGAACTCGGCTTCTTCGCCGAACTGTTCCTTCATCGAGGCTACGAACTCATCAACTTCCTCACGTGAGAAAACGTCCTGAAGCGAGAGCATCGGAACGTTATGCTTGACGAGAACGCCTTTCTCAGCCTTCCATCCGACACGTCTTGACGGCGAATCAGGAACGATCCAGTCCGGATGTTCCTTTTCTATCGCCTTAAGGCGGTTGTTCATCGTGTCGTATTCATAATCCGAGATCTCCGGCTCGTCTTCGGAATAATAACGCTCTGCATGATAATTGAGCGTCTTTACGAGTTCTAAATACTCCGCCTTCGGATCAGGTGTCTTTTGTTCCTCTTTTGCCTGCGCCGCTTCTAGGCTTGCAAACATGTCGAGCTGTTCCATGGATCAAGCCTTTCCTTTCTGCGTAGCGAGGAAGACAATGGGCAATGCCGCGATAATTGCAAAGAACAGGCCCCATACCAGTTCGGGAAGCCCTGCGATGCCTGCGAAGGCACCGGTGATATGAATGCCGTTGTATTTTGTGATGTACAGGATCTTGTTCAGCGTCCCGTTCATTTTCGAGAGCGGGACAAAGACCAGTGAGGTCAGCATAGCCGTTGAAATGCTGTATGTATAGACAGCAGCCGCCCATTTGAGGAGCGCTTCTTTTTTGATGATATACAAAAGCGTGACTATCGCGACCGATACTGCAAGCGCGATCCCCTTCTTAAGGTTTATGTGCCCGTCGGTCACCGACTTGAAACAGAATGCTGCTGCGCTTATTATCGCAACAAAACAGGGGATGTATGACTCTGCTTTCGTGTTGATCATTTTCTGCATGAGTATGATCGCCATCAGCAAAACGACATATTGCGCCAGAGATGAGATAACGTCGTTACCGCCTGTCCCCTTGACTGACAGCTTTGCCGCTCCCGCAATATAATCCGCAAAAATATGGAAGGGCTCTGTCAACAGAGTCCCCCACAAAAAGAGCATTATAACGCTGACAATTCCTGCGCGTTCGTTGCTTCTCATAAAAATTCAGTATGAACCGGTCTTATCCGGTGAATATCAGACGTCGAGCTTCGAGAAATCCCCGTCCTCGAAAAATGCTTTAAGCGTGCTGTATTCCTCGAAATCGAGCGAGATGCCCTTGCCGACCTTCTGATGGTCCGGGCCCCAATCACGGATGTCAAGCTTCGGCTTACCGTTGTTCCACTTGACGATGTTGACCTCGCGCTGCCAGCCGGACTTGTTCTCCTTAAGGATGCCGATCTGCTCGATGATCTCGTAGGTAATCTCTGTCTTAGGCATTTTTTCACCCTCCTTATATAAAAAGGTTTTAATATCTGTTAAGTGTGATTATATCACAGGATTGCCCTGTGTATATTATAATTAAAAAGAATATACATATAAATTAAAACAATAAAATAGGAGTTTACGGTTTGAGCGGACTATCCACGGGCCTTCTGATACTCATAATCTTTCTTTCACTGCTGCTTTTGGCGGTAATTGTCGTTACCGTTATTGCCGTCATAGAGCCTCACACATTGAAGGTTACAACAAGAAAGATGTATCCTGCCTCAAAGATCCCCGGCTTCAAAAAGCAGGACCCTTCCACCGCTTCAGGTTCTTTTTCCCAACCCGGCATCAGGCTTTTCTTCTTCTCCGATCTTCACGCAGATATCTGCCTGATCAAACCGGAGCGCCTTATCTCTGCTATCCGTGAAGCTCACGGATCATCTCCTCTTGATGCGGTCATCTTCGGCGGCGACATATGTAACGACTATCAGGTCAACGAGAAGGGCCTCTCCTATCTGAAAATGATCTCCGACACTTGCAATGAAATCGGCATCCCCTTTTACGGCGTCACCGGCAACCACGATTTCGGTTTTGATCCTTCAGACTGCCGCGCTTTCTTTGAATGCATAGAAAACAAGCAGATACACTTCACGTCCCGTGCCACGGGCAAACCTGTGGTTCTCTGCGGCGTTGACGATTCCGGCAGAAAGAACCGTGTCTGGTATAAGGTTCCTGACGTTCCTTCAGACTGTACTTCTGTCCTTGCCGTTCATAACCCGGATTCCATACTGCATTTTAATGAAGATGATCATGTAGACTTTATGCTGAGCGGTCATTTTCATGCCGGTCAGATCAAGATGCCGTTCAAGCTTGAATTCTTACTGCTCCGAGATGATAAACTGCCCAAGATGAACGTTGTAGAAGGTATTTTCGAGCATAACGGAACAACGCTGTTCATTTCGCGGGGTGTGGGCTGCAATAAACTGCCTTTCAGGCTCGGCGCACTGCCTGAAGTCTCCGTGGTGGAGATCTTCGCCTGATCTTCCTCTTAAACTTTATATAGAAAACGCCCCGGCTCATAAGAACCGGGGCGCTGTTGGTTACTTAAACTCTAAGCTATTGAATTAGCCAAGCTCAGCGAAGTACTTGATCGTACGAACCATCTGAGATGTGTAAGAGTTCTCGTTGTCATACCAGGAAACAACCTGAACGAGGGAGTTGCCGTCATCCATCTTGGAAACCATTGTCTGGTTAGCATCGAAGAGTGAACCGAACTTCATGCCGATGATGTCGGAAGAAACGAGCTTCTCCTCTGTGTAGCCGAAAGACTCGTTTGTAGCAGCCTTCATAGCAGCGTTGATACCGTCAACAGTAACTTCGCCAGCAACTACAGCGTGGAGAATTGTTGTAGAACCTGTGAATGTAGGAACTCTCTGAGCAGCGCCGATGAGCTTGCCGTTGAGCTCAGGGATAACGAGGCCGATAGCCTTAGCAGCGCCTGTGGAGTTAGGTACGATGTTAGCAGCACCAGCTCTTGCTCTCTGGAGGTCACCCTTTCTCTGAGGACCGTCGAGGATCATCTGGTCGCCTGTGTAAGCGTGAACTGTTGTCATGATACCGCTCTGGATTGCAGCATAGTCATTGAGAGCCTTTGTCATAGGAGCAAGGCAGTTTGTTGTGCAAGAAGCAGCAGAGATGATCTTGTCATCAGCTGTGAGTGTTGTGTGGTTAACGTTGTAAACGATTGTAGGAAGATCGTTGCCTGCAGGTGCAGAGATAACAACCTTCTTAGCGCCAGCGTTGATGTGAGCCTGAGACTTCTCCTTGGATGTGTAGAAACCTGTGCACTCGAGAACTACGTCAACACCGAGCTCACCCCAAGGGCAATTGTTTGCATCGGACTCTTTGTAGATCTTGAGAGTCTTGCCGTCAACTGTGATCGTGTTAGCTTCGTCATCAGAAGAAACTGTGTGCTTGTTCTCGCCGAAAACACCAGCGTATCCGCCCTGAGCGGTGTCATACTTGAGAAGGTGAGCGAGCATGGAAGGCTTTGTAAGGTCGTTGATAGCAACAACTTCATAACCCTCAGCACCGAACATCTGTCTGAATGCGAGACGACCGATACGACCGAAACCGTTAATCGCAACTTTTACTGCCATATTGAATTCCTCCTAAATTCCCTTGCGGGATTAATTAACTTATTGTGCTAAAAACGCACCGTCAAAATTCTACTCCATCGGGTAGTCATTTTCTATATGTTTTTTGTCACAAGATTGTAAATTAAGAGGATTTTAGGCCAATTTGCCCCATGAAAGCCCAAACGATTTTTATTTCATTTTTTGCTGCCCGAAGTGAGTTCTTTAAGTTTGTTCTCGATCTCTTTCTTGTCGAACGTCGAAAAGAATCTCCTGTCCTCGGCATCAAGTATCCGATAGTGGCGGGATATTATGTTCTGCTGGATCCTGTAACCCTTGGATTCCTTGATGTCCTGCCACCATACGCGCCCCCCCATGGTCTTTTCGGGAAGCTTGGCGTCAAGCCCGTTCAGCGCGATGACTTTGACAAGATCTGATGTCTCTCCGCCAAATGAATCGGCAATGATCTCGCTGTCGGCGAAAATCACCGCTGCCGCAACTGCTGCAGTCCAGGACAGCGAATTTCTGCCCTTTTCTATCTCGACAAGGGTCTTCTTGGAGAGACCGATGGCATCAGCCATCTTCTCCTGAGTCAGATCGAACTCAGTCCTTATGAGCTTGATCTTATGGTTCATTATCGATATGAATTCAGCACGTTCCATTTGATATCCTCCCTCTTGATAATATCAGAACATGACCGGCATGAAAAACGGAAACGGCATCGTTACGATCGCCATGAGAAGCGCGACCTTCCTTTTCGCCTTATCATCGAGTTCCGTCTTTCGAAGCGCGACTTTTGCGTTGAAGATATAGATCAGGAAACCTGCCAGAAGGACCGCAAACAGCGTGCAGAGAAACTGTCCCGGGCCACTGAACGGATTTGCCATGACGCTTGTGTGGAACATCGCTCCTGCCGCAAACTCAAATGCCAGCATGAGGAATGCAGCGGTGATGTCTGCGGCATATCCGAAAAGCCAGCTCAGAAGTATCGACTTTCTCCAGTTGTGCCATACCTTCTGCTTTCCGAATATCTTAAAACCGATGAGGAGCACGATGCTGTCGACCAGGAAATTAAACGGGAGCGAGTAGAACCACAGCATCGGGAAAATATAAAGAAACGTAGGATGAAAGCCCATATTAAAGACTTTCATAAGGCCTTTGGGTTCGTATGGAGTCTTGTAATAACGTCTCATAAGCATGTCCGCCTTTCAGTGTGTAACACTTTACTGTTAGTGTAATTTTACACCTTTGGTGGACTATGTCAACTATTTGGGACGATTATTTGAGTTTCGCGGTAACGCGCTTGATGTTTATCCCCTGATCTGCAAACTGCTGTTCGAATTCTGTACGGATATTATCCTTTTCGTATTCGCTGTTATGAAGATCTCTTGTCAGTTCCGAAAGCTCAAAACCGCTCTCTTCAAATTCCTTCAGGGAAAAATCAAAAAGCTCGTCGTTGTCAGTCTTGAAAGAAAGGATGGAACCGGGCTTGAGGAAACCCTTGTACTTTTCCAGGAAGGCCCTGTAAGTAAGCCTTCTCTTGGGTTTGTTCTGTCTGGTCCACGGGTCGCAGAAATTGATGAAGATGTGGTCTGCCTCATCCTTATCGAAATAGTTTTCGATGAGGTTCGCATCACCTTTTATGAAAAACAGATTGGGCAATTCCATCACGTGGGCCTTTTCGATGGCAGCTAAAATGACCGAAGGCTCCTTCTCCATGGCAATGTAAAGGACATCGGGGTGGGAAGCAGCCATTTCAGTACAGAACTTGCCCTTTCCGCAGCCTATCTCAAGCCATACCGGCACGTCTTCGCCGACACCGCAGGCCTGCCTCCAATGCCCCTTGTTGAGCATCGGATCGTCGAACCAACGCTCATGGCATCTTTCCATACGTATAGGGATGTTGCGTTTCGCCCGCATCCTGCCCATAGTTATGTTTCTCCTAAGTTATCAGAGTATCTTTTCGGAAAGCTTTACGCCGCCGATGACGTGGAAATGCGCATGCATTACTGTCTGTCCGCCGTCAGCTCCGCAGTTGTTGATGACGCGGAAACCGGTTCCCAAGTCCTTGATCTTTGCGACTTCATCAATGGCCTCGGCAACATATCCGAGATATTCCTTGCCTTCAGCAGAGGAAGCCATATCGCGGATATCATCGAAATGCTTCTTGGGTACAACGAGCACGTGTACCGGAGCCGCAGGATTGATATCGTTGAAGCAGAGAACCTTATCGTTCTCATAGACCTTTGTTGAAGGGATCTTGCCTTCAACTATGTCACAAAAAATGCACATAACCGTTCTCCTTTAAGCTTTAATCTGTGAGGCAAGTACCTCTTCAGCCTTAGCGAGCGCATCAGCGAGCTTGCTTACGTCCTTGCCGCCTGCCTGAGCCATGTCGGGACGTCCGCCACCGCCGCCGCCTGCGACCTTGGCTGCTTCCTTGATGATGTTTCCGCAATGAATGCCGCTGTCAACGGCAGACTTGGTAGCCATTGCCGTGAAAAGCAGCTTGCCGTCACCTTCTGCTGCAAGGAATACAACGCCGCATTCGAGCTGGTCACGGATCTTGTCAGCCGTGTCTCTCAACGCAGCCGCATCAGAAGCCTCGCATGAAGCAACGACAGCCTTAACGGGACCGAATTCCTTGGCCGACTTAACAGCGTCATCAGCAAAAGACCCTGCCTTTGCCTTCTCGATCTCAGCGAGCGATTTCTCGAGACTCTTGACTTCCGCATGGAGAGCGTTGATCTTCTCAACCAGCGTGTCCTTATTAGCCTTTGAAGCAGCGACAGCCTCATCAATCAGGCTGCGGTCAGCCTTGTTCATCTCATAGCACTTGGCACCGGTGACAGCCTCTATCCTTCTGATACCCGCAGCGATGCCGGCTTCAGAAACGATCCTGAACTGGCCGATCTGAGAGCTGTTCGAAAGGTGCGTACCGCCGCAGAACTCGAGATCAAAGGGATTCTCGAAATCACCGACTGCAACGACTCTTACGACTTCGCCGTATTTCTCGCCGAAGATAGCGGTTGCGCCGAGCTTCTTGGCATCTTCAATGCCAAGGACCTTTGTCTCGACGGGAAGAGCCTGCAATACAACATCATTAACCATTTCCTCGACCTTGGAGATCTCTTCGGCTGTCATTGCCTGGAAGTGGTTGAAGTCGAATCTCAAACGGTCACTGCCTACGTAAGAACCTGCCTGCTCGACCTGGGGTCCCAAAACCTTCTGGAGGCTTGATAGCAGGATGTGTGTTGCGGTGTGGTTCCTTGCGATGGAAAGCCTTGTCTTCTTGTCGACTTCGATAGAAACTGTAGAACCGCTTGTAAGCGTGCCCTTAACGACTTTGAGCGTATGGAGATACTTGCCTGCGGCATCCTTATCGACTGAGATAACGTCTGCTTCAAAATCTGACGTATAGATCTTGCCTTCATCGTGGATCTGACCGCCCATCGTAGCATAAAGGACTGTCTTGTCGCAGATGGCGATGATGTCATCGCCTGCGGAAGCACTGTCAACCTTCCGGAGGTTGCCGTCAGCGTCAGCCTTCAGGATGTATATTACCTTTGCATCGCACTTGAGGTTGTCGTAACCGTCGTATTCAGTAGCATTTGAATCCTTTGCGACTTCGTCAGGAATAGCATTTACTGCGAGAGCAAGATCGTCCTTGGACTTGGTAGCAGCTCTTGCAGTCTCCTTCTGCTTTTCCATTGCAGCCTTGAAGCCTTCCTCATCAACCTTGAGGCCTTCTTCTGCAGCCATCTCGACGGTAAGCTCGATCGGGAATCCGAACGTATCGTAGAGGTAGAAAGCAGATTCACCGTCAATCTCGCCCTTGCCTGCCTTTTCGGCAAGGATCTTCTTGAATTCCTTGATGCCGTTCTCAAGAGTGCTCTCAAATCTCGCGATCTCCTTGTCGAGCTCGTTCAAGATGAAATCACGGTTCTTTGCAAGGAGCGGGTAGCTGTCATCGTAAACCTTGTCGATGTAGATCTTTGCAAGGTCCAGGATCTGCTCTGTTGACATTCCGAGTGTTCTTGCGTGTCTTACCGCGCGTCTGATGAGACGTCTCAAAACATAGCCTGCGCCAGCGTTTGAAGGAACGAGCTTAGCTGCGTCACCGATGAGCATGACGCTCGTACGGATATGGTCTGCAAGGACTCTCATCGATCTTGTGAGCTTCTCGTCTGAATCGTACTTAACGCCAGATGCCTTCTCGATAAAAGCGATGGCGTCTGTGAAAAGGTCTGTCTGGTAAACATCCTTTGTTCCGTTGAGGAATGCGAGGATCCTCTCGAGACCCCAGCCCGTATCAACGTTCTTCTGCTTGAGCGGAGTGAGCGTTCCGTCCTGATGCTTCTCATACTGCATAAAGACGTCGTTACCGATCTCCGTGTACTTGCCGCAGGAGCAGCCCGGGCCGCAATCAGGGCCGCAGTCAGGGACGTCAGCAATATAGAACATCTCGCTGTCAGGACCGCAGGGTCCGTACTCAAGGCCCCACCAGTTGTCGTCAGCACCGAGATAGTAGATATTCTCGGGCTTGAATCCGGAAGCGATCCTGAACTTGGCGCCTTCCTCATCCCTGGGTGCATTCTCGTCTCCTGCGAAAACGGTTGAAGCGAGGTGGTCCCTGTCGAAACCGAAAACATCGGTAAGGAGCTCATAGCTCCACTTGCATCTTTCTTCCTTGAAGTAGTCACCGAGGCTCCAGGATCCCATCATCTCAAAGAACGTGACGTGGCTCCTGTCGCCTACCGAATCGATGTCATTTGTACGGACACATCCCTGAACATTGCAAAGTCTGGTTCCCAAAGGGTGCTTTTCTCCGAGAAGATAAGGCATGAGAGGCTGCATTCCGGCAACGTTGAACAAAACGCCGGTCGAACCGTCAGATACCAGTGA
>CAMZBB010000038.1 GCA_947304405.1 uncultured Clostridia bacterium
AGAATGGGTTTTGCCCGCACAAGAGACGAGGCAAGACAGATCGTAAGCCACAGAGCAGTTAAGGTTAACGGCAAGACCGTTAACATTCCTTCTTTTGGCGTTAAGGTCGGCGATCAGATCGAGATCAAGGAGAAGGCAAGAGGTTCTCAGCATTTTAAAGATATCGCTGAGGTTACAGGCACAAGGCGTCCGCCTGAATGGGTCGAGAGCGATCTTGAGAAGTTTGCAGGCAAGATCATCAAGCTGCCTACAAGAGATCAGATCGATGTACCTGTCAACGAAGTACAGATCGTCGAGTTGTATTCCAAGTAATACGTAAGATACGACCGAAGATCCAGGCCCACAAAACTATCAGGAGGATTAACAATGATGGAAATCAGCCAGCCGACAATCAAGTGCGTTGAATCCAACGACGATAAGTCATACGGCAAATATACCATTGCCCCGCTCGAGCGTGGTTTCGGTATAACGCTCGGAAATTCGCTGCGCAGAGTTCTTCTCTCGTCGCTTTCCGGTGCTGCAGTTACATCTATAAAAATCGATAAGATTAAGCATGAGTTCTCCACTGTTCCGGGAATAATCGAAGACATGACCGAGATCATCCTTAACATTAAGGGTATCCGTGCAAAGCTTCATAACGAGTCAAACATCGTAAGCATCAGTGTTGCAAAGGGCAGAACCGGCGCACTCACAGCAGGCGATATCGTTCACGGACCTGATGTCCAGATTATGAATCCCGAGCATGTTATCGCTCACCTCAACGGTACCGATGACATTTTCATGGAGTTCACACTCAGCAAGGGACGCGGATACAACACCGCTGAACAGAACAAGCCTAATAAGCAGGTCATCGGACTCATTCCGATCGATTCGATCTTCACACCCGTCAAGAAGGCAAACTACAAGGTTGAGAATACCCGTGTAGGCGCCAGAACAGACTATGACAGCCTTACGCTTGAAGTCTGGACAGACGGAACGATCGAGGTTGACGAAGCTCTGTCTTCTGCAGCTAACTGCCTCATCGATCACCTCAAGTTCTTTACTGCTCTCGCAGATACAGATTCTGCACTGAGCTTCAAGAGCATGGAAGAGTCCGGCGAGCACGACAGCAAGCTTTCAGGCGTAATCGAGGACCTCGATTTCTCCGTACGTACGTATAACTGCCTCAAGAGAGCCCAGATCAATACTGTTGGCGACCTGGTAGCACGTACCATGGATGAGATGATCAAGGTCAGGAACCTCGGCAAGAAGTCTCTTGAAGAGATCATCGAGAAGCTCGAGGGTATGGGTCTTCACCTCAAGGACCAGGAAGAATAACTTACATCTTAGGAGGAAAATAAGATGCCTAACAGGAAAATCAGCCGTCCTTCAGACCAGCGTGCTGCTATGCTGAAGAATCAGGTTACTAATTTGATAATAAACGGCAAGCTTGAGACAACCGTTGCCCGTGCTAAGGAAGTCAGCGCTATCGTTGAGAAGCTCATCTCTTCTGCAGTAAAGGAGAAGGACAACTTCACAACAAAGGAGATCACAGTCTCTGCTGCAAAACTCGACGGTAAGGGCAAGAAAGTCCTTAAGACCAAGACGTCCAAGGCCGGCAAGAAGTACGAAGTAGTTGACCGTGAAGTCAAGACAAAGACAGTTCAGATCGACAACCCTTCACGTCTTGCTGCCCGCAGACAGATGATCAAGTGGTGCTACAAGAGCCACGACAGCGAGGGCAACATCATCAACCCCGTTAATAAGCTCTTTGACGACATCGCACCCAAGTATGTCGGAAGAACCGGCGGTTACACCAAGATCATCCGCATTGGTCAGAGACGCGGTGACGGTTCTGAAATGGCTATCCTCGAGTTCGTATAATTTATACAAACGCCGGGATACCGCAAATTGAAAAATTAAACCGGGGGAGGGGTGAACACCTCCCCCGATTTTTTTATAATGTTGCTTGAAAATGGGATTTTGAAAGGATTCGGACAGGCGTGGACAAGATCTCCGTACAGGATGTTACGTTTACTTACGGCTCGGAAGGAGCCGATGCAAGCGCGCCGAACGAACCTGCAGTAGAGAACCTCAGTCTTGAGATAGAGAAAGGATCTTACACCGCGATCTTAGGCTCCAACGGTTCCGGCAAATCCACTCTAGCCAAGCTGATAGACGTCATAGAAGTCCCGGATTCAGGCAGAGTGGTCGTTTTCGGAAAAGATTCTGCTGACGATTCTCTGTTCTGGCAGATCAGGGAGAAGAGCGCCTGCGTTTTCCAGAATCCCGATAACCAGATCGTCGGTACCATAGTCGAGGAGGATGTCGCATTCGGACCCGAGAACCTTGGCGTTAAGCTCCCGGAGCTCCGCGAAAGGGTCGATCAGGCCATGAAGGATGTCGGCATCTATGACTTGCGGCTCCGCGAAGCATCAGGTCTGTCCGGAGGACAGAAGCAGAAGCTTGCAATTGCCGGCGCTCTTGCCATGAGACCCGAAGTGCTAATTCTGGATGAAGCCACGGCGATGCTCGATCCGAGAAGCAGGGACGAGTTCCTAAAGGTCGCAGAGGATATGCGGATCAAGAAGGGACTTACTCTCATCACCATTACTCACGATATGTCTGAAGCAATGCGCTGCGGAAAAGTCATCATATTGTCTAAAGGCAAAAAGGCCGCAGAAGGAACCCCGGCCAAGATCTTCGCCGACATCCCTCTGGACAGATACGGCTTAAGGAGGCCGGTCATCATAAGGTTTGCCTATGAACTGGCAAGACTTGCCGGAAAGACCATAAGTGAAGAAGATCTTACGGGAGAAGCCAGACTGTCCGAGAGGCTTTATAAGATCCTCACATCTGCAGAACTGAAGGCTGACGGGGAAATCTTATCCGGCAAAGATACTGAAAAAAAACAGACAAAAGGCCGCAAGATCATGGCGGTCAAGGATCTGTTCAGTTCATATGACGGAAAGACTTTCGCGATCAAGAATATCAATCTAGATGTTTACGAAGGTGAGATACTGGGTATCGTAGGCGAATCAGGCTGCGGAAAGACCACACTCATCTCTCATATGAATTCGATAATGAAGCCTTCGTCGGGCGAGGTTGAGATATATCCCGAAGAGGGGATCACGTTGCGCTGCTCGCAGAAGAAAGACGTTCAAAAGATAAGGCAGACAGTGGGACTTGTCTTCCAGTATCCCGAATACCAGCTTTTCGAGGAGACGGTCTATAAAGACATCTGCTACGGTCTCCGCAAGATGAAGCTATCGGCGGATGAACAAAAGGACAGGGCCATAAAGGCTGCTAAAGCGGTTGGCCTCGAAAAGGATATCCTGAGAAGAAATCCTTTCGAGCTGTCGGGCGGACAGAAAAGGCGTGCCGCAATAGCTGGAGTCCTTGCCATGAAGCCTGAGATCCTGGTCCTTGACGAACCTGCAAGCGGTCTTGATCCCGTCGGCAGGGAAGAGATGTTTGCCCTGATAAAGTCTCTGAGGGATTCGGGGACTACGATCATAATCGTCTCACACAACATGGATGAGGCAGCGGCATACTGCGACAGGATCTGCTGCATCAAGGACGGTGAAGTGGCGGTCACAAAGACTCCCGAAGAACTTTTTGCCGACTGGGATGAGGTCAGAAAGATCGGGTTAGACCTGCCCAAGATTACCAAGTTTTCTTCACGTCTCAAAGAAGAACTTAAAAAAGTCATTCCTCAGGCTGATTTCGGAAGACCGCTTTTCGAGCCTGAGGCAGAAGCGCGGGCGGTATTTAATGCAGTACTGGAAGCGGGGCGGAAAAATGCTGAATGATATAAGCCTCGGAAAGTACTACAAAGCGGATTCGATACTTCACCGCACGGATCCCAGGATCAAGACGCTGCTCTATCTCGTCTATCTGGTGGTCATATTCATGATCAGATCACCCTTTGCGTTGTTTGCCCTGGGGCTGGTGATCGTGATCCAACTGCTGATGTCAAAGGTCAACGCACGCGTCGTGTGGAAGACGATAAGTCCGGTGCTGCCGCTTGCTCTTTTTATCATGATCCTGAATCTTTTGACTATCAGGCAGGGTGACGTCGTTTTCCAATGGAAGATCATCACCGTAACCGATTACGGTTTTACGAGAGCGTCACTGATGGCGGTCAGGCTCATTTTCCTGATAATGTCGACCAGTCTGCTCTTGACTCTCACAACAACGCCGCTGAAGATCGCAGATGCGCTGGAAAGCCTCTTTTCGCCTTTAAAAGTGATCAAGGTACCGGTCCACGAGATGGCAATGATGATGTCGATCGCGCTGAGGTTTATCCCGACGCTGATCGAGGAGACCGACAAGATAATGAAAGCGCAGGTCTCAAGAGGTGCGGATTATGATACCGGTACTTTCGTCAACAGAGTCAAGGGCTACATAACCGTTCTCATCCCGCTTTTCGTATCAAGTTTCAGGAGAGCCGAGGAACTCGCGGTTGCCATGGATGCCAGATGCTACAGGGGAGGCGAGGGCAGGACCAAGCTTAACCCGTTAAAGCTGAAAGGTACGGATGTGCTGGTCGGATTATTCATGTTTGTCTGCGCTGCGGGCCTTGTTGTCATGGATTTGACTTTGAGATAAACAGGCCCCTGTGTTAGAATTTTAATGTTGAAAACAAAGGGAAGGGCGGATTTTAAGCCATGTCATACTATGTCGGGATCGACCTCGGCGGCACTAATATCAAGGCCGGCGTAGTCGATGGTGAGGGCAAGCTCCTCAATAAGCTTTCCATTAAGACTAATGCTGATCGTGCGATGGAAGAGATCATCCACGATATGGGAACTCTCGCAGCGGACGCCATCAAGGATGCGGGACTCGAGGTCAAGGACATCGAGGCGATCGGAATCGGTTCGCCCGGAACGCCTGACAACGACGAGGGATTGCTCGTTTATTCCAACAATCTTCCGTTTAACAAGGCTCCCATGAGGAAACTGATAAGGGAGGTAATCGACCTTCCGGTCTATATAGACAACGACGCAAACTGCGCAGCTATGGCTGAGGCTGTTGCCGGTGCCGCCAAGGGCGCTAAGGATTCGGTAACGATCACATTGGGTACCGGAGTGGGCGCAGGCGTGATCGTTGACGGCAAGATCTATTCAGGCTTCAACCAGGCAGGATCCGAATTCGGACACACCGTTCTCGTATCAGGTGGCGTTCAGTGCGGATGCGGCCGCAAGGGGTGCTTTGAGCAGTATGCTTCGGCATCCGCTCTCGCAAGGATGACAAAGGAAGCGGCAGAGGCCAATCCTGATTCTCTCCTTAACGAAGTATATAAGGAGTTCGGCGAGTGGAATGCGCAGATAGCTTTCGTAGCACTGAAAAAGGGCGATAAGGTCGCAGCTGACGTTGTTGACATGTACACTTCCTATCTTGCTGACGGTCTCGCAAATGCGATCAACGCATTCATGCCCGAGATCCTTGTGGTCGGCGGCGGCGTATGCAACGAGGGCGATCCGCTCCTCATTCCCATGCGCGAGAAGACCATGAGCAGACCTTATTTCGGACCCGGAGTCCCGAAGACAAGGATCGAGCTTGCATTGATGGGCAACGATGCAGGTATCGTAGGTGCCGCCATGATGGGCAAGTCCTGCGTGGATCACGGCAAGAACGGCATCTGAGATCTGTCATGCCGAGGCTCTGCTTCATAACCGAATTTGACGGGACGGGATTTGCCGGATTCCAGTCACAGGAGAACGGCAGAGCCGTGCAGGATGTGCTTGAGAGCGCACTTGCGGAATTATTTAAACAGAAGATCAGACTGACGGGGTGTTCCAGGACTGACGCGGGTGTGCACGCAAGGTGCCACCTGAGTCACGCAGACGTCCCGTTTGTCATACCTGAAGATAAGTTTCCCCTTGCAATGAACGCGCTGCTCCCGGAAGATGTCGCGGTGAAAAGAGCCTTCTACGTCAAAGACGATTTCTCCGCCCGGTTCTCGATCAAGGGCAAAAGGTATATCTACCGGATATATGTCTCACCCACAAGGGATCCGTTCCTTGACAGGTTCGCATACTACTGCCCGGTCATGCCCGATATTGAGGCGATGAAGCAGGCGGCAAAATCTTTTGCAGGAGAACATGATTTCCGTGCGTTCTGCGCGGCAGGCGGCAGCCAGAAGACTTATGTGAGAAAGTTAAATGAAGTGTCCGTCAGGACAGTTGGAGAAGATCCGCTGCAGATCGAGATCGAGGTAAAGGGCGAAGCCTTCCTTTACAATATGGTCCGCATAATCGCAGGCACCCTGCTTTACGTCGGGCAGGGCAAGATCGCTTCTGACGGAATAGCAGAAGTGATCGAAAAGGGCGACAGAAGCCTTGCAGGCAAGACTCTTGCCGCGAAAGGCCTTACTCTCGAAGAAGTTTTTTTCGACGAGCAGGAAGCCCGCTGCTGACCGATTTTTCCCTAAAAATATTTATGAGGTGATATAATTATCTTTAGCGTGGGAGTGGAATCCCCGCGCGAATTTTTGAAGGGAGGATTAGATTTATGTCATGGTGGATCATCTGGCTGATAATCTTCATCATAATGATTATCATTGAAGCCGCCACAACTGCACTCGCGACTGTCTGGTTCGCGGCCGGTGCGCTCGTGGCTATGATCATGGACTTGTGTGGCGCGCCCCTCAATCTGCAGATCATTGTAATGGCAATTGTGTCTGTCGTTACCTTCGTAATCTGTATGATTTGGATCAGGCCTAAGCTTGAATCGCTCCGCAGAGCTAACATCCAGAGGACCAATGCCGACAGACTTATCGGAATGGAGGGCGTGGTCATTGTACCCGTCAATCCCGTTGAAGGAAAAGGTCAGGTTAAGGTGGAAGGACAGGTCTGGAGTGCCAAATCACAAAACACGATTGAAGAAGGCACAAAAGTAAAGATCAAGGCGATTGAAGGCGTTAAGCTCATCGTCGAACGCGTATAATTCTTGGAGGTTATTATGACAAACGTAGTACTTGAAACAACATCAGGCAGCATGATAGCTATAGTCATTGCAATTATTTTGCTTGTTGTTCTTATTGTTGCAAACATTAAGATCGTTCCTCAGGCAACGACATTCATCATCGAGCGCCTTGGAACATACAGGACGACTTGGGATACCGGACTTCACTTCAAGGTTCCTTTCATCGACCGCGTTGCAAAGAAGATCTCCCTCAAGGAGAAAGTCGCTGACTTCGCTCCTCAGGCAGTTATCACCAAGGATAACGTTACGATGCAGATCGACACGGTCCTGTTCTATCAGATCGTCGATCCTAAGCTCTACACATACGGAATCGAGCGTCCTATCGTTGCTATCGAGAACCTTTCTGCAACAACTCTCCGTAACATCATCGGTGACTTGGAGCTCGACCAGACTCTCACATCCCGTGACATCATCAACACAAGGATGAGAGAGATCCTTGACGAAGCTACAGACCCTTGGGGAATCAAGGTCAACCGTGTTGAGCTCAAGAACATCATCCCGCCTAAGGAGATCCAGGCTGCGATGGAGAAGCAGATGAAGGCTGAGCGTGAGAAGAGAGAAAAGATCCTCATCGCAGAAGGTGAAAAGGAATCTGCCATCAGAGTCGCAGAAGGTGAAAAGGAAGCTGCAATCCTCAGAGCAGAAGCTAAGAAGCAGGCAGCCATCAGGGAAGCTGAAGGTCAGGCACAGGCCATCCTCGCAGTCCAGGAAGCTACCGCTAAGGGTCTTCAGATGGTCAAGGATGTCGGTGCAGACGACGGACTGATCGCCATCAAGGGCCTCGAGGCATTGGAGAAGGTCGGACAGGGTGCATCCACAAAGATCATCATTCCTTCGGATCTTCAGGGGATCGCAGGTCTCACGACAACGATCAAAGAGATTGCAAAATCTTAATTAAGCATCAAGCCCTTTTGGAGGTGGAAGCGTATGGATTACGGTATGTGGAATGACAGAACCAACATGAGCATGCTCACGGATTTCTATGAGCTCACCATGGCCAACGGTTATCTGAACAGCGGGAACAGGGATAAGGTAGTTTATTTCGACATGTTCTTCAGAAATATCCCCGAGAACGGCGGATATGCCGTTATGGCAGGATTGGAACAGGTTATCGATTATCTTTCCAGCCTTAAGTTCTCGGAAGACGATCTGACTTTCCTCAAAGAGAACTATCACTTCAACGACGAATTCATCAGTTATCTGAGAGACTTCGAGTTTACGTGTGACGTATGGTCGATACCCGAAGGTACGGTTGTATTCCCCAAGGAACCTCTTGTAAAGGTCAGAGGCCCGATCATTCAGGCACAGCTTCTTGAGACTGCGCTTCTCTGCACGATCAACCACCAGACTCTTATCGCGACAAAGACTGCAAGGATCGTAAGGGCTGCCGAGGGAAGACCCGTAATGGAATTCGGTGCGCGCCGCGCTCAGGGCTTTGACGCTTCCGTATTGGGCGCGAGAGCTGCCTATATTGCAGGTGCTGCGGGAACTTCCTGCACGATCTGCGGACAGCAGTTCAACATCCCGCTTTCCGGGACGATGGCTCATTCCTGGGTAATGCTTTTCGACAATGAGTTTGAAGCATTCAAGGCATATTCACTTGCATATCCCGACGGAGCGCTCCTGCTCGTTGATACATATGATGTTCTCCGCTCCGGCATTCCCAATGCGATCAAGTGCGCAAAGGAAGTCTTGGAGCCCATGGGCAAGCGCCTTAAGGGTATCCGTATCGATTCCGGAGACCTTACGTATATGACGCAGAGTGCTCGAAAGATGCTCGATGAGGCAGGACTTACAGACTGTAAGATCACCGTTTCCAATGCTCTTGACGAGTACCTTATCAGAGACCTCATCAGCCAGGGCGCATGCATCGATTCGTTCGGCGTAGGCGAAAGACTCATCACGTCAAAGGCTGAGCCTGTTTTCGGCGGTGTTTACAAGATCGCTGCAGTTGAAGCGGATGACGGCACTATAATCCCGAAGATGAAGATCTCCGATTCCATCGGCAAGGTCACGAATCCCTGCAGCAAGAAGATCGTAAGATTCTACGACAATGCAACGGGAAAGGCTTTGGCTGACGTCGTCATGATCGCTGATGAGGAAGTCCCTTCGGGCGAGCCTTATGAGATATTTGATCCTGACAACACATGGAAGTCCAAAGTGCTCGAGAACTACACCACAAGAGAGATCATGGTCCAGATATTCAAGGGCGGCAAGCTTGTTTATGACAAGCCCACGATCGGCGAGATCAGGGCATACTGCACCAAGGAGCTTGATTCTCTCTGGGATTCCGTCAAGAGATTCGAGAACCCTCATAACTATTATGTCGACCTGTCACCCAAGCTTTGGAAGATCAAGGACGACATCTTAAGATCTTACAGAAGAAGATAAGGAGAAAAACAACATGGCAAATCCGATCGTAACCATTCAGATGAAAGACGGCGGCGTAATGAAAGCCGAACTCTATCCCGAGATCGCTCCCGAGACCGTTAAGAACTTTATCGACCTCGCGGCAAAGGGATTTTATAACGGACTTATCTTCCACAGGGTCATTCCGGGATTCATGATCCAGGGCGGCGACCCTGAAGGAACCGGTATGGGCGGTCCCGGATACACGATCAAGGGCGAATTCACCGCAAACGGCTTTACGAACAACCTCAAGCATACGAGAGGCGTTCTCTCGATGGCACGCGCCATGGATCCCAACTCCGCAGGCTCACAGTTCTTCATCATGCATGAGACTTATCCGAGCCTTGACGGCCAGTATGCCGCTTTCGGAAAACTTATCGAAGGAATCGAGGTTGTCGATCAGATCGCATCTGTCAGAACAGATTACAATGACAGGCCGCTCGTTCCCCAGACGATAGAGTTCATGACAGTACAGCTTTGACGGATACGATCCTGACAGTCGTTTGTCCGTTTGCTTCAGCGCTTTTAGTATCCATTGCGGAAATACTGTTTGCCCGGTCTAAGGCATTCGGCAGATCGCATGTCAGGGACTTAAAGCTCCCGAAGCCGATATGGCAGATAAAGTGGAAAGACAAAACCGGTGAGACGGCTTTGTCTTTCCTTATAATATGGACTGCCGCATTATTGCAGTTCCTGTTCTCGATGGTCTGCCTGTTCATTGTCAGGAGACTTGCAAACCTTCCGGCTGAAAAGGCAGGGAGCCCGGTTACGCCTCTTTTCTTTGCGGTAGGGAGCATAGTAAGCGATCTGTGCATCCTCTATCTTTTAAGGTCAAGGAAACGCAAAGGATGCAAGGCGGCAGTGATCATCGCCGTCTTGTCTTATGTGCTGATAGCTGCGGAACTCTTCCTTTTCAATTTCAACTGCTTTAAGGCAGATCCACACAAGGTAACGATAAAAGGGGCCGATCTAAAGCCCGAATTCTCTCATGATGCGGACAGCGAGGAAGGCCCCTTGCAGTTTGAGGAAGACGGCGTGCTCGTAAAGTCCGACTGTGCGCTTTTTGTTCCTGATGTTCCTGATGACGCTTACACGCTCACGGTGAATTTCGTTCCCGTGGAGGACAGCAGGACTGGCAGATTCAAGATAAGGCTCATGCTCGAGGACGGCAATTCGATGTACGAATACCGCGTATCCGATGTCAGGAAGATATCCGGTCTTCAGAGCACAACGCTTTTCTTCAGACCGTACGGACATATAGATTCCCTCATGATCGCGTTTGAGGGCCTGAACCGTAACGTAAAGATCAGCTCTGTTACGGTCTGTGACTGCAACATCTACAGCGCGGTGTTTGGAAGGTATCTTGCGTTATTGCTTGTCTCGGCACTGATCGTACTGATAGTGTGTCTAAGGCTTTACGATATCGACTATGATTCTTCGAAAACGATCCATGCATTACTTTTGATGATGGTGTTCGTTATAACCACCGGAATTACCTACGGTCTTTATTTCCGCAAGGACATGAAACTCGACAAGTATCCGTTTGAGGACAATTCGCAGGTAGTGGATATCTACCAGCTGGCTTTCGATTCTGCGGTAAAGAGGTTACCTTATCTGGACGTTCCCTCAAGTGATACGCTTTTGGACCTGGACAGCCCTTACGATGCCGGCGAACGGGACAGCAAAGGAACACAGTACAGATGGGATTACGCATATAAGGACGGAAAATACTACTGCTATTTCGGAAAGGCGCCTGTCTATACGCTTTATTATCCGATCTACCTGATCACGCACCGCGTCCCGAATTATTCATCGGCCGTTGCGATATACGGTACGCTCTCTGCTGTTGCAGTCATCCTGGCATTCCTTGCAACGGTCAGATTGTTTGTTCCAAAAAAGAATCTTTTAGCCCTTCTTTTCATGATACCTGCAGTTGCGGCCACGAGTTTTCTCTACGTCAATATGGCATGGTCGGAGAAGTATTACGTGGCATGCGGAAGCGCGCTCTGTGCGATCGGTTTTGCTGTATTTTTCGGCTTTACCGCGGTCAAGACAAAAAATACCGCCAAAAGGATCATATTGTTCTTCCTTTCGGGTGTCTCGCTGGCGATCTGCGCGGGATCCCGTCCGACTGTAGCGATCTGTGCCGCGGCCATGCTTCCGGTATTTTTCGGCGTACTGTTCGATAAAAAGAGAAAGCTTGTCATCAGGCTCTCGGAAGCGGCGGTATTTCTTGTTCCGGTCATAACGGGGATAGTGCTCATCTTCTTGAATAACCTGGCAACGTTCGGAAGCATCACGGATTTCGGTGAGAACTATCAGCTGACGATAAGTGATGTATCGTCACTTAAGATCACGCCCGAAATGATGCCGTCTGCGATCTACTACAATTTCCTGATGCCTTTCACTCCGATGGAGACGTTCCCGTTTTTCGAGGCGAGAGGGATCATCACGAACACGTATGAGATTTACAGAAATATCGAGCCGTCAGTGGGGCTTTTGAACATCCCGTTCCTGCTTCTTGGGCTGATTTTCGCGCCGGGCGCTTTTGTCAGGACGAAAGGACGCATATCCAAAAAGGAAGCAGTGATCTATAACAGCTTCATCACGGTATGTCTTATTACGGCACTGTTCATCTCATGGTTTGATTTCTCGAGAGGCGGCGTCTGCATAAGATACCTGTCGGATTTCTCCTGGCTCCTCGCCATCTTATGCGGGGTGATCCTTTTAAGGAGGATAATGAAAAAGTCCGGAAGAAAGACTGTCTATGGCATTGTTCTGGCAGCTTCCGCAATTACTGTCCTGATAGTCTTCTTCATGGTATTGTCACTGGATTATTGCAACCTCTCAAAGATGTATCCTCAGTTTCTTGAAAACTGCGAAGATTTCTTTCTTTTCTGGCACTGACCTAATTAGGATATAATTATCTCAATCCGCATATCGAAAGGCAGCATAAAAGATGCGAGAACTACAGAACCTGGGCAACACGGTTTCGAAAAAGAACAGGACGGTCAAGTCAAAGAGCGTACCTTCAAAAGGCACGGTGTCTTTGAGCTTCCGTAGTTTTTGGTGCTGCTGTATTTTGTTCCTGCTTCTGCCTGTCATCATATTCTGTCTGGGTTACTTAAGGCCTTTGATGGGTATTACGCTTACGGTCTGCTTTGCGGGTATTGCCGCCATATCTGTCATGGAGTGCCTTAGAAAAACTGACGGGACCGTTCTTGGCAGGGAAGATACGATGATAGAGATCCCGGTCAAGTATCTGGTGATCTTTGCCGTTACCGCGGTCGTTGTTTCACTGGTAACGGGAGTCGGGGAATATGTCTTTACTCTGCAGGATCATCCTTACAGACGAGCGATACTGAGAGATCTCATAGACTACAAGTGGCCCGTCATCTACGATTACAGCACACAGACCAATCCTGAAGTTATCAAGATATTCGGAATCGTTTCCGGCGAGAGGGCATTCTCGTACTATTTCGTATACTGGCTTCCCGCGGCCTTGGTCGGTAAGCTTTTCGGTTTCGGTGCCGCTAATGTTGCTCTTCTCATATGGAATTCCATCGGACTGTTTCTGGGATTCGTCGCGATGTGCGTGGTCAACAAGCGGTTCTCATTTGCGATGCCGTTCCTTTATGTTTTCTTCGCAGGCCTTGACGTAATACCGAACATGGTTCATTTCTTTACGGGATATGATGCGTGGCTCTGGCTTGAAGGCTGGGTCCCGGGAATATCCTACGTGGCGGATTTTACCGAGCTTGCCAACGTGTATAACCAGATAGTTCCCTGCTTCCTGATAATGGCGCTCCTGTTGATGTCCGCCAGCATGAGATCCGCGGGCTTCATCGGAGGACTTTTGTTTGCTTATTCTCCCTGGGCGGTGTTCGGCCTGATACCTGTCATCATCGGCTTTGCTCTCCGAAAGGAGATGAGGGGAAAAGACATAAAGGAGACGCTTAAGAACATCTTCACTCCGGTCAACATTGTTTCCGCGGTTTTGCTTCTTGTTTTGTTCGGAAGTTATTACATGTCCAATTCCGGAGCAGTCTCGTTCCGCGGCTTTACATGGACATTCTACAAACAACCGGCGATGTTCATACCGGCGTATATCCTGTTTATCGTCTTTGAAGTGCTTCCTTTCTTCATAGTGCTTTACAAAAAGCATAAGTCTGATCCTGTATTTATCAGCACGATCATTACGCTGTGCATCGTGCCGCTCTACCGCGTATCGGAAATGAACGATTTCTCGATGAGAGGTTCAATGCCCGGACTGTTCATTCTGTGCATCATGCTGTCGGGATATGTTTCTGCCATGTTCCTGCCCGAGAACCAGCCGAAGGAGAAGAAGGACTGGGCCAAAAACGCGGCAGTAATCCTTCTGGTGATCCTTATGATGTTCCCGGCTGCCGTCAATCTCTTTGTCATTGCGGGAAGCACGATAACAGGCGATAAGAGCAACAAAGAAAATATCGGTTCGTTCGGAAACATCAAAGATCCATACTATGCCAAGACCATTCAGGAACAGTTCTTTGCACCGGATTACAGGAACAAGTTCTTTTACAGGTATCTGGCAAAAGAAGCACAGGTGACGAAAAAATGAAAAAAGAGAAAGAGATCCTCATCAGAAGAGACGTCCTTTTCGCGATCTGCTGCGCGTATCTGACCATTCCCGTAGTCATATTCCTGATAGGCAATCTGAAACTCTGGATAGGGATCCCTGCGGCTTTGATAATGGCCTGCTGCGCACTCTGGTCCTGCAGGGATTATTGCAAAGGCCCTGACAAGAAACTTAAGGGGCTTACAGATGAGTTCGCCGGTATGAAGATGCCGGTCAAATATCTGATCATCCTTGCAGTGATATCACTCATCACGGTTTTCGTCTCGGGTGTCGGTGAATACATCTACTCCATGGTGGATCATGTTTTCCGCAGAGCGATATTCAATGACCTGATAAACTACAAATGGCCTGTTATCTACGATTACAGCACGCAGTTCAACCCGAGGGTCATCGCCGTACTGGGCAAGAACGAGGGAACGGCAGCCCTTGTCTATTACACGACGTTCTGGATGCCGTCCGCCCTGGTCGGGAAGCTTTTCGGGACAGCGGCAGGCAATATCTTCCTGCTCATATGGACGACGCTTGGAGTCTGGCTGACGCTCGTCGGGACAACGCTTATCATCAGGAGGATATCCTGGGCGGTTCCGGTCATCTTCATCACTTTCTCCGGACTCGATGCGCTGCCCAACATAGTTCATTCGATCACGCAGTACGACGGCTTCATGGCCATAGAACACTGGCTGCCTACATTCGCATACATGAGCAATTTCACGCAGCTGTCCAACGTGTTCAACCAGTGTGTACCGGTCTGGGTACTGATGGTAATGCTGATGCTGTCTTCCAACGTCAGGTCGGCAGGATTCATCGGCAGCTTGAGTTTTGCATATTCGCCATGGGCTTCCATCGGAATGATCCCGTTGGCTATTGCCCTCGCCTTCAGAAAAGCGCTGCAGCCGGAGAAAAAGGGAAGAGTCGTTCTTCAGCTCCTTAATCCCGCCGGGATCATCTCCTGCATCCTGATGCTCGGTATCTACGGGCCGTACTACATGGTCAGCACTTCCGCTTCGGACGAGAGCGGATTTGCCTGGAAGTTTTGCAAAAATTTCGGAGAATTCCTGTTATTCTGGGTTCTTCTCATGATCATAGAAGTTATTCCGTTCGCGGTCGCTCTCTGGAAAAAGCAGAAGAAAGAGCCCCTTTTTATTGCATCCGTCCTGACGCTTGCTTTGATACCCGTTTACAAGATCTCCTATTTCAACGATTTCTCGATGAGGGCATCTTTACCAGCGTTTTTCGTTATCGCGGTCATGTTTACCGAGATGCTCGCCGTGATGTTTGCAGAAGACAAGCAGCGGATAAGGAAAGCGAAGAGACGCCCCAAAAAAGAGTCTTGCAGGTGCTTCTTCGTACTGCTCCTTGCAGTTGTCTGTGCTTTCCCTTCCGCAGTGGATCTTTTCCTCATCCTCGGTTCTGAATTTACCGGCGAAAAGCATTACGAGAACGATATCGGTTCGTTCGGACGGATCGTCGGAGAAGAAAACGGTTCGTATTATTCCACCGAGGCATATACTGAATCGGTTATGCTTAGAATGGCAGACGGCTACGAGGATACGATATTCTTCAAGTATCTGGCAAGTTCAACGGAGAGCAGACAAAGATGACGGCAAGGAAGAAAAACGAGACAGGGATCAGAATACCGTTCAGGCTGTGGTACGGCCTTGCAACGGGCTTTCTCGTAATCCCGGTAATAGTGTTCATGACAGGCTACCTGAGATGGTATGTCGGGGTGCCTCTTGCACTTTGCATGATCGTTTTCTCGGTCATTACCGTATGTTCATGCACGAAACCGGCAGGCGGAAAGACGGCTCTGGCATCTTCGGCCAAAGATATCAACATGCCACTCAGATACCTTGTGGGGTTTGCGGTTTTCGCGGTATTCCTCGCCTGGTTCTCCGGCGTTGGCGAATTCATCTATTCACTTCAGGATCACGCGATAAGAAGAGCGACACTGAGTGATCTGGTCTCGTATAAGTGGCCCGTGATCTATGATTATTCGACGCAGACCAACCCCGACGTCATTAAAGAGATAGGGAAGACGAGCGGCAAGACCGCGCTGATGTACTATTTTACGTACTGGATGCCTGCGGCTCTGTTCGGAAAGCTTTTCGGAAGGACTGCGGCAGACGTGTTCCTTATGCTCTGGACCGCCATAGGAATATTCCTTACGCTTCTCGGAATGGCGAAGTTAAACGGCCGTGCTTGCGTTACCCAGCCGATATTCTATATGTTCTTCGGAGGACTCGATGTCATTCCCACTATCGTTCACAGCGTGACCGGTTATGACCTCTGGACTTCGATCGAGGGGTGGGTGCCGAACATGGCATACTACTGCAACATGAGCGAGCTCGCAAATGTCTTCCATCAATGCGTTCCGTGTTTCCTGGTTACCGTACTCGTAATGCTGTCGGTCAACACGAGATCTTTCGGACTGACGGGAGGACTGCTGTTTGCTTATTCGCCTTTCGGAGTTTTCGGAATTTTGCCCGTTATACTGACAGCGGTATTCAGGAAAGACATGAGACAGGACGTGAAAGGCACGCTCAAAGATCTGTTTACTCCGGTCAATATTTTGTCGGCGGCCATCATGCTCGTTGTGTTCGGAAGCTTTTATATGGGAAACGCAAACGGCGCCGGCAAGACGGGCTTTACATGGACGTTCTACAGTTCGTTCGGACTGTTCGTTATATGCTATCTGTGTTTCCTGATCATAGAAGTGCTGCCTGTAACGGCTGTCCTTTTCAAGCGCTACAGGAAGGATCCGTTCTTTATCTGTGCGGCCGTATGCATGACGCTTATACCCGTCTACATGATGACCTGGGTCAACGATTTCGCGATGAGGGCTTCGATGCCTTCGAGATTTATCATGTGCGTGCTGCTCGCCGCCATGTTCAAGGATCTGTACGATGAGGACAAAGAACGTATCCGCAGGCAAAAGAAGTTGGAGAAGAAAAAGGCGGCAAGGCTCGCTTTTGCCATTCTTACCGTTATACTGATGATGTTCCCCGGATTCGTTAACGCGTATCTCATAGCAGGATGCCAGGCGACCGGAGAACCCGACCGCAAGGACATGGTCGGATCGTTCGGCAATGTCAATAATGCCACCGACGGTTCGATAGAGTATGCTTATGTTATCAACAACCAGTTCTATACTGATGACTATATGGATTCATTCTTTTTCCGGTATCTCGGAAAAACATAAGGAGGGCATGAATTGAAAAAGGTCATAACCGTTTCTTTCAAGACTTTCTGGGCACTCAGCCTTGGATTTCTTGCTCTCCCGATAATCATTTTCTTCATCGGATACCTGAGGCCGTATGTGGGAATTCCCCTTGCGCTCTTGTTCGTTTCCGCTTTTGTCCTGTCAGTCAGGGATTCCGTCAAGGACCAGTCGAAAAAGCTCCTTTCAAAAGACGATACGGTAATAAAGATACCTGTCGGTTACCTTATCGGATTTGCGTTAACTGCAGTGATCCTTTCGCTCGTCTCGGGCGTCGGTGAATTCATATTTACCCTCAATGATCATCCGTACAGAAGGGCGATCATGAATGACCTGGTCAATTACAAGTGGCCTGTAATCTACGATTATTCGACGCAGACCAATCCGGACGTTATCAAAGAGATCGGACGGACGTCGGGGACATATGCGTTCATGTACTATTTCACATACTGGCTTCCTGCGGCCGTCATAGGAAAGATAGGCGGGTCCTTCGCGGCCAACATGGCGCTCATGCTCTGGAATGCGGTCGGCATCTTTCTGACGTTTATCGGCGTCAGCAAGATAATCGGAAGGGCAAGCTTTACCGTTCCTTTCGTTTACATCTGTTTTGCAGGATTGGATGTCCTTCCGAATATAGTTCACACCTTTGTTGAATGGGATTGCTGGAACGGAATGGAGGTCTGGGCGCCTGTGCTTGCCTACATGAGCAATTTTGCCGAGCTCACGAGCGTGTTCCACCAGTGCGTTCCGTGCTGGCTCATAATGACGCTGATAATGATGTCTTACAACACAAGATCGCTCGGCCTTTGCGGCGGCATGCTTTTCGCATATTCGCCGTGGGGCATCATAGGATTGTTCCCGCTCGCAGTCGTAAGGGCCTTCTCAAAGCCGATGAGAGAAGGGGGAACCGGGAAAGCAGCAAAGAACGTCTTCAGCATCATAAACATCATCTCATGCGCGTCTTTGCTTCTTGTATATACGCCGTTCTATCTGGGCAACCATTCTTCCACGTCGATAAAAGGCTTTTTCTGGAAATTCATAAATGACCCTGCTCTGTCGGTCATCGTTTATATCCTGTTCATCGTGATCGAGATAGTGCCGACCGCGGTAATCCTTTGGAAGACCGAAAAGAAAGAAGCGTTGTTCATCGCCTCATTGATCGAGCTCATGATCATCCCGCTGTACAAAGTGACCGAAGCAAACGATTTCTGCATGAGAAGCTCGATGGCGGCAAGATTCGTTCTTTGCATCCTTCTTGCGCGTTATCTTAAGGATATCTACGATGTCGACAAGGTCATTGTCGCCAAAAAGCTCAAGAGAAAGAAAAAGGATGTCGCAAAGCTCGTGTTCACGATGCTTGCAGTCATCCTTATGATCTATCCGTCATTTGTTATGGGATATTACGTGTTAGGAAGCGAGTTCACGGGCGAGCCTCACAATGCTGAGGATATCGGGTCCTACGGCAACATCAAAAATGCCGAGCACACATGGAACGTCACGCATAACTATATCTCGAACGATTATCAGGAAGCGTTCTTCTTCAAGTATCTTGCGAAAAAGTAAAAGGGATCAGTCCTTGTCTTTATCGGATTCTTCCTTGGAGATGTAGATCGGTCTGCCCTTTGTCTCGATGTAGGTCCTGCCGAGATATTCGCCAATTATGCCCAATGCCATCAGCACAAGTCCTCCGATGAAGAGGATGAAGCAGAGCAGTGAAGGGTAGCCGGCAACTTCGTCCCAGATCTTCAGGATTATCGCCTTGATAAAGTAGAAGACCATATAGGCTAATGCTGCAAAAGCGAAGAAGAAACCCGCATATGTTGCAAGTCTCAAAGGTGCGGTCGTGAATGCCACGATGCCGTCGATCGCATAGCGGAAGAGCTTCCAGAAGCTCCACTTTGTCTCGCCTGCGGCTCTTTCGACGTTCTCATGCTCGATCCACTTTGTGCGGAAACCTACCCAGGCGAATATACCCTTGGAGAAGCGCTGTCTCTCGGAAAGACTTAAGATCGCGTCAACGACCTGTCTTCTCATGAGCCTGAAATCACGTGCGCCGTCGGCTATCTCGACGTCGATCATCTTGTTGATCAGCTTATAGAAGCATCTTGCGAAGAAACTCCTGATCGGAGGCTCGCCCTCACGCGTGACGCGCCTTGCGGCTACAATGTCGCATTCTCCGGAGTCAAGATCAGCTATCATCGAGGGGATGAGCGCCGGGGGATCCTGCATGTCCGCATCGAGGATGGCGACGTATTCGCCCTTAGCCTTCTGCATACCCGCATACATGGCGGCTTCCTTGCCGAAGTTCCTCGAGAAGAAGATAAAGCGGACATCGGGGTCTTCTTCTGCAAAGCCCTTGATTATCTCTTCAGTCTTGTCGCGGCTTCCGTCGCTTACGAAAATGAATTCGAAAGTCTTATCGGTATCCTTCATCGATTCCCTGACGCCTTTGAGCGCGTCATAAAGGATGGGAAGGACTTCTTCCTCGTTGTAGCAGGGAATTATCAGGCTTACAAGCATGCTGTCATATCCGCCTTTCGTGAGGCCGTAAAATTGGAACGGCTTAATAAAATGTATTATAATCAAAAAGTTCGTTAATTGATACATTTGGTCGGATGCAAATAGCAAACGACAGGTCAGGAGGCCCTATGAAGGAGTTGGACTCGCTTGGACAGGGGAAGAAGTCTTCCGAAGCCCGCAATAAGGCAAAGGAGCCTAAACTTGCTCTAAAGACAAAACAGAAGTTTGATCGCCGTCCTTTGCTCGCGTTCCTTCTGACGCTTGTTCTGTACTGCATTACCTCGATCATATGCAACAAGTATCCTACGGGATCTTATTCGTTCATATTAAGCGACCTTAAAGCACAGTATGCGCCTTTTCTGGCGCTCAACAGGGCAAGGCTGTTAAGCCTCGGCAACGGCACCGGACACCTGATCTCCAATCTGACATATTCCTTCCAGCTCGGCCTCGGAAAGAATTTCATGGGAACTTTCGGCTATTACATGTCGAGCCCCCTGAACCTTATATATCTGTTTTTCGATCCTTCGCAGATCGATCTTGTGGTCATTCTGCTGGTCATTATCAAGCTGAGCCTGGCATCCGGATTCATGGCGCGTTTCCTCTGCTCAAGAACGGAGAACAGGAAAACAAAATGGCCCGTAATGCTTGGCATGGTCTATGCCTTCTCGCTCTATGCCCAGGCTTTTGCTTTCCAGATCATGTGGCTCGACGGCTATATGCTCCTGCCGCTCCTGCTCTATTTTGTTGAAAAGTTCATTTCGAAAAGGAAATATCTCGGGATAGTCCTGACGCTGCTGGTACTGTTCGTTTCAAACTATTACATTGCGTACATGGTCGGAATCTACAGCTTCCTTTACCTGCTTGTCAGGATGTTCGAGCTGAAGACGGATATCAAGAAAGCTTTTTGTATTGCCTTGAGATATGCTATGGCTGCGGGCTTAACCGCGATGTGCACTGCGGTCCTTATCCTTCCGGTAGGAATAGATACGATAGTCAACAGTGACAAGACACAGGTGACGTCGACGCCTGACATCATAATGTATTCGCCGCTGACATTCATCAAGATGTTCCTTATGGGAGATCCCGGAGACTTCATGGATGTACTGCCCGCGAACTATCCTTTCTTCTTCCTGAGCCTTCTGGTCACTATCTTTGTGCTCATCTACATCACGAGCAAAGTGTTTAGCGGCCGCGAGAAGACAGTCCACATCTGCTGCCTTATCGGAGCTTTTCTCTCGACCGGTTTTTACTGGTTCGACAAAGCATGGCAGGTTTTCGATGACCCGAACTGGTTCTTCCACAGACATGCATTCTTATTCCTGACGATATTCCTCGTCATAACGCTCAGAGTACTTGAGCGCATAAACGAAGTTCCGTTTAAGGATATCAGGCTTGCCGGGGTCATTGTTTTCGCGGGGCTTCTTATCACTTATGCGGTGGGCAGGTACAAGGGTGAAGACAAGCTGTTCCTTTACAACATGATATTCATCCTCGTTTACTGTTTGCTGGCAGCCGGATACG
>CAMZBB010000039.1 GCA_947304405.1 uncultured Clostridia bacterium
AAGTGCATCAAGTACCTCAAGAGAGCAAACGGCTTCATGCCACTCACATACGTCTGCTTCAAGGATTACGATGAGCTCATTCCCAACAAGTTCGTCGCTTTCAAGAAGGAAGAGATCAAGAACACTCTTGGTGAATACCTTGCAGCAAACGGCTTAAAGCAGCTCCGTATCGCTGAGACAGAGAAGTATGCTCACGTTACATTCTTCTTCAACGGCGGTATCGAAGAGCCCAACAAGGATGAGGACCGTACACTCGTTCCTTCACCCGCAGTTGCTACTTACGACCTCAAGCCTGAGATGAGCGCTCCCGAAGTTTCCGAGAAGCTCGACGCAGCTATCTGCTCCGACAAGTACGATGTAGTCATCATCAACTTCGCTAACCCTGACATGGTCGGCCACACCGGCGTTCTCGAAGCTGCCATCAAGGCTGTTGAGAGAGTTGACGCATGCGTAGGCGGCGCTGTTGAAGCAGTCAAGAAGATGAACGGCGTTCTCTTCATCTGCGCAGACCACGGCAACGCAGAGCAGATGATGAACCTCGAGACAATGCAGCCTCACACTGCACACACAACGAACCCCGTTCCGTTCATCCTCTACAACTACGATCCTGAGTACACGCTCCGCGAAGGCGGCAAACTCTGCGACATCGCACCTACGCTCCTTGAGATCATGGGCCTGCCTCAGCCTGCAGAGATGACAGGTAAGTCACTGCTCATCAAGAAGTAATAACCGATAGGAAAACTTAAGGGCTGCAGCGATGCAGCCCTTTTTATTTGCTTATCTCGATGAAACGAGTCGTGCCTTTTCTTCGTACAGCGCCTCATCCGCCGAGCCCAAAGCTTCCTGGAAGTTCTTAATGTCACCGCTGTAATGGGCGTATCCGATGCAGGCCATGAGTTCGTATGGGGCACCCGACTCTTCGTTCAACCGGCGGAGCGTATTCTTGATCTCGGCACAGAGCTCTTTGATCTTTTCCTCGTTATCGGTTTTGGCAACTATGATGAACTCATCTCCGCCGTATCTGGCAATGAATGTCTTGACCGGGTTTTCGGAGCAGGCAAGCTTCAAAGCATCAGCAGCTCTGATGAGCGCGCGGTCGCCTTCGACATGGCCGTGCTGGTCATTGATCTGCTTGAACTTGTTGAGGTCGATCATGAGGATGTAGTAGACCGCCTTGTCCGCATTCGTTCTTGAGGTCTCGCCAACAATGTATTTCTTGAGCTGGGTCCTGTTGTTAAGGCGGGTCAGTTCGTCGATGGAGACCTGGTCGTTCAGGCTGATGATGTAGACGTAAAGCATCATGATCGTCGAGCCGAAACAGAAAACGGGAGCTTTAAGCCACGCAACCTGCGTGATCCCCGCGATGGTAAGCATTACCGGATAGATGCCGCTGGCAAGATACTGCGTCCTTACGGCGTAGTTCTCTTTCCGGAATGCCCTGATGAACGCCCTCACGGAACTGACGATTATATATACCGCCGGGATGCTGATGAATACCACATAATAAGCGGTCGTCATGTTGAAGTCTTTATCGATGACAACGTTCGGGAAGAAAATGAACAGAACAAGGATAACGACTGTCTCGAGCATCGCGAGCGTCAGTACATACATCCTGTGCTTTAATACAAGAATATATTTCTCGCCCTGGGACAGCTCGACATAAACAAACCAGAAGCTCGTCATGGCGCTGAGCAAAATGGCATTCAGGATGTTTACGGAAGCTGCCGTGAAAAAAGACTTCGGAATGACGTCAGCCAAAACAAGCACCCATGCCGTATCACTAAGGAAGTAAAGCATGTGGCAAATCGTAATGTTGACGAATACCATCTGCTTTGCCTGCCGTCCGACAGAGCCCATTTCTCTCATGAACATCATCAAAAAGATAATGATGCACACGATATTGGCTTCAATATAAAAAGATGTATAACTCAGTTCCATACTGAGATTATACATCCCTTATATTTTTCAAATATTGCCCTTGTGTAAAGTGCTTGTAAAGGCTTTTAGTTAGAATCCGGCACTGCCTTGATCGCTGCGAGGAGATCAGAGAATTCCTCGAAAGCGGGAATGTCCGGGTTGTCCGCGATGATCTTCTCCGTGCTCTTGAAAAGGAATCCCGCCTTGGAAGCCTTGATCATGTCGAGGTCGTTATATGAGTCACCTGAAGCGATGGTGTCAAAACCGATGGACTGAAGGGCGCGGACCGTCGAAAGCTTGGAATTCTCGATCCTCATCTTGAAGTCTTCGATCATGCCGTCTTCACCGACGACCAGGGAGTTGCAGAACAAAGAGGGATATCCGAGCTTGGCCATCAGAGGCATTGCGAACTGTGTGAACGTGTCGCTGATGATGATGACCTGCATGTCCTTTCTGAGCTCATCAAGGAATTCTTTTGCTCCGGGAAGAGGATCTATCTGTGAGATGACATTCTGGATCTCTTTAAGGCCCAGGCCGTGCTCGCGCAGTATGCCAAGTCTCCAGCGCATAAGCTTATCGTAATCGGGTTCATCGCGCGTGGTGCGCTTGAGCTCCGGGATGCCGGATACCTTGGAAAACTCGATCCAGATCTCAGGGACAAGAACGCCCTCCATATCAAGACAAACTATGTTCATGCTGTTTCCTCCTAAATCCTCACTCGAAAAAGATCATATTCTTGCGTAGATAAACGCTCCGGAATCGTACCCTAAGCCGTACAGACCGAAGATCAGGACCGTTATCAGAAGTATCATAAATACTGCCCACGATACCGCCATCGGCTTTTCATTCAACTTGGCAAGTATGAGGCGGGGCTCTTCTTCCTGCTTTTCGCGGTATTTGTAGACATCAACTGCAACGAGAAGCGCAAACGCTATAAGCAGAACGATCAGATTGCTTGTATCAAGGCCTAAAGAGGCGATCCATTCACCGTCGATCGCAAAAGGCTGGAATATAGCCCGGTACATTGCCAGGGCATCAGGCACGTTCGCTGCTCTGAAAAAGATGTGGCCGAGGCAGATCAGGAAGAACGTGCGCGCGGTCTGGAATACCTTGTAAGGCCACTTCTCACTGTGAAGCTTCTTTCTGAGCTTTACCGAGACAGGCTCGACCAGTTCGCCCAGGATGATGTAGAAGCAATGGAGAAGTCCCGTTCCGATAACGTATTTCATGAGTCCGCCGTGCCAGTAGCCGACCGCGGCCCAGAGGATTATCAGAGCAAAATAGACCGGCACTTTCTTGCCGCGTTTCTTTCCGAAGAGTTTTTTCGCACCGTCTCCGATCTTAACGAACAGGGATGTGCGCAGCATCGGATAGAACAGGTAATCGCGAAGCCATCCGCCGAGCGTGATATGCCAGCGCTGCCAGTATTCGCGGATCGTATGGGCAAGGAACGGGCTGTTAAAGTTCTCAGGCATCTCGATGCCCAGTAGATGCGATGCTCCGAGAACGACTTCCATGCATCCGGAGAAATCCGCATAGAGCTGGATCGCGAAGCAGGCGGCACCGATAAAGACGTAAAGGCCGCAGTAAGATTCGTGATTGCCGTAGATCGTATTGACGACGACGGCGATCCTGTCTGCAATGACGAGTTTCTTGAAAAAGCCCCAGGCGATCCTTATCGCGCTGTCCCTGACTCTTCCAAGCGTGAGTCTTGCATCCTTCGAACCGTCGAGTTTTACTGAAAGCGCCGCGTACGAATTCATGGGTCCCGATGTGAAATACGGGAAATACGTGGCGAAAAGAAGATATCTGAAGAAATTCTTCTCGGGAGCGATCTTTTCCCATCTGCAGTCCAAAGTGTATCCGATGAGCTGCAGAGTATAGAAAGCCATTCCGACCGGAACCGCGTAGAGCATGAACGTGCGTGTCGATCCGGTTGCTCCGAACACATTGTTCAATCTCTCGGCGAAAAGTCCTATCACGCCGTAAAATCTGACGGCGCACAGGATACCGAGATTAAGGACTACCGTGATAACGGCAGCGGCATTACGAAGTCCCCTGCTCTTTGAAGGTCCGCAGAGCAGGCCTCCTATGAAGGTCGTAACAGCCGCGAGCAGTACGAACACCAGCGAATAGAATCCGCAGGATGCGCAGAATGCGAGGCTCGCCGCAAGCAATACCCACCGTCTCGCACCACCCGGCACGAGATAGTAGATCAATGCAGTTAAAGCGACAAACGCTAAAAAAGCGGCTGAAACGAGCGACATTACTGATTATCCGAGGTGGGAAATGATCTTGTCGACCATCTCGCCGACATTCTTGAGACCTGTGGTCTCGCCCATCGTGAACCTGATCCCGAAGCCTCTCTCGATCGCAACGAGCAGATTGATATGCTCGAGCGAATCCCAGCCGTCAACATCTGCGGCTGTCGTTGTTTCGTTTACATTGATGTCCTCATCATCGAAAACATCCTGAAAGATCTCGTTAAGTTTTGCGAAAACCTCTTCTCTGGTCATTTCTATGTCTCCTTATGTCAATTGACTTTGATCGCAACGTTCTTGGAATAATACGGGGCTGAAAGATCGAGTACCCACTCGGCAGACCCGTCTTCCGACTCAGCGATTTTAACAAATCCCTGCATCCCGTAAAAGTCCTTAACCATTTTATTCTTCGCGGTCGGATAATAAAAGCCTTTTATCTTTGCGATGCCGCGTGCTCTGCACTCTTCCACGAACTCGTCCATCATCGCGAACTCCATGCCGCGCTTTAACACTCTGCAGCTCATGAGCCAGAGATCCATCAGGAAGACTTTCTCACCGTCTTCTTCAGCCTCGTGGCCGAAAGACACTGCAACAACGCCGTTATCGCCAAACTTGTCCTCGAGCCTCCCGTAGCGCGTGATGTATGAGGGATCAGCCGCGAACTTCTCTATCTCGGCCTGGCTGCAGCGCTTTGTCGTGAGATTGAACTGGTTGCTCTTGTTGGTAAGCTCTGCGATTCTCGCCATGTAAAGCGGCGAAAAAGGCTTGATCTCAGCCGTCATGTCGAGTGATCTCAGATAGTCATCATAGTCATCGAAAGATGCGGATGCCTTCGCTCTTTCCATATTCGCTTTGTACATGCCGTTTCTCTTCAGGTCTTCAGCGGAAAGCCCTGTGACCTCAAAGAAACCGTTGGAATCGATCACGTCAATATACGTCTCGGGAGCTCCAACCTCGGGAACGCTGATGCCCGGGACCTGAGCCTCCACCAGGGCGCGTTCAACAGGGTTGTCGTCAACAAATACGAAGCTGTCGGCTCCGATGTTTATGTCGGCCGCTGTCTTCTTGATGTTGATATCCTTGTTGTCCCAGTTCGCGCGGATTATCAGGAAATCATCCTTCTTGAGCGTGGAATCGGGACGCGCAAGACCTGCCAGTGCATTCTCCTCATCATTCTTGGATGCCACCGTCAGAAGGATGCCCAGATCCTTATGCGCCTTGACATACTGCTGGAATTCCGTAAACAGTTCGGATTCGGCATCCTCGTGTCCGATATGGATGTTCTCGGGACCGTCGTCACCGACGATGCCGCCCCAGATAGTGTTGTCCATGTCGAGTGCAAATGCCTTCTTGTTCTTGCCGTAGACCGCCTTGATTATGTGCGAGAGGTTGAAGGCAAAATCAGGGATCGCGGAGACGGCAACGGCATACTTGTATCTGTACCAGTCACCCGGATCGGACCATTTCTTTATCCCATAAACTGCGGAGATATAGTTGATGTCGTTGATGAAAAAGTTCTCGTGCGTCCTTGCGTAGTCGTAGAAACGCTCATTGAGCCTGTTGATGAAGTTGAGCCTTCCGTGTATGTCTGACACGTCAGAATTACCCAGGAGCCTGTAGTAAGGCTGCTCGAAATTGTTCTGGATAATGGTGCAGTGATACTTTTCGGTAAGCTTTTCCCAAACCTGAGTGAAACGCGCCACAGTCTCATCTGCAAGAGCTTCAACGCTTTCGGCGCTGTCGGTAACGACCGGGAAATTCAGGATGTTGCGGGACGTGGTATGAATGAACACGAGGTCCGGACCGAACTCTTCGAGTTCAGGATTGCCGAAGACCGCATCCTCATAGTATTTGTTGTATTCCGATTCATAGAACTCCGGCCTGATCCCGTAATTGAGCAGGAAAAGTTCCAATATAAGCTTGATGTCGCTTGTGGTCGATCCTCCGAGGATCGCGATCTTCTTATCCGTATAGCTGACGCCTTCGCGTTCGGTCAGCTGCCTTCTTATGGCCTTCTTTTTGCGCAGGATATAATCCGGATCAAAAGGATATTCCAGTTCTTTTAACGCCATATTGCCCCCATGAACAAAATAAATATAAATAATATAATAACATTTTTGCACTCTGTATTATAACCGACCTGTCAAATGCGTGATATTATTGCATGCGGGTTTATAAAGGAGTTCTGTCTTTGGAAGATTTTTCATTCCTTCGGGATCTGGCAATCATATTATTCAGCGCAAAAGCATTCGGAATAATCGCCCGTAAGCTCCACGCGCCTGAAGTCGTCGGCGAGATACTTGCCGGCGTCCTTATCGGACCTGCCCTTCTTGGCTTTGTCAGCGAGACTGACTTTATCACCAAGATGGCCGAGATCGGCGTCATCATGCTCATGTTCGAGGCCGGACTTGCAACAGACATGAAAAAGCTCAGGCAGACGGGTCTTAAGGCAACTGCCATCGCCTGTGCCGGCGTCTTTGTCCCCATAATCCTCGGTACGATAGTCTTTATGGCCTTCTACGGATTTGCCCCGATCGGAACCGAACAATTCTTTAAAGGTCTTTTCATCGGCACGATAATGTCCGCCACTTCCGTCAGCATCACGGTCGCAGCCCTCAAGGAGCTTGGCAAGCTCAACGGAACCGTCGGAACCACGATCGTAAGTTCAGCGATCATAGACGACGTCATCGGCATCATAGTCCTTACATTCGTCTTAAGCTCCAAGGACACCGGAGCAAACGTCTGGATGATAGTCCTCAAGGCCTTGCTTTTCTTTGCGATCGCTATCGTTACCGGCTTCATCGTATATCAGATATTCAAATGGCTCGACAAGCGTTACGAGCACACGAGACGCATCCCCATCATCGCCCTCGTTTACTGCATCGTGATGGCTTACGTTTCAAAGACATATTTCGGTATCGCAGAGATCACCGGCGCCTATGTCGCGGGCATCGTCTTATGCAACCTCCACGATGCCAAGTACGTTGAGAGGCGTGTCGACATCAGCGCATACATGGTCTTTGCCCCGATCTTCTTCGCCGGCATCGGCCTTAAGGTCTCTTTCGAGACTATGAACGTCAAGCTTCTTTTGTTCTCAGCGGCTTTCGTGATTGTAGCATGCCTTTCCAAGATCATCGGCTGCGGTACGGTCGCTAAGCTTTGCAGATTCAACTTCAATGATTCGCTCAAGATCGGCATCGGCATGATGACCAGAGGCGAGGTCGCCCTGATCACTGCAAAAGCTGGCCTTGCCGTAGGATTGATCACACCGGAATATTTCACGGGAGTCATCATGCTTATCCTGTTCAGTTCGATAGCAGTGCCCATACTTCTTAAGAGCATGTTCAAAAAGCACCCGGCTGACTGACAGGTCTTTATTCCGTCCTTTTCTTTTTTCCTGCGAAAACAAATCTCTGCTGGATCGTATAGCTCAGGATAAAGAGCAATGTGTCCACGATGCACTTTATAATGGCGCTCGGGATCATCGGGAGAAGACGCGCAAGTCCGGCAACCGACCATGCGCTTGCCTGCATCTGGACGAATGCCAGGGCAGCATACTTGATGAGCGCCGTTCCCTTGCCGGCGCGGCTCTTGAATACCAGCGAGTAATTGATGATGTAGTTGTATGTTGCGGAGACGAGCCTTGCCAGGATCGTGGCAACCTGGATAATGTAACCTTCAGGCACGATCCCCTTCAAGATGTAACAGAACAGCGTGAAAAGCAGTATGTCGATGACGAACGATGAGAGCGACGCGAACATGTACTTAACGAATTTGACGCCGAGTATCTTATAGATCCTGATGGAGTCCTTGAACGGATCGAAATGCGTCTGGTGATTCTCTTTCGAATCGTAGACTGTCTTGATCGGGACTTCGGTTATCTTGTACCTTCCCGCGCATTCAAGGAGCATGCGGGTCTCGTATTCGAATCTTTCGCCCTTGCAGTCGATAAGCTCCTTCATGAAAACGAACGGGATGCCGCGAAGTCCTGTCTGCGTATCGCTGACCTTAACTCCCGACACATAGGCAAACACCTTGATCGTGAGGTTATTTCCGAAACGGCTCTTCCACGGGATATCTTCGCCGTCGAACTTGCGGACGCCCAAAATGAGCGACTCGGGATTCTCTTTAAGAGTCTTTATTATCGATGCTATGCATTCCGGAGTGTGCTGACCGTCTGAATCGGCAGTAACGCATCCGAGTGCATCGGGCATGTTCCCGGCGATATATTCGAACGCGGTCTTGAGCGCCCTGCCCTTACCCCTGTTGGGACGGTATGAGATGAACTCGCCTCCGCCGGCTTCTATGAGTCCGGCAGCCTTTTCAAAGATCTCATCGTACTCAGGGCCGCTTCCGTCATTTACGATTATGACCGGACCGATGCCCGCCTTGTTCAGGTCTTCAAGCAAAGTAATGAGCCGTTCATCCGGCTCGTAGGAAGGAATTACTATCGGTACTGTCTTGGTCATATCGTCCATATTGAGACCATATTAACATAAATATCTTTAAGTGCACCCAAACTTGACTTGCCTGTTTTCCTCTTTTATTCTTTTTAGGTATTTTCGGGGGACCCTAACACTTATGAGTGAGTTTTTTAGCAATTCTGCAAATTTGAAATACCTCGCCATCGGTCTGTTTGTGCTGATGTACGTGCTTCTGGTGCTGCTTCCCAAACGCCGCGCCATAGTTGCGCTTTCGACTGCAACCCTCATGATAATCCTGCAGATCCTGCCTTTGTCAAAGGTCCCCGGCGCGATCGACTGGAACGTTCTGATGATGCTTTTCGGAACGATGGTAATAGTCGATTACTTCATCGAATCCAAGATGCCCAACAAGATAGCCGAGGCGCTCTTGAGGCTCGCGCCGAACGTCATATGGGTCACAGTCCTCATGTCGCTGTTTTCGGGCATCATCTCAGCCTTCATCGACAATGTCGCAACGGTCCTGATGGTAGCTCCCGTCGGTCTTGCAATCTGCAAAAAACTCAAGAAGAACCCTGTCGGAATGATCATTGCGATAGCGGTATCATCCAACCTTCAGGGTGCCGCGACGCTCGTAGGCGACACGACTTCGATCATGCTCGCGGCAGCGGCGAAAATGAACTTCAATGACTTCTTCTGGATGCACGGCAGGCCCGGCATGTTCTTTGCCGTTGAGCTTGGCGCACTCCTTACCGTACCGATCATGATGATCCTTTTCCGCAAGGACAAGGCACCCGTGTCTAGCGATGAGCACACGGAAGTTACCGACTATATCCCGACGATCACGATGGTCGGCCACGTGGTCCTTCTCATCATCGCATCTTTCATCCCGAACACCCCCGACATGATCAACGGCTACATCTGCATGGCATGCGGCATATTAACGATCGTCTGGGAACTCATTAAGCAGAAGTCCGTCAAGGGCATGCTCCACTCGCTCAATGCGATGGACTACGACACAATGGCCCTTCTCGCAGGCCTTTTCGTTGTCATCGCCGCGATCAATGAAGCCGGCATCATCAAGGACGTCGCAAACTTCATCGCAATGGCAGGCGGCAACAACAGGTTCCTGCTCTTCACGATCGTTGTCTGGGGCTCGGTCATCATTTCCGCATTTATCGACAACATTCCTTACACCGCAACAATGCTCCCTATCCTCGCAAGCGTGGCAGGTGAGATGAACGTCGAACCGTATTTCCTTTTCTTCGGACTTCTGGTCGGCGCGACATTAGGCGGTAACCTTACTCCCATCGGAGCTTCCGCAAACATTGCAGGCGTAGGCATGCTGAGAAAAGAAGGCTACGAGGTCAGATTCCGCGACTTTATGAAGATAGGCATTCCGTTCACGCTGACCGCCGTCATCGCCGGATATCTGTTCGTCTGGATCTTCTGGAAACCTGCCTGAATCAGTCTTCCTTGTGGATATCCCTCTTGATACGGTACATCACGTCATCTGCTTCGATGATGTAGTCTTCAAGCGTCTTTCCGGCCTTAGGGTCTGTGATCACATATCCGCATGATATCGTGACATTGCAGGGCATACGGCCTGACTTGTAAAGTCCCACAAGATAAGATTCGATCTGAAGACCGACAGCTTCCGCTTCAGCTCTCTTTGTGTTTGGCGAGAATATGATGAATTCGTCACCGCCGTATCTTACAGCGATCGCATCTGACCTGATGCTTGCCCTGATCGCTTCAGCCACTGCCTGGATGGACTTGTCGCCCATGCTGTGACCGAACTTGTCGTTTATGTCCTTCATGTAGTTGATGTCAGTGAACATGACCGCCATCGGCTTGTCATCGGCAAGGCTCTTTTCGTACAGGGAAAGGGCTTTATTGTCGATGCAGAACCTGTTGTACAGACCTGTCAGCTGGTCTTTGTCGTAAAGGTCCTTAAGTTCCCTGTTTGCCGCGTCAAGGCGCATCTTGAGGCGGTACTCCATGAAGGACTGTTCAACCTTTTCCATGAATTCATATACCCTCAGGTTCTCGGAGATCATGACCGGGATTCCCTTGAAAGCGAAATATCCGTAGTTGTACCTGCCCGAACTGAGCGGAAAATAAAAGTAGATGTTCTGTTTTCCGGGTTCTTTTACGTATCCGGGGATAAGTTCGTTCTGCCTGATCTTGCCGTTATACGGCTTGCCGTCCCTGATCGCCACAGCCACATCAAGTTTGGCCATGTAACCGTCTTTGAGGAGCGCACCGTCTTCCGGTTCGGGATCCGATAAGTATTCCCTGTTGAGCAAAACATAATAATCCGGACCGACGATGAAGTGATTGTCCTTATAGAATGCCGTGAGGTTGCTCTTGAGATCTTCATAGCCTTCGGACTTGAGGATCTCGTTCCTTTCCATCCTGCAGAGCCTCTCAAAAAACTCCAGGTCACGCTTGATCGTGTGAACGGACTGGCAGTATACCCGCCTGACCTCATCGTAATCATTGTTTGTTGTGCAGCCGCAGCTCTCTCCCAAGATCATGCTGGACGATACGATGTCCCTTGTCGGAACATCACCGCCTTCGATGATGCCTAATAGCATCTTGCACGCATTGTGGCCTATCGTGTAATAATCCTGATCGACCGTGGTGAGTGCCGGATATGTGATCTCGCTCTCCTCAACATGGTCAAAACCGGTAACGATAACGGCCTGCGGAAGCTTATAGCCTTGCTTTATGAGCCGTCCGGAAACCGCGAGGGCCATAACGTCATTTGCACATATGATCGCATCAGGCAGGCCTTTTTCGGATCCTGCGAGCCTGCTGGCTATGGCAGCGGCGTGTTCATTGACCCAGTCCGCATAATAGATGTCTTCATCTCTGAGTTCCAGGCCGTGTTCCCTGAATACTTCCTCGATAATGCGCTGCCTGATCCCGGTGTCGATATGCTCTTTGCTTCCGCCGATGTAGACTGCGCTCTTTATCTTGTGTTCATTAACAAGATGCTCGACAAGAGCTCTCATGCCGGTCTCATTGTTTGTGCCGACATAGGGAATGTCCTCAACATATTCGCCGATGCTGACAACGGGAATGCCCTTCCCCTTTGCTTCAAGGCATATCTTTTTCGCGACGTCAAAATCGTTTATAAGTCCCGAGAAAACGATCACGCCGTCATAGTTCTCAAGACGGGGCAGCCAGTAGATGCCTGCCCTTCCCTTGTTCAGATCCGCGCTGTCGTTATAGGCTGCGTATCCGACAAAGACGTCGATGTCGAAATCTTTCTCGTTTCCTATCTTTTTCATGCCCTCAAGGGCCTGCAATGTGCAATATCTGTTATATCCGTTAGCAAAGACCGCTATCCTGTTTTTCATAATCCATGCCTTCAAAGAACAAAGCTTTCAGACTCCGGAGCAAGCTTAACAGCTTTATCTTCGGATATCAGTTCATATCCTCCCTTAAATCCCGTAACGGTAACCATTCCTTCACCGTCGGTAACGACTGTCTCATCCGTATGCCATTCACGGTTGATCAGATGATCCAGGAGTTCATAAGACGGCTTGACCGTTCCGTCGCGGCGGACGACGCCGCTGGGCGCGTTTAGCCACATTCCGTCGGTAAAATCCCAGCCGGTAACTGCCTTGACCTGCGGGCAATCGAAAAGTATCCGGTACATTTCCTCCATCTGCTTCATCTGGCGTTCCTCACCTTTCGGCGTGGAAGGCCATTCCTCCGCAGTCACCTGGAAATCGTTGAGATCTTCAAGTTCCTCGGGAACCAGATAATCGCCCGAAGTGAGCGTATTCTCCGTAAAGTGAATGGGAAGGCCGAACCTTGAGAACCTTTCAAGAACATCATAGAGCTTATCAGAGCCCCAGTATTTCTGATGCTGGTGGGACTGTATTCCGATCGTGCTGATAGGCACGCCGGCATCAAGACACTCTTTGATCAGGTCTTCATATTTGCTTGAAGTATTGAAATCGTTAAGGAGCAGCTCAGCCCCGGGATTCATCTTATGCGCCTCATCGAAAACAGCCTTCACGAGCGGCACTCTTCCGTACTCTTTGCAGATCCTCGTGACTGCGTTGTCGTACTTGTCGAAGACGGGCATGATCACGACTTCGTTGATGACGTCCCATTTGTCGATGATCCCCTTAAACTCCGTTACTTCACGGTCGATCCTTCCCAGGAGTTTTTCCAGTATTGTCTTGTTATCGTATGCCATGAGCCAGTCGGCACAAACCGTGTGCCAGACGAGCGGATGACCTTTTACCGTAACGCCTCTTTCCTTGAGATACTTCGCGGCTTTCATCCTGCTTTCAGTCTGCGGCTTGCCCTCTTCCGGCTCAAATGTTCCGAGGTAGAACGGGAGCGTGGCATAGTTAAAGATCTTAAGCCACTTGTCGGTAAGATCCTTGAGGTGCATATACGGCTGTTCTTCTTTGACTTCCGTTAAGGCAACAAAGTCAAAGCCCCCGCACCCGAAAAGAAACTCGTGGCTCTTCTGTGATAATCTCAGCCTTGCGTTTCTGACAGGCATGCCGTTGGCATCCGTAACCTTAATGGTCCTGGATGCTTTTCTGTGATCAAGATTGCTCATTTCAGGGACCTCCGGGGAGCACTTCTTATTTTTCAAATCCTATCATGACGGCAACAAGCGTTTCAATATCTCAAAACGGTTTTAGACTCATTTCCGTGATAAGTCAGGTATCTTGATATAGTTCATCAGGTCAGTTAGACTTTTTAGGGTTATTCCGGATCAATGGGGAAATGTATGGAGAATTCAGAGCAGTTTCAGTATAACGACGGCAGGGTCATCGTACCCTATGACAAGGACCGCAAAAAGGTCACATTCTACGCTACCTACGTCGACATAAACGGTGACGTCGTCAGATACGATGACATAGCCGTTTTTCAGTCCGAGGCTCTGGATTACGATTCTCAGATAGTCATCTATTTCAGCAAATCATTCACCTTTAACTTCACCTTCACGACTTATGACGGGACCAGGCACGAGCTTAAGCGATGCGGCTATTCCGCATACGGCCTTGGCACCTATAAAAGGGTAAAAGCAGAATTCGATCCTATCACACAGCCCATGTACAACATCGTATTACACAAAGTCTTTGAACGGATCATGGAGAGGATCGACAACGGCGCAACGGTAAAGATCTGCGGTCTTACTATCACTAAAGATAAGATAGTTTATGAGAAAAAGAAGCAGGCGATCGTCATCGACAAAGACAATTTCGCTTCGGCATCGGTCAGCAATTTCGCAATGAATCATGCCGCCCAGATCTTCTTAAAAGGCGAGAAAAGACCCGTTTTCAAAGTATCTCTCAATGAACCGAACGCAAGGCTGATCGTGCCTGTTTCCAACTGTATCTTCGCTTCCGGTGATTGATCACTTGGGAAGGTACTGTTCTTCCTTTGAAGGCTTCTTTTTACTCTTTGCGATGCTTGCAAAAGCTGCGGTATAACCTAAGACCGGAATCAGAAAGACTCCGCCTACCAGCAATCTGTAATAGGTCTGTGAAGCGCTGCAGTCCATCAGTTCATAGTAGATCTTGTGTGTTGTCTTGCCCAGGATATTCATCTTGACCAGGGCCTCATCGTAATAATTCTTTGCCTTTGTCTCTTGTGATTTGACCGTACCGGTAAATGTCTTCGGATCCATCTCGATCCTTTCAGTCTTCTTATCGATGTAATCGTATGTGGCATTGGTCAGAGCATCCAGATACTCCCTGTCAGCCTTCTTGGAAACCGCCAGAGGCATGAATGAGCCGTCCTTCATCCATACAACGTAATAATATGTATGACCGGTAGGGATAAGATTCGTTGTCTCGGTCGCTTCGGCATATTTTCCGAGGCATGCGACAACGTCATAGGATACCCATTTGTCGTTATATGAATTCCTGTCGGCTGCCGCCTGCTCATATGTTCCGACAACGCCGCCGAAAATAAGGTCCCTCGTAAAGAATGCCGCCACTCCGAAAAAGATCAAAGCAAGCGTTGAAATGATCAAAAGTCTGACACCGCTCTTCATATGTAACCCCTCTTGAAAATGCCTGAGTTATGCCTTTGGGCAACGACATTATAACATGATATAATCTTACATAATTCGAACAGGAGGCATGGACATGAAAAGATCTGCCAAAGCTCTGACTTTTGCAGCCGCAGTTGCCGCCGGCATGACCGTCTCCGGATGCTGGGGTTTTGGCGGCAATGTTTACGGACCTCCGCCGGAAACGTCTGTTAACACTCCCACAGAGCAGACCCAATCCGAGAAGCCTTCAAACACGGGAACAAGGGAGACTGCTGATTCTTATCCCACTCCCTATGATGCGACCGGGGAGCCTGAAGTCGACGTCTACGGACCTCCGCCGGATTCACCTGATTAACCGGACCGCATATGGATCTCACTGAATTCAAAAAGACATGTCTGGATGCCCGCGCCGACCAGCGCGAGCGTCTTTATTTGCAGCCCGAACTTACGTATCTGTTTTTCGAGCTGACCCAAAGCTGCAATTCCAAATGCTTTCACTGTGGAAGCCGCTGCGAGCCCGGTCTGGGACACGGGCCTTCCCCTGCAGAATTCAAGAAAGTATTGGATGACGTCAAAAAGAACTTCGACATCTCCAAGATCCAGCTTTGCATAACCGGAGGCGAACCTCTTCTCTACCCCGGTTTCAAAGAGCTTCTCGGTTATGCAAAAGAACAGGGTTTTCACTGGGGCATGACCTCAAACGGAACCCTCATTACAGAAGATGTCGCCGCCATGCTCGAAGAGACCGGCATGAGAACGATCTCAATAAGCATCGACGGAACAGAGGAGACCCACGACAGACAAAGGGGTCTGAAAGGCGGCTATAAGATGGCCCTGAGAGGCATCCAAAACCTCATAGACCGTCACGCCTTCAAGCAGATTCAAGTCACGACGGTCATCAATCACAAGAACATCGGTGAGCTCGATGCACTTTTCGAAGTGATCGACGGTCTCGACATAGATTCATGGCGTGTCATCGGCATAGAGCCCATGGGAAGGGCTCTTGAGTTTCCTGACATGCTCCTGACTCCTGACGACCAGAGGCGTCTTTTCAAATTCATATTGGACAAGCGCCAAGCGGGAATTCCCGTAAACTACGGCTGCAGCCACTTCCTGGGATTAGATCTGGAACGCAATGTCAGGGACTGGTTCTTCCTCTGCGGTGCGGGCATTCATACTGCAAGCATCAGATCAAACGGCGACATCACGGCATGTCTCGACATCGAACCGAGGCCTGAACTGATACAGGGCAATATCTCCAAGGATCTCTTCAGCGATGTATGGAAAAACAGATTCGAGATCTTCCGCGTTCCCCTCTCAGACAATTGTAAGGACTGCAAAGACTGCGAATACGTCAAGTGGTGCGCAGGCGGAGCCCATCACAGCTATGACTACGACAACAACAAACAGCGCATATGCATGAAGGGCATTCTTTTCTGATTTTTGTATTCGGATAAAATTGTGTAACAATAAGAGTTAAGAACTATTCGAAAAGGCATGTTATGGGAAAGACACTGAGAACAGCATCGATGATCATGGCGGCCGTAATGGCTGCATCTTTCGCTGCCTCCTGCGGCAAAAAGCCTGCGGCAAGTGCCCCCGCAATAATCAACACAGCAAACACTGCACCTGCGGTCATGCGCGAGAAAGATCCCGAACTTGGGGATTATCTTCTGGAGCTGACCGTCATCGAAGCTCCCGGCAAGGAAAGAAATGAGCAGTGGGAGCGTCACTACCGGATAAGGAACGACTGTGCTCTGGAGATGTACGGCATCTTCAACGGCAAAAGGTACAGCGGCAAGAAGATCGGCATTTCCCAGAACCAGTACTGGGAGATATACGATTATCTGAAGGCAAATCCTCTGTCAGGGCAGTCTATATCCGTTTACATGAACAATCCCGACGGGTGGGTCAGGAACCTGAACACCTACGATAAAGAAGGCAAGGTCAAGGACAAGATCGGCGGAACCATGGCCACCGGAGAAGCCTTTGACAAGCTCTGCGGAATGATCCTTGCCCTCCCGAGCGAAGAAGAAACAGCACAGTTCATATCTAACGTTCAGACAGCAGTCAACAAGGATTATTACGTCGGATAGACAATGCCGGACAAAGAAAACAATCTCCACGTAAAACATATGTCCTCTTACACGAAGACCGCCGGAAGGCAGGTGCTAAAGAGCAGCATCGGCAAGGGTGTTGTAAGGGGCGGAGGCAGGGTCGGGGCGCGCCTTGGCGCCAGAAGCGCCCGTGTTCTCGTAAACGTCATGAGATCGGGTTCGAGAGTCTATTCCCTCACCGTCATCAGGAGTCTGATGAGGGCCCTGATGGCAAATGTGATCACCGCTTTCATCACGCTTTTTCTGTTCACTCTTTACGATGTTGTGATCTGGATAAGAAAGGAGCGGACAGCCTCCCAGGTCCTGGTCAATCTCCTCAGCAACATCTGGGTGATCACCTGGGGCACAATCTCTTTCTTTCTGTGGGAACTGGCGGCAAAATCCCTTCTCGGGGACACAGGCCTTTTGGCCGAGATCGGCGGATTCGTCACCGGATTCATCGTATCGATACTGGCATGTCTCGTCACGGGCAACCTTTTCGATAAGGTATCCTCAAGATTCTATACGAGTGACAGCGACCGCATGCTCACTATCCTCGGCGAAGAATATGAGCGCGTAAAGTTCGAGAACGATATGAACGGCGAACAGTCGCGCCGCCTGCTTGAAAAGATAGAAAAGACGATAACTCCGAAGACCATAAAACAGATGATAAAGTCCGGCGATCCGCAAAAATATGCGACAGACCTGATAGAACCTATTATAATGGTAGCCGTCAGGGAGGACTAAGATGTCAGAGGAAAGCAATATCCAGGTTAAGGATGAGCAGGCATTCTCCGGGCTGTTCAAATCTTTCGGATTGCCCAGGATCATCGCCGTTTATTTCTGGTTCGCCGGGATCGATCTCATATTCATAAAAAACAAGTATGATGCCTTGTCCATGTGGCAGGAGTATATCCTCGCCATCCCTACTTATGTATTCATCCTGAGGATCCTTCTGGGATTTGCCGTGCTCACCTTTATCCGCTTTCTTATGCGTAAGAGCAAGGATCCTGAGCTGGCTGATTCTGTGGCGCTCTTCACCGGCAGCGTTTTTTTCGCCTGCCAGACGCTCTTTCGGGTCAACAACTTCTATTTCACGGCAGGAGTCTTTGCCGTCTGCATCGTTTTCGCCGTCTATGCCGCGGGAAGGTCCGACACATCCGTGTTTGAGAGATTCCCATATACGGCCTGCCTGATAACAGTCTTTTTGGCAGCGGCTCTGCTGACCTCGTACCTGTGCTACGTGTCTTACTGCAGGCACATGACATACAATACCGCCTGCTTTGACATGGGAATATTCTCGCAGATGTTCCACCGGATGAAGCAGGACCTGACGATGACCACGACCTGTGAAAGAGACTATCTTCTCTCACATCTGAACGTCCATTCTTCATTTATCCTTTATCTGCTTCTTCCCGTCTATATGTTGTTCCCGAGCACCACGACGCTTCTGATCTGCCAGTCCGTCCTTTGCATGTCAGGTGTCATACCCGTCGTGCTGATCGCCAAAAAACACGGCTTTAGGGGACTGTTTACAGTATTCGTCTCTTTCATCTACATCTTTAACAGCGGACTTTTCACGGCCTGCTTCTTCCATTTCCATGAGAACTGTTTCCTTCCTCCGATCCTGATGTGGCTGCTTTATGCGGTCGATTCGAGGAAGACTCTGCCGATCTACATCCTGTCTTTCCTGACCATGATGGTCAAAGAAGATGCGCCGCTCTACATCATCTGCATCGGTCTTTATCTCCTGGCAGACGAAAAGGGCAAAAAGCGTTTTCACGGAGCCGCCATCGCCTTAGCGGCACTGATCTACTTCGTCTTCATAATGTACAGACTGGGTTCGACCGGCAGCGGAGACATGATGATGGAACAGCGTTTCTCAATCCTGACATTCGGAGAGAATACCGGATTTTCGGGCATCGTCACCAACGTTTTAAAGAACCCGTCCTATCTCTTCAGTCTCCTCTTCTCCGAAAGGTCACTCGTTTTCATACTGCAGATAATGCTTCCTCTGCTTTTCCTGCCTTTTGCGACTACGAAGATAAGAAGATACTTTCTCATGCTCCCCTTCGTGATAATGAACCTGGTAATCGGCGCATGCTACCATTATGCCGTGGATCTCGGATTCCACTATACTTTCGGAACATCTTGTCTTCTTATATTCCTGGCGATAATCAATGCATCGGATCTGAAAGACGGCAACAAGAGGACAGTGATCGCTGCGGCCGCAGCCGCATCATTGATCTTTGCGGTACCTCTCCTTTCCGCAAACCTCGATTATTGTGACGAATATCAGAAAAACAGATCATACTATCAGGCCATTGAGGAGTGTCTTGCCAAAATCCCCGGAGACGCAAGTGTCATCGCCGACACCAAATATCTTCCCCACGTCGCAGCCAGGAACGAGGTCTACCTCTTAAGCGAAGAAGATCTTGTCACCGCTGACGGCAGAGTTCTCATGGTCAAGGATAAGGAAAAGTACGATTATTTCGTATTGAATGAGAACGACGGCAATACAGACGGCATAGCATCGATCCTTGAGTCATCCGGATTTACCCGTTTTGCAGAATGCAAGGGAGCGGTCATCATATATAAAAAGTGATCGTTCCTTTGCGGGATCACTTGCTCTTTTCAAGGATTATAACCGCAAGTTCCGGACCGTCGTTGAATCTCAGCGGAGCTATCCCGTTGCCCATTCCGCGGCTGACAAACATTTGGGTGTTGCCTTCGGAATAAAGGCCTGACGTATATTTGGGCCTGAAGCCCTGTGACGGCGAATAGACCGGGCCGAAGAAAGGGATCCTTACCTGTCCCCCGTGAGCGTGCCCGGACAGGACAAGATCTATCCCGTTTTTGGAATAGATGTCTATGAGCTCCGGCCTGTGGCTCAGGAGTATCACCGGACGGCTCCTGACGGCTTTCGAAAGCGCTTCGGAGATCTCGCGGTCTATGACTTCCGCATCGGATGCACTCCAGTCAAAACTCGGATCTGCGATCCCTGCAAGATTTATCTTTTCATCTTCTGATACCAATACCGCATTCTCGTTTTCAAGCACTGTCACGCCTGCTTCATTCATGCGGTGCAGCAGATCCCGGTATTCTTCTTTGACGCCTGATTCGTGATTGCCTGATACGTAAAACACAGGAGCGATCTCTACCGCACCTTTGACGAACATCATGGCATTGTCGACATTCTTCGTATTACGGTCTATCAGATCACCCGTTATGACGATGATATCGGGTTTGGCCTGCCTGATCTTCCCGATGAGGATCGACTGGCCTCTTCCGTAAACGTTGTTATGTAGATCGGACACCTGTACGATGCGGTAGTCGTCAAACGCATCGGGAAGGTCTTTTATTGTCACTCTCGTATAGGTCGTATGGATGACGACATTGTCGATCACGACCATTAAGAACAGAATGACTATTGCCGCACGGATCAGCTTGCGGGTCAGATGTCTTTTCTTTTCCAGGATTCTCATTATTTCATTTCATGATAAAGCCCGCAGTTCCGGGGAACGGCAGCCTGCGGGCTTTTTGTCTGTTTTATTATCCTTCGTTGAGCTTGGCGATGATGCCCGGCAGTTCCTTGTCGACAATATCATTGTCGAGCTGGCACGTGCCTGCGTTGGCATGTCCTCCTCCGCCGTAGCAGAAGCAGAGCTCGCCGATATCCACCTTGCTTGCCTTGTTGACAATGGACTTGCCGATCATGACTGCGGTGTTCTGCTTCTTGAAGCCCCATGCAACGTGAACGCTGATCTCTACTTCAGGCCACATGGCATAGATCATGAAACGGTTGCCTGCATAGATCGTCTCGAGTGGCCTCAGGTCCAATACTGCTACTTTGCCCTCGATCTTTACGGTATCCTTGAGCTGCTGCTTGAAAAGCTCCTGCTGCTCAAAATAAAGATCAACACGTTCCTTAACATCAGGGAGCTCCAAAACCTCGTCGATCGAATGGTCGACACAATAACTGATGAGCTCCATCATGAGATCGTAATTGGAGATCCTGAAATCATGGAATCTTCCGAGACCGGTCCTTGCGTCCATCAGGAAATCCATGAGGACCCAGCCTGTGGGGTTAAGGATCTCATCGACTGTGAAGTCGGCCGAATCGCCCTTATCTACCGCTTCGAGGATCTCCTCTGTGACGGTCTTGAACCTGTCAGAACCGCCGTAGAACTCATAAACGACTCTTGCGGCAGACTTTGCTCCTCCGACACATATGAACTTCTCGCCGAACTCGTCCTCGT
>CAMZBB010000040.1 GCA_947304405.1 uncultured Clostridia bacterium
GCGTTAAGATGGATATCTTCCCCTGCCTCATCTTCATGGCAGTCGGCGCGATGACGGACTTCGGACCCCTGATCTCCCGTCCTTCATCCTTCTTCATGGGTGCAGGCGCTCAGTTCGGTATCTCATTCGCATTCGTAGTTGCCATCCTCCTCGGCTTCTCACCTGAGGGTGCTGCTTCGATCGGCATCATCGGCGGCGCTGACGGCCCGACGGCAATCTACCTCACATCCAAGCTCGCACCTTCGCTCCTCGGCGCTATCGCCATCGCAGCTTACTCATACATGGCGCTGATCCCGATGATCCAGCCGCCTATCATGAAGGCTCTGACGACAAAGAAAGCACGCCAGGTAAAGATGGACCTCACAAGACCTGTTTCCAAGGTTGAGAAGATCTGCTTCCCGATCATCGTTACAGTTGTTTGTGTCCTCATCCTCCCTTCCGTCGCACCTCTCCTCGGCTGCCTCATGCTTGGTAACCTCTTCAGAGAGTCCGGCGTAACAGAGCGTCTCTCCGAGACATCTCAGAACGCAATGTGCAACATCGTCACGATCTTCCTCGGAACATCAGTCGGTGCTACAGCTGTTGGTAAGAACTTCCTGCAGGTACAGACGATCATGATCATCGTCATCGGTCTCACCGCTTTCGCACTCGCGACAGTCGGCGGCCTCCTCATCGGCGATCTCATGTACGTCCTCTCCGGCGGCAAGATCAACCCTCTCATCGGTTCCGCAGGCGTTTCCGCGGTTCCTATGGCAGCACGTGTATCTTCCAAGGTCGGTCAGAAAGAGAACCCTTCCAACTTCCTGCTCATGCACGCCATGGGCCCGAACGTTGCAGGCGTTATCGGTTCTGCGATCGCCGCAGGCGTTCTCCTCACACTCTTCGGCTAAGAGAATTGAATAAATAACCGCGAAAGGCTGTCTTCAAACGAAGGCAGCCTTTCAATTTGTGTTTAAATATTTTGTGCTAAGGAAAGATAAGATTACTTCACTGCTTTGTGTTGTCAGAAGTACCGGCCGCAGTCGCATTGGCTTTAGCCTTCTTCTTTTTGCGGGTAACCGAGATTATTATCACGACTGTAATTACAAGCAGTAAAAAGGCTCCGCCGCCCGCCAGGAGCGCTATGAAAAGGACATTGTTTGTCTCACGGGTCTCAGTAGCGCCGCAAAGAGAACAAACCCTTTCTTCTTTGACCGGATTGTCCCAGAAGTGTTCGCTTACAGACTTCCAGTTGCCGAAAGAATGATCTAACATGGGAATCGATTCTGTTTCCATAACCTCACCGCATACGCTGCACACTTTCTGACGCAGTCCTTCCTCGCTGCAAGAGGCTTCTCTGACAGTCTTCCATTCACTGGAAATTGTATGCGGGATCTTGTCTATCGGCTGAGGATCGATCTCTGCGCCGCAAACAGAACAGTGCTGTGCTTTGATCCCGGTTTCAGAACAGGAAGGTTCTTTAGTGACAACGAAATTTCCGTCTCCCTTGTGTCCTGTTGCGGGTATGATCTCCTCACCGATCAGTTCACCGCAATCTTTGCAAAAGATCTTCTTTAGACCTTCAGCAGTGCAGGTCGCCTCTTTTTCGATCTTAACCTCACCTGTCTTATGTTCATGAGATCTTACTATCGTGTCGGTGACATAGAGCGTGACCTTTTCTGTTCCTGAATCGGTGCGTCCGGTGTATCCAGAAGCAACAAACTTTATTACGCCTTTATCCTTAACATCCACGTCGAAATCAAAGTAGGCTGAATTCGGTTTAAGGTTTTTCTTGCTGAATACAAGTTTGTCATCAACATAGATGTAAAAAGCGCCCTCGCATCCGGTTTTCCACTTATCGAGAACCACTTTTCCGCTTATGGATTCGTATTTCTTATCGAGGTTATATATAGCATATGATTCCCGTTTCCAGTTAGAACCCCAACCGATATATCCTTCATTCAATAAGATATATCCGTTATGAACTTTTCCCATAGGATCCAGAAACAGTTTGGAGGATACTTTGGCCTCTTTTGAATCAACTTGGAAGACGTCGTTGATCATTAATCTTGTCGGATAAGGAAGAGCCTGTTCCGCTTTTGTGAAAAAAGACTCAACAAAACATATCTCGGTAGTCCTTCCGCTGACAACATCGGCCACCTTGATGGCAAGCTGTCCCGCACCTTTCACGTCAATGGACAAAGTCTTCTTTTCGGTCCTCTTGTTATAACCATCCAGTTCATATGCCAGAACGCCGTCAACATATATACCGACATATAAAGACGATTCACTTAAAGCATCGTCTCTGCAGACAATACTTGCATCGAATCTCGAGTACTCGCCTTTGAGGTCGTAGATTATAAAGCCATAACTGTTGCCGCCGATCTCGAGGACATTGCGGTCATATTTATTGCCGAAAGAATCTGTTATGCCCTCATCGATGACCTTGGCATAATCACTGCCGATAGAATGCATGTCAACAAGATCAACTTTTTGCTCCTCAGCTGCCAGCTTAACGGGAGTAACGGCAAACAGTAAAACGGTCAACAAAAGAACTGATACGATACGCCTGATGAATTTCATACAAACCTCCCGGTATCAACAAATATGAGTAAAAGAGGATCTTATAGATAAAAGTACGGGCCTGTTACCCGAAGAAGTAAACGAAGCCCAATACGTGGAGCACGACGCCTGCAAGGGCGAAAAGGTGCCATACCATGTGAGAGAACTTGAACCTTCTTGATGAGGGCGCGAAAAAGATGCCCACCGTGTAAACGATCGCGCCCGTAATAAGGAGCCAGAAGCAGCGGGGCGTTGAGTTATTGTAGAACTCAAGGATCCTGAAGATGATCAGCCATCCCATCAAAGCATAGATAAAGTAAGAGAAGCCCTTGCCGACCTTGGTGTGGTAAGCAAGCGCAGTAACGAGAACGCCGGCGAGCGCCATTGCTGCTTCAAGAGCCCACATGACCGCTCCGGATACAGTGCCCAAAAAGTGAATGCAGATCGGAGTGTAAGCTCCGAGGATCGCAAAGTAGGCAACCGAGCGGTTGATCTTGTTCATGACGCGTTTGTGCGGCGTGCCATGCTTCATGAAGTGATAGATCGTAGAGAACAGCAACGTAAGGAAAAGCGTGATGATAAACGCCGAGATGCCGATAACTGACATGACTCTCGAAGTCTGCGTTGCATCAGGCTTCGCGGAAGCCGAAAGATAGGAGTTGATGGCTGCGAAAGGCAGGATGCCGAGCAGGTAAAGCGCAGGAACGCCGGCTGTTATCGAGTTGCCGACCTCCTCGCCGAAAGTCTCATATGTCTTATGGAGACCGCGTTTTACGGCGCGGCGGGAATTCTCAAACCATGTAAGGTCCTTAAGACCCTCTTCAAGCGGATCCTCTCCGGTCGCAGCGGCGTACTTCTTGTCGTCGCTCTTTGCGAGGTGGGTTTTCCAGAATTTTGTATTCTTTGCCATCAGATGAGAACTCCCATGTCTGTAATCAACCGTAATATTTTACAAGGTGTCTTTATTGTTTTCAACATTATCGTTAGAAGGCGCGCCGAGTTCAATGACTCCGGGCGTTGCAGGCGCGGGCGCGGCAAGCGGGATCGCCTCGGGCTCGGCGGGTGCAGGAGCGGGCGCGACAAGCGGGATCGCTTCAGGCTCGGCGGGTGCAGGAGCCGGTGCGGCAAGCGGGATCACATCGGGCTCGGAAGGTGCGGAAACCGCAGCGGGTGCAGGCTCGGCGGGCTTTTCGGGCACGGGGATCTTGTTCTCCTTCTCGGCGGTGCTTCGCTGTGAGAGCGCAGCCTTGCCGGTGACTTCGTCAGGAGAAGCAGCAACGACAGGCGCCGTGATGACCGTGCCGAGGACTTCGGGCTTTACCGCGGGGCCGGAATGGGCTGCGGCGGGAGCCGGCTTGACCTTAGGCATCGGGTTGAGCTGTTCGCTTAGGTAGGCGCGCTTGTAGAAGCGGAGGACCTTGAAAACAAAGGGCCAGATGAGTGCCATCGGCAGGATCCAGTAGACCAGAGAAGATGCGGCTTTATCGCCTATCAGCGCGGATAATGCCGCGAAAGGCGCCTGCATCATGCCATAGATTCCGCGAAGGATCACGGCAAGGAGCATGCGGGTGACGCTAGGGTCTTTGCCGCTGATCAATTCCTCGGCGGGATAGAGATATACCGGCAGATAGATCAGGGCGCCGTAAGCCGCGAGGCCCCAGTTTACCCAGATCTTGCTGCGGAGTGCGGCGAAAAAAGGCAGAAAGAATACGAAGAACACCGCATAGAGCAGGCTCATCATGCGCTCAAAGAGGGAAAAATCCCTGGGAATGACAGCGCTGTATGTGAAATAGAGCGGGGCAAAACAGACGAACATCAGAGCGCCTGCGATCAGACCTAGGAAAACGCATGTAAAATAGTCTCTGCGCAAGGATCCGTCCCCTTTCGAAAATTCCCTTATAAAAAGGGCCGCGCGGAAACTCTGATTTCCGCACAGCCACTATTTTATAACAAAAACCGTTCTTATTAAACCTTAAACGTCAAAGCTTGTCGTTCTCGGTGAAGGGCCTGTCGTACCTGAATACCATCTTCTTGAGCTTGACGCCGGGCGCTGAGAAATGGAGGCGCATGACGCCGTTTCTCGACAGCAGCACGACCTTGGCCTTCAGCGTGACGTCCTTGCCGTCGGTACCGTTCCAGGTTATGACTGCAAACGGAATGCTCGAAATGTACATCTGCATCGGAACCTGTGCAAGACTGTTCAGATCGCAGCAGCCTGTCATTTCGATATCGTAAAAACCCTGTTCCCTGGCAACCAGACCAAAAACAAAATCCTTGTCTGCCCAGGTATTTTCGGGACGGTCGATAACAAGCTCGCCTTCAACTTCGTAGAACTGGTCGACATCGACCGACACGTCATCTTCCTTGAACGGATCGTCGATGTGAGTGACAGTGGCGGGTGAGCCTGTGAGTCTGTCCATTGCGGGGGTGTTCATCGCAAAGCGGAGGATGTTGGCGGCATTCCTCTGGAGTTCGGCGCGGGTGACCCTCGTGCCGTCGCCTTCATTCAGCTCCTTAATGACGTCGGTCTCGTCAAGGCTCTCCTTTTCGACGTTCGTGCACACCATGTAGATATCGTTCTGCGAACGTGCCATGACGGAGTGATCGGTGAGCGAATAAGAAGCGGTATCGCCGCCTGTCACACCGATGTATGCCCACCAGTCGCTCATTACGATGCCGGCAAATTTCCACTGTTCGCGCAAGATCACGGTATTCATGTCGTAGTTGTTGGCACTGTAGATACCATTGACGCGGTTGTAGCTCGTCATTATGCTGCGTGCGCCGCCATCCTTCACCGCGATCTCAAACGGCTTCAGGTAGATCTCGCGGAGAGCGCGCTCAGAAATGACGGAACTCATCTCGCGGCGCATCGTCTCGCGGTTATTGCCGCACAGATGCTTGATCGTCGGCGTAACGCCATGCTTCTCGAAAGCCTTTACCTGCGAGCAGGCCATAAGACCGGTAAGGAGCGGGTCTTCGGAGAAGTACTCGAAATTCCTTCCGTTGAGCGGATGCCTGTGGATATTGATACCCGGACCCAACAGGGAATCGATCTTATTGGAGATCATCTCGATGCCGAGGTATGTGTACAGTTCTTCGACCAGGCCGGTGTTGAACGTCGAGGCGAGGCATGTTCCGTTGGGCAGCGAAAAAGCCTTTTTGCCGGAATCGATCCTCATGCCCGAAGGTCCGTCGGAACAGCAAAGAGTGGGGATGCCCAGCGCCTTGAGTTCGCGGCTGATGCCTCCGAATGCGGCGGCCGTGCCTATCGTAGCCTTTGCGCTTCCCATTCCCTCGCCTCTGATAATGAGGCTTAAGTCATCGTCCGTAAGCTGCGCAACAAACTCATCTAAAGTATTTTTACCCTGTTTGACGTCAGCAAGCCTGATACCCTGATCGCCCGTCTGAGTTATCTCTGACGGAACAATGGACATCCTTGAGGAAAGGTGGCTGACAGTCTGCAAAGGAACGTCTTCATACTCTCTGACAAATCCCGTTCCCGATGAAGAAGGTACCGCAACGATACGTTTGAAGGCCTTTGTCGGGCCCATCGCATTTTCGAGGGATTCGAGAAGGACGGGATCGGAAAGTTCGAATGAACCAATCTCATCAGTCGTTGTGACATCGCCGCCAAGGAAGAATGCATAGCGGCCGGCGTCAAGGATAAAGCCGGTTCCGAGGCCCGTTCTTCCGTCGTCATCGTAAGATGCGAACGTGCTGACCGGAGCGGTTATCTCGACCTGCTCGCTTTCGCCCGGAAGGATCAGGCCGGTCTTCGCAAAGCCCGCGAGAACGCGGGAAGGCTTGGAAAGCTTGCCCTGAGGCGCTGAGGCATAGAGCATAACAGCTTTCTTACCGGAGACATCGCCTGTGTTAAAGACGTCAACGGTAACTTTGACTGACTTTCCGTCATATACAAAGCCTGCGCTCTTCAGCGAGAACTCCGTGTATGAGAGTCCGAATCCGAACGGATATACGACTTTCGAGGGCGCAAACGTCGAAAAGTACCTGTAGCCTACGAAGATATCCTCTTCATAAAGGTCTTCGTGGATATCCTTATTACCGAAATTGTCATCCGAAGGATAATCGGAAAGATCGCGTGCGATCGTATCGGTAAGGCATCCAGAAGGCGTCTGCTCGCCGGTCACGACCCGGGCGACCGCAACTCCTCCGAGCATGCCGCCCTGCCATACGTAGAGCACCGACTTGATATCGTATTTGTTCACGAAAGACATGTCGATGATGTTGCCGGTGTTGAGCAGGACTATGGTGCGTTCAAACGCCTCTGAGACCGAGGCGAGCATCGCTTCTTCGCTGTCGTTTAAGAAATAGGAGCCTTTCTCCGGCGTGTTGTCACGGTCCTCGCCGGCGGTCCTTGCGATGATGATCACCGCCGCGTCATTCTTTGACGCAAGACTCTGCGCAAGTTCTGAAGAAACTGGCATTTCCTCCTGAGACCAGGCTTCCTTGCCCCAGCCTAAGCCCTCGTCGATCGGGTTGGTCTTTTCCCATTCGTCATAGATATCCATCAGCTCGGGATCGAGCGTGATCGAAGGTGACGCGGCAAGACCTTCACGGATATCGGTAACGTGACTGACATTGACCATTCCTCCGCTGCCCGTACCGCTCTTGTAGTAATGCGTCTGCATCCTTCCGAAAAGAGCGACCCTGGTACCGCGCTTAAGCGGCAGTGCCTGCCCTTCATTCCTGAGCATTACGATTCCTTCAGCCGCGGCCTCAACAGCCGCTTCCTGATACTTGTTCCAATCAAGGACTAATTCAGGCATATGCCGTCCTCCCGAAAAGTTCTAACTAACCAAGATAATACTAAAAAAACGGGACCGTTTTCTTCAACGAACGTGGCATTTATATAATCTTTTATGTTTTCGGCAAATGTAATATTATTATAAACAAGCTTGAAGCATAAGGCAGCCTGACCGGACGGATAGTATAATCAAGTCATGATGATCAATGATTGTGAGGCGAGAAGATGGGCGGCATATCAGATTATTTCTCCGATGAGAACAGCTTTTTCGACAAATACATACTCAATGCGCCCGTTCTGAGCGCGGGTTATTTCAACGTTACCGTGGATTCGATGATCAGCTCGCTGACGAACAGCAGGATCTCCAGGAACGAACTGCCTGACGGCTTCTATGAATACGCTCTCTCCTTCTGCCCCGAACTGAAGGATCAGTCGCCTGCCACACTCGATTATCTTCTCAAGGGCGCGGCACTGGTCGGCAACAAAGAGACTCAGCTCAATTTCCTCAAGCATTTCAGCCGTAAGGGCCTGATGGATCTTTATAACGAAGGCCGCAACGAATACTATCTGATCTACGATATGCTCACCCCCGAAGTCACCCACTTCGTCCTGACCCAGATGGTCCTGATGACGGAAGCGGATACAGGCAACATCGTGGCCAGCTTCATGACCAAGGACATCTCAAGGCTCAGGCAGTTCCGCAAGCTTGCGACAATGGCAGTCAACTCGATGTGCGACTGCATTGCGGTCATCGACACTGTTGATGACACCGTAACCTTCAAGACCGTATCAGGTTCGCTCATGCGGGCCATGCCCGAGCTGGGCGTTGATAAGACATTGGCATACGACGGATCCTTTGTCGGAATAATCAGTTCCCTTTCAAAGCTCAGCGGCGATCTTCCTTTATCGAAACTGATATCAACGGAGAATCTCGTCAAAGAACTGTCGGCAAAGGAAGAATACATCATTGTTTTCGACCTCGAAGCAAAGGCGGGCGAGATCACGCGCAAGCAGGTCATGTTCCAGTGGTTTGGCAATACCCACCGTTACATTGCCGCTCTCCAGTCCGATGTCTCAACGACTTACCATGAGGAGAAGCACCAGCTCGACAAGCTGAACCGCGACCTCAACCTCAAGCTCGGAAGGGACCAGGTTACCGGCCTTCCCAACAAGAACTCGAGCGAGATACAGATAGAAGACCGTTTCGATCCGGAGAGCAGTGCCCTGCTTCTTTTCGATCTGACGAACCTTGTATATATCAACAACACCTCAGGCCGTGACGTCGGCAACATGCTGCTCTATCAGTTCGCGCACATCGTATCGGTGTCGCTGCCGCAGAACAGTTTCATCGGGAGATACACCGGTGCCGAGATCATCGCTTTCTGCAACGGCTGCAAGCGCGGCGACGAGGTCGAATATCTTGAGAAGATCGAGCATAAGATCGAACACTACAACGAAGAGAATCCCGATTGCCCTATCGAGTATGTTTACTCGCTGGTCTTCGCTTCGGAATACGAGAACTATACTTTCCACAAGCTCTATGCGGAATCTTTCCGCCTCCTGAACGATGCCAAGAAAAAGAAAGGCATTCCCGCAGTCGCTGAAGGAGACCTGTCCTATCAGCTTCAGGAGATCAGCAACAAGAGCAAGGAGCTCGAATATACCTCAAGTCATGACGGTCTGACCGGGCTTTACAATAAGACCACAGGTCTGGACGAGGTCGCCAACCGCGCCATCTATCCGCCGCACAGATATCATGTCATGTTCGTTATGGACATAGACAATTTCAAGTACATCAACGATACTTTCGGTCACGATTTCGGTGATGAGATCTTAAGAAAGCTCGGTGCGATAATCCGCAAGCAGTTCCGTCCCGGCGACATTCTGATCCGTTACGGCGGCGACGAGTTCATCGCTTTCATGACGAATGTCTCCGGACCCGCACAGATCGAGGACAAGGCATGGAGCATCATCGAAGCAGTCGATAACATGCTGAGCGAATCCGGCTGCCGCAGGTATGCTTTCGATACGTCAAGCGACATCGCAGATCTGACGGGCATCTCCATCGGCATAGTCTGGACCGACAAGTCCGCGGACGCATCGAAAATGTTTGCCCAGGCGGACTCCGCTTTGTACGACGCCAAGCGCGCAGGCAAGAACAGATTCGAGATCACCAGAAATATGGGATTTGCAGACGACTGATCTGATCAGATGTTGCTGTAGTACTCTTCAAGCCTGGGCCTTGCCGCGACATAGTACTTTTCGAGCCGCTTGTCGAAATGCTTGCCCATGCTTTCCATCATGATCCTGTCAGCATCCTCAAACGAGAACTCATCCTTATAAACGCGCTTGCTGACCAGGGCGTCATAGACGTCTGCGATCGCCATTATGCGCGCCTCGATGGGAATGTTATCGCCGCTCAAGCCCTCGGGATAACCCGAGCCGTCCCACCTCTCATGGTGGTAGTGCGCAACGTTCACCGCAACTTTGTGGAAGGAGGAATTGTCGGTTCCTTCAAGGATGGAATCAACTATGCGCGCGCCTTCCGCAGCATGCTTTTTCATCTCGTTATATTCTTCGGGCGTGAACTTTCCGGGCTTCCTGAGGACTGCGTCATCGACCGCTATCTTTCCCAGGTCGTGCATCGGGGCCGCCCTGATCACGTCGTCGCAGAACTCATCGGTGAGCCCTTCCCTGCCGAAAAGCAGGAGGATGTTCTTCTTGTCGGATGAAGCATCTTTCCTTATCTCGTCAACAAGGATCCTTACGACGTCGCTCGTTCTCCTGATGTGGCCGCCCGTCGAGTTGTCACGGCTTTCAACCATGGTTGCCATGCCTAAGATGAGCTTGTTGTGCATCATTACGATGTTCTCTGTCTTCTCTTTGACCTCTTCGGAAAGCTGGTCATTATAGCTGCCGAGCAGCTTCATGTATTTTCTGGAATCAGTGTCATCGGTGATGAAGAACTGATAGCCGACCCTGTGTTTTCCGTCATAGAGATAGCTGATCGTGATGAGGTAGATCTTGTCGTCGGCCTCATAGTAATAACGGTCATGCGTCTCGTCTTTCTTGAAATCATCCAGCCACTTGAGGATGGTGTTCTTGACCTGGAGCTTCTTGCCTGCATATGAATCGACCTGGAGATCCTTGAGGAACGGGAACACTTTGTTTGCCGCCTCGTTCGAACCGAGGAAATTATCGTCGAAGTCAAATGACATGAAGCCCGTGTCGCCCTTGTTTACAAGCGAATCAACGCCGAGATCGGTTACGTCGTAAAGACACAGTCTGCGGACGATGATGAGATATATCACCTGCGCAAAAACATAGGAAAGCGGCATCGCATCGATCCCGTCCGGCAAAAACCTTCCTACAAAGTAACTCAGGAATGATACCGTCGCGGGCAGCATCAGAAGTATGATCGTCTTGTTGGAAACGTCGTTCTTCCTGATGAGGCTGTATACCATCGCGATGAAGCTGATAACTATAAAGCAGGCTATGACAACATATACGAATGTGTGGGCCGGTCCGTATGTCTTTATTACCCTGCCCAACCCTCTGTCGATCTCAAAGTTTATGGTCTTATAGAACCAGGGTTTGCTGCCCATCGTGAGCGCAAAAGAATAACTGATCAGACAGACGGCCATCATCACGGCACTCATCCATCTCTTAAGCTCGATATGGCAAAGTGAGAAGATGCTCTGCGTGATGAAAAGGACAAGGAAGCATCCGCCGATGTACGTGAGCTTTGCGGCATCGATCGCCGCCTCCAGGCTCCTCGAATGCGCAAGCATCACATAGCCGAGATTGGCTACCGGAATGAAGGCGAAGATGAGCGAAATGTGCGTGTCAAAATGCTTATGCCATAAGACAACGTATATCAGCGTCAGGAGCACCGACAGACCGAATAATACTTCGTAATAAGCTGTCACTTAAAATCTTCCCCTCACTAGTTTCTGTACTCTAGATTTTAGCACCTTTTTTCAGTTGATTTCGATGTTTCCGGCATCGACCTTAACCTTGATCGTACCCTTGCCGCTGCCTTTGCTGTTGTATTTTCTTCCTCCGGAAGCGCCGCCGACTCTGACCATTCCCGCATCGACCTTACATTCGATATCGTACTGGTCGAGGTTTTCGATGTCGCCGACTTTGACGCTGCCGAAATCGGTCTTGATCTCGATCTGCTCGAGAGAAGTCGTCTTGTTCAAGTCGATGTTTCCTGCATCCGTATCGATCTTTACGATCTTCATGTCGGAATCAGAGATATTGATGTTGCCTGCATCTGCATCGATGTCAGCCTTGCGGATATTGCAGTTGGAGATGACGACGTTGCCTGCGTTGAAATTTCCGAAAAGATAATCGGCAGTAACGTTTTTGATATCAATGTTGCCTGCGTTGACCTTCATCTCAAGATTGTCGAGCTTAACATCACTGCCGAGCTTGATGACAAGTCTGGGCGAGTTGACTGACTTAAAGCCGAGGCTGAAAGTGTTAGGCTGTGACGCAGTCAGCTTGCCGTTCTCAAACTTGACTTCAGGCCTGAGCGATTTGGAACCTGTGTATTCCACGTCGACGAGTCCGCTGCCTTCTGCCTGCTCAAATACGACCGAGCATGCTGACAGGTCGAGCTTGATCGAAGAAATATCGTTTGTCTCGCCTGCTGAAATATCGTAAGTGGTTCCCATAGTCTCACTGCTGCCTTTCTCACCAAAATTGAAAACCGGCAATCCGGAAATGACTGATCTTACCGCACCCATTCCGCCTACTGTTACTGCGACTGCCACTGCGATTATCGCGCAGACGATGATGGGAGCCTTGTTGACTTTGCGATCAGACTTCGGAACGAATTCCTCGCTCATCTTGCCTGCTTCATTGAGCTCGAGGATCCTGTCATAACCCTTCATCTTGGCGTGTGAGGATGTAATGAGGAAGACTCCGAGCGAGATGAACAGGAACAGCATGACTGCTCCGAAGCTGTCCTTAACGTAAGGAATGCTTCCGATAATGATAGGATTAACGACACTCAGGATGCAAAGACCGATGCCGATCGAGGACATCAGGCCGTATCCTGACCTGAATCTCTTGCGCTCGGATCTTACGTACTCCGCGCTTTCGATACTGAGTGAGACCTGTTTGTCGTAGATCTCGGTGAACTCTTTCCTCTTGCCTCTCGCAATAACGAACAGAATGACTGCCGCTGCGATCGCCAGGAACATTGCGCTTACTCCCATGGTCTCGGGTATCAGCGGAGTCATGTCGGCAATGATGTTGAATGCCGAGCAGAATATGCAAAGTGCGATACCCAAAGGAATGAGGATCGAGCGCTGGGAGATCATGTTCAGATATTCCTTGACTCTGTCCATGGAAAGCATCGGCTTTGCTTCATCGGCACTCTCCGTGACCTGCTCACCTATTCCAAGGGATTCAGCGAGTTCATCGAGGTTGCCGAATTCGGAAATCACGATACCGACTGCTTCGTTGTCGGTCTTTCCTTCCTTGATCAGTTCATCGTATTTGTCTTCCATCATCTGCAGGAGCTCAGCCTTGGCTTTCCTCACCGCTTCCGTATTCGGAAGATTACGGAACATATTGTCCAGATAGTTTCTTATGGTATTCATACTGCTCTCCCCTCACCGGCTATAAACTTTTCGATTACTTCTTTTGTTAGCGTCCACTCTTCGCATTTCGTCCGGTAGTATTCCCTGCCCGCCGGAGTTATGCGGTAATACGTTCTCTTTTTGCCGCCTGCGAGATCTTCATTTACAAATGACTCAATGAATCCGTTCTTCTCCATTCTCGTGAATGCCGAGTAGAGCGTCGTTTCCTTAATGATGTACTTGTCCTCGGACAACGTGCGGATCTGCTTGGAGATCTCATATCCGTATGACGGGTCATTAAGAAGCAGGTAGAGAATGATTATGTCATTGTATCCTCTGATGACATCGCTGCTGATCTCTGCCATTGTTCTGTCTCCCTTCCGTGATATTCCATTTGACATTACTACGGCTGTCGTTACTTCGGCTGTCGTACTACGACTGTCGGAGTAAATATATCACCGTCCGAAAATGATGTCAACAGTTTTCGAAAAATATATTTTGTCGGTGCATTTCCATGAATTACGGCGGGTATCGTTTTCTCCTCACTGATATAATTAGTTACATATATTTCCCGAAAAGGAGTACCGCCATGGATCTTTACGTAGACATCAAATTCCTTAACAACACAGGCGACGGCACTAAGGAGAAGCCTTTCGGCACGATCTCCGAGGCAGCAAAGGTCGCAAAGCCCGGCGATACGGTCCATGTGGCACCCGGCCTTTACAGGGAATACGTTTCACCCGCAAACGGCGGCACCGAGGATGCGCGGATCACTTACGTCAGCGACGAGCCTTTGGGAGCGACCATTTCGGGCGCTGAGCAGATCACGGACTGGGTCCAGTACGACGGCGACGTCTACCTCGCAAAAGTCGACAATAAGATCTTTGATCCCGACTATAACCCTTACACGACCTTCTGCTACGGCGACTGGTATTTCGCGGGCAAAAACAGGCACGTCGGCTGCGTCTATATCAACGACAGACGTCTCTATGAGGCGGCTTCCATTGAGGAAGTAATCAAGGCCCAGGTCTACAAGTGTTCCTGGGTTCCCGAAGAATCCAAATACAAGTGGTTCGCCGAAGACAAGGGCGACCAGACATATATCTACGCGAACTTCGGAGGTCTTGATCCCAACAGCGAGATGGCCGAGATCAACGTCAGGAGAATGTGCTTCTTCCCCGCTGAGACAGGCAGGAACTACATCACCGTAAGAGGCTTTAAGATCTGCAAAGCCGCCACGAACTGGGCTCCCCCGGCTGCATGGCAGGAAGGCATGATCGGTCCCCACTGGTCAAAGGGCTGGATCATTGAAGACAACGAGATCTATTTCTCGAAATGCTCGGGCATCGGTTTGGGCAAATATCTTGACCCGGAGAACAACCACTACTTCACATACCATCACCTTAAGAGCCCCACGCAGATGGAGCGCGACGCGGTCTGCAGAGGTCAGTATCACGGCTGGCTCAAGGAGAACATCGGCAGCCACATCGTCCGCCGCAACAACATCCACCACTGCGAGCAGGGCGGCATCATCGGCCGCATGGGCGCTGTCTTTTCGACCATTGAAGACAACCACATCCATCACATCAACAACATGATGGAACTTGGCGGCGCTGAGGTTGCGGGCATCAAGCTCCACGCGGCGATCGACGTCCTTATGAGAAGAAACCACATCCACCACTGCGTAATGGGCATCTGGACCGACTGGGAAGCGCAGGGCACCCGCATCACGCAGAACCTCCTGCACGACAACCAGAGACCTGCTTATGCAGAACCTCTGAGAGGCGGCATGGGCAGCGAAGACATCTTCGTTGAGGTCGGCCACGGACCTACCCTGATCGACAACAACATCCTCTTGTCAGACGCAACGCTCCGCATCGCGACCCAGGGCGTGGCCATGGTCCACAACCTGATCTGCGGCGCTTTCACATCAGTTGGCGCAGGCACCGACTGGCGCTACACGCCTTACCACATGCCGCACAGGACCGAGGTCATGGGCTTCATGACGATCCTCCACGGCGACGACAGATTCTACAACAACATCTTCTTCCAGAAGCACCCGAAGGAGTCGCTCGTCTCACGCTTTGAAGGCGGAAGGATCGAGGTCGAGGAGCGCGTCGTAGGCACGCACGTCTGGGATCAGTATCCGACTTACGATGAGTGGATCAAGAGATTTGACTTAGATTCCGACACGCCCGACATGATGAAGATCGCACAGGCGCATTTCGACCATCTCCCCGTTTGGATCGACGGCAATGCCTATCTTGGCGGCGCACTGCGCTTCTGCAAGGAAGAGAACTACATGGTCGACGATACAACCAAGGTCTATGTCGACGTCAAGGAAGACGGCGGCAAGGTCTATCTCGACACGAACCTCAAAGACGTCATCGGTTCTTTCACTTCTTCACTTGTCACGACCGACATTCTGGGCAAGGCTTTTGAGCCCCAGCAGAGGTTCGAGGACCGTGACGGAAACGACATTGTTTTCGATACCGACTACTTCGGAAACAAGAGAGATGCCATCATCCCCGGCCCGTTTGCAGATCTGAACCTTGACGGGATCAACGTAGTACTATGACAGTCCGTTCTCTGTTACCTCCTCTCTTTTTTATAAAACAGAGGCGCCTACAGAGAATTAAGCACATTTTTAACCAATATTCTCTGTTACCTCCTCCATTTGAAGCAAAACAGAGGAGGTAACAGGTAATCAGAAAAGGAGATCTCACATGCCGCACGTAGAAATAAAATGCTATCCGGGCAGATCTGAAGAACAGAAGAAAAGCTGCGCGGAAGCAGTAACCAAGGCCATCTCGGAGACAATGGGATGCGATGCTTCAAGCGTTTCGATCGCTATAAAAGAGATCGAAAAAGACGATTGGAAAGTCAAGGTCTGGGACAAAGAGATCGCGCCGGAAATGAACGGTCTTTACAAGAAGCCGGGCTACACCTGCGATTAAGAGGAGGCCTTCTTTTTACCGATATCGGGAATGACCATCAGGCGGTACAGAGGTTTTCTGTAGCCTGATAAGTCTATGGAAGTCTCTTTCATTATCTTCCTGCATGTCGAGATCATCGCGGATAACTCCTTGGGAGTAATGTCGCGTCCTGAGAATATCGCTTTTTCGGCGATACCTCTTACCGTGTCCGGGAAGATGAACCTGAATACGCGCGACATCAGGCTGAAGTAATGGTAGTATGCGACGGTCCTGTCGTTTATCTTTTCGGTCCTGAATCTTCTTAGCCAGTAGATCACGAAAACGGCTCTTCCGATCATCGTGACAATAAAGACGGCTGCCACAGTGATGAAGATCGTAAGGAAAAGCTTGAATGCCCTCATCACATAGCCTTTCCACTCTGATGCCTCTTTTTCGGAATCGGCGTCTCCGTCTGCTTTTGTTTCAACAGTGACCTGCCACGATTCATTACCGGAAGCGGTCGGATCGGGCACTGAAGAAGTCTGTTCGGGTTCGGTAGGTTCAGTAGTCTCGGACTCTGTCGTCTCTATAGTTTCGGTCTCTGTCTCGTTGCTGCCTTCGGGATCAGGATTTGCGCTGTCCTGGCCGAAGCTGGCCTCCTTGACTTCGGGGTGAGTCCTTGCGATAGCTTCAAGATTGAAATACTGCTGTTCATTCTGGTATCCGGGAGTCGCGTCGCCCAATACCCATCCGTATTCGGGCACGAAAACCTCGAACCACGCATGCGCCTGTGATGCCTTGACTATGCTCTCTTTATCAAGTCCCGAATCCGTATCGACATACCCTCTGACGTATCTCGCAGGGATACCGATCATGCGCAGGAGGATCATCGAGGATACCGCATAGTGAATGCAGATGCCGCTCTCCCCCTTTAAGATAAACCATGTGACAAAGTCCTCGCCCTCGGGAGGATAGGACGTTTTCGCATTATAAGGATGAAGTCCTCTTACGTATTCCGTGACTCTTTCCACCTTCTCGGCATCGCTCATCTTAGTGTGTCCGTAGTACACATCCAGATACCAATCGGGAAGCTGCCCGCTTGTTATAAGAACGTTCCTGGTCCTGTAAGGCACCTCGAGACATTGTTTGTAAACATAGTTGTTCAGGTACTCTTTCGAATAGACGTTGCCCGTCTTTACGGGAATGTTGGCAGAGGCAAAAGTCTTGATGTATTCACGTGTCGTGTTATACGGATTCAGCTTTGTCTGCTGCACGCCTTCCATGTAATAGTGATCGCAGTAGTAAGGAACGACATCCACAGTCGCACTTTTCATGGGAGATATCGTAACCGAGTACTGTGCGCTCACAGACGGCAGCTCGACCGACGGATCGTAGATCCTGCCCTTTATCTTCGAGCTGCTCAGCATGTTGTTTGCGTATTTGTCGCTTGACTCGATCTTCAGATAAAGGACGTTGCCCGAATATACCAGAGCAGAGTCCGAATAATCGGGATTTCTCTTCCTGTAGATCTTCAGGACCTCATCCTCGGAAGGGTTGAACGGACCTACCCTGCTAAGGTTCGTCGGCGTTGAATAAAGCGGAGAGACGGTGTCGAAGCTGTCATCGAAATCCATGTTCTCAAAGCCGTTCAGCGCTCTGTTGATGATCTCCCTCAGCACGCTGTCCCTGCCGACCAGCCTGTCGGCCCTGTCGCGCAGATCAAGAAGGATGTTGGTGGCAAGCTTGTCTTTGTTGTATTTCGCCTGCGGGAAGATCCCGCCCAAAAGGAACATGAACAGCAGCACCGGGACCACGAGAACGGTGATGACATTGTCATATGTGCCCTGTTTCTTTTTTCGAAAAGCATTGCAGAGCAGGAGCAGTATAATGCCCGCGCCCGCTATCAGGCAATAAACGCTTTTCGGGGAGATATCGGTGTTGGCCACCGAGAATAAAAACATCGGCAGATAGAAAACGAGCGCTGAGGGAATGAACTTCCTTTTCATCAGCGCAAAGCACGTCACGCTCAGGACGATCAGGTTATACATGATCAGGAAAACAAGGATGTTCCGGGCACCGTCAGGGTCTTCTGGGTAATCGCCGGGAAGCCACAGGAATACGTAGAGCTTTATGTAGTGGGCCAGCGCGAAAAAGCCTGTCCTAGTGTCAAACCAGTTGAAGATCAGCGACAGCGCATAAATGCTCGGCGCGGTCATCAAAGCCGCGAAGGACACCCATTTGCGGTTTATCAGGAATATCGAGGCGAAGACCAGCAGCGTGATGAACGAGGCGAAAACAAGCCGTTTGATGCTGATCCCCAGCCCGAGAGCCGTTGACATCATCATGGTAAATCCGGTCGAGAGCAGCATGGATATTGCCGATGCAACTGCCGCGGTAAGGATCCCCGGAGAGGTCTTCTCATTTATCGTCACTGCCGTTTCAGCCCGCATGAGATACCTCTTCTTTCTTGCCTTCGGTGTTCGCCTCGGTCTTTGAACTGTAACCCTTGTCAGGTACCCTCATACGGAGGATATTGGCAATGGCACGCTCAAGGTCAGGCTCTGACTCGATCTCAAATGCGACTTCAATGTTGTCGGGCGGGATCACTTTTATCCTGTGCGAGACCTCGTGTTCGATAAAAAACTTCGATGTGAAGATGATCTGCCCCAGATGCAGATCGAGCTTATCCCTGTCGTCAGTCAGCCTCAGCAGAACGCGCGAATGACCGCCGTATTCCTCGAGCGGCTCTTTCACGAGAAGCGCGTCTTTTTTCGCCGACATCTTCCAGTGTATCGACCTCAAAGGATCGCCGATCTGGTACTCCCTGATGTCGTAGATCTCCGAATTCGGCTGTTTGGATTTGCGGAGATTCTTGGCCTTGAATCCGTACAGATCGGGCATCACCGCAGGCATCGAGGGCCTTGGCTTTACAAGGATCTCATGATTCTTATTTACGTTCGTCCTCACGCGGAACAGCCCGAAAATATCGTACACATAAAGCCACGTGAACCTGTAAGAATAAGAACCGCAATGCACCGTGTCAACGGGGATCGTCGAAGAACCCCTGTCGTGGATGATGAAGATGCGCTTTTTTTCAATTCCGGCCATGCGGTCGGTAACCGTCATCTTAACCTTGCAAAAAGAGAAAAAAGATGCGATGCCGCCGGTCGTCACCGTCACGTTGGCCTCTTCTCCGATAAGGACGCTCCCGGTGCAGACCGACCGGAACGTCATCGTCCGCGACGCCATGATGCTCATGATGAGCGACAGCACGGGGATGATCATTACTACGATCAGGCAGAGCCATGAGACCCACATCTTGTAGCAAAGGAAAAAGATGAAGGATGAAAGAAGTGAGACCAGGTAAACGCCCCAAGCCTTAAGCATAAAGGATCAGACCTTCGGAACAAAAGCAGATGCCAGGATCTCTTTTGCTATTTCAACGGTACTCTTGCCGTTGACCTCGGCCTCCGGATTAAGGATCAGCCTGTGCGTGATGACCGGCAGGAACACTGCCTGCACATCCTTGGGCACGACGTATTCTCTTCCGTTCAGGTAAGCGTGCGCCTTTGCCATTGCAGTAAACGCAAGCGTTGCGCGCGGACTCGCGCCTCTAACCAGGTCCTTGTGTCCTCTGGTCTTGTTGATCAGCGCAATAATGTAATCGGTGATCGCATCATGCACGAAAATATTGTTCACCCTCGACTGCATTTCGAGAAGCTTGTTCGCATCACACAAAACATTAACGCTGTCCATCGGATTGATCCCGTTTTTGCGGTGCTCGATCATGGCCTTCTCGTACTTTGCAGACGGGTAGCCCATCGAGATCCTGACCATGAAACGGTCGATCTGCGAGTCAGGCAGCAGCGACGTTCCCGAAGCTCCGGTCGGATTCTGCGTCGCGAAAACGATAAACGGATCAGGCAGCATATAGGTCTTGCCGTCCACCGTAACATTGGCCTCTTCCATTGCCTCAAGGAGTGCGGACTGCGTGCGCGAAGACGCGCGGTTCAGCTCATCTGCAAGAAAGAGATTATGAAAGATCGCGCCCGGCTGATACCTCATCGTATCGGTATTGCGGTCATACATCGAAAAGCCCGTAATGTCCGAAGGCAGTACGTCAGGCGTGAACTGGACTCTTCCGAAATTTAGTCCCATCGTTTTCGAGAAAGCGAGCGCCATGGTGGTCTTTCCCACGCCCGGCACGTCCTCCATCAGAATGTGTCCGCCCGCAAGGATGGCAGTCAGCGTCTGTTCGATAACATTATCCTTGCCGCAGATAACCTTCTTAACTTCGTGGATGATACCTTCAGTTAAAGTGCCCATAGATCCCCCGATTCTTCAAATATTCCCATAACTTTTTCGAGTATACATTACTTCACCCATACGGTTATTGTATATTTGTGGCAATTCTTTCGTCCCCTTGGAATTCTTCAATCAAGGCAGTCAAAATTGATATGATATAGAAAAACCGGAGGAGTTGTCACATGGGCTTGTTTGGCAGTTTATTTGATAAGGGCGTTAAAGGAGACCTCAAGCGTTTCTACTACTCTCCGGGCTATTGCGACATGCTCGGCGCCTCCCATTACAGCACTCTCGAAAAAAACGACGACGGCAACTGGATCTTTGTTACCGGCGACCGCGAAGAGCATTCCGAACCGATGACCGTGATCACTTATTCCGTCTCCGCCGAAAAAGCATCAGAGTTCGAAAAGTTCATCAAGGAAACAAACTTCACCGCACTCTCCAAACGCCCGAAAAACAGGGGCTTCATGACTGACTACAGTCCGTGGGGCTACTATCTGGATTTCGACTGCTCCGCCTCCGGCGGCAGCCGCTCAGAGTCATTCGACATCACCGAGTACCACGAATACACCAGCAAAGACCTTGATCTGATGAAAGAAGTCCTCGCCAGGTTCAACGCCCTCAAAGGCGATCTGATCTCGAAAGTAAAAGAAGACGATTAATGTTCCAGTCAACCGATGCAACTAGTTCCGCAATACACAAAGGAATCAACCCTTTGCGATACTAGTTCCGCAGGCGATCTTTGATCGCCGAGGACCTGTTCGTATGTATCGCAAAGGGTTGTGACTTTGGCGCTCCAAGCAGGAATCGAACCCGCATCAACGGTACCGGAAACCGCTATTC
>CAMZBB010000041.1 GCA_947304405.1 uncultured Clostridia bacterium
AATGACTGATGGAGATTTATTCCGCAGACAAAATTCGCAATATCGCGCTGTTCGGACACGTCGGGTCCGGAAAGACGACACTCGCTGAGGCTATTCTCTTTTATACCAAAGCGATCGGTCGTCAGGGCAAGATCGTTGACGGCAACACGACACTGGACTATGATCCCGAAGAGATCAAGCGTCAGATGTCTGTAAGCCTTTCCGTAGCCTGCTGTGAGTACAAGGGCAGCAAGATAAACATCATCGACACTCCAGGCGACTTCGATTTCCTGGGCGAAGAGATGAGCGGAATAAGGATCGCCGATTCCGGAGTCATCATGATCTCCGCTAAGGGCGGCACATCCGTCGGTTCCGAGAAAGCAATCAGGCTTCTTAAGGGCAAGAACGTTCCTTTCCTGTTCTTCATGAACAGAATGGATGAGCCCAACGCAGATTTCGATGCAGTTGCTGCACGTATGATGGAGCGCTACGGACCTTCGGTCATCCCGCTCTCGTTCCCTATCATGAAGGACGGACAGATGACGGGCATCGTCGATGTTATGAACCGCAAGGCTTTCAGCATCGAGAAGGGTACGGGCAAGTTCGTTGAGTATCCTCTTCCCGAAGAATATAACGATAAGGTTGACGATCTCCAGAATAAGGTCAACGAAGTCGTCGCAGAGGCTGACGATGCACTGATGGAGAAGTTCTTCGCAGGAGAGCCTTTCACCGAGGACGAATTCCGTCACGGCGTACATGCTGGCTTCCGTGAAGGAAAGCTCCACCCGATCTATTGCGGTTCCGCATTCATGAACTGGGGCATCGACTTCCTGCTCAACTGCATTTCGAAGGATACACCTCCGGCAGGCAAGAAGCCCGCTCTGGAAGCAACTCTTCCTGACGGAAGCACACAGATGGTCGGCTGCTCGATCGACGATCCTCTCGCAGCATTCGTATTCAAGACGATTTCCGACCCGTTCGTCGGCAAGATCAGTATCTTCAAGGTCAACGCAGGAACACTGCGCGCCAACTCCACAGTCTATAACGCAACAAAGGGCAAGGACGAGAGGATCGGCGGATTGTTCTATCTGCGCGGCAAAGAGCAGATCGCTACGGACAAGGTTACCGCAGGCGATATCGGTGCTGCAGCTAAGCTCGCCAATACCGATACTAACGATACGCTGTGCGATAAGGCCCGCATTCTTGAGATGCCTAAGATCAAGTTCCCTACACCCGTTCTTTCAAAGAGCATCGTTCCTGATAAGAAGGGCGAGGAAGACAAGATCATTTCCGGTCTGACAAAGCTTGCAGACGAAGATCACTGCTTCTCAGTTGAGACCAATCCCGAGACAAAGCAGATGGTCCTTTCCGGTCTGGGCGACATGCAGCTCAAGGTCATCATGAGCAAGCTCAAGAGTGTTTACAACGTAAGCTGCACGCTCGATGCTCCCAGAGTTCCTTACCGTGAAGCTATCCGCAAGAAGGTCAAGGTTCAGGGTAAGCACAAAAAGCAGTCCGGCGGCCATGGTCAGTACGGTGACGTCTGGATCGAGTTCGAACCTAATCCGGAGACAGAGGATCTTGTTTTCGAAGAGAAGGTCTTCGGAGGCGCTGTTCCGAAGAACTACTTCCCGGCAGTCGAGAAGGGTCTCCAGGAATCCGTAAAGAAGGGCATCCTCGCAGGTTATCCCGTTGTTAACCTCAAGGCTACTCTGCTCGACGGTTCTTATCACCCGGTCGACTCTTCCGAAATGGCATTCAAGATCGCTGCCAACCTCGCATTCAAGGCCGGCATGACAGCTGCAAGTCCGGTACTCCTCGAACCCATCAGCAAGGTTGAGGTCCACATCCCCGAAGATAAGCAGGGTGATATCATGGGCGATCTCAACAAGCGCCGCGGCAGGATCATGGGCATCGACGCAGACGAGTTCGGATCTGTCGTAAATGCTGAAGTTCCTACGGCTGAGATGCTCGAATATGCTACGGATCTTAAGTCTATGACTCAGGGCAGAGGATGGTTTTCCATGGAGCACGTACGCTATGAACCCGCACCTGACGAGATCGCTCAGAAGGTCGTAGCCGAGGCTAAGGTCGAAGAAGATTCGTAACTTGCTTTACTTGCTGCGGTCCTCCGCGCTTCGTTTGTGCGGAAGTCCGCTCGCAAAGCAATGTTACTCAAGTGAAGAGATGAAAGGGACTGCACGGATCGTGCAGTCCTTTTTGTGTGCTTATTAGCTGCATGCCCGTTCCAAGATCTCCAGCCAACTTTTTTCAAATCTTGGCAAGCACCATTGGAATGAAAAACGGGTGCCGCTACGGCACCCGTTGCAGTGTTTGAATTGCAGCCGCAATCAGTAGATCTTGTAGATCACGGTATTCTCTTCGGTGAAGTAGGCAACCTGTGTGAGGTTCTCTTCGAAGAACTCACGGTTGAAGAAAACATCCTCACCGTAATCGCCTTCTTCGAATTCGGGATCGGCGATCAGATAGCGGATGCCACGCTCTTTGCAGTAACGCTTGAACTCATTGATGTCACCGCCGCAGCCTGAAATGAGCCACAGATAGATGGTATCGCGCGTGTTGGTGTTATGTCCTGCAGACCATGCGTAGTAAGGCCAGCCATAGTACATGGGACGTCCTGTGAGCAGGAATCTGTTCATGGAATACTCGGGTGTCAGGAAGACATCATCGGGCTCGGTATTCTTCTCGATCCATTCCGTGAGCGGCGAATTGACGTTTACTGCCATAGGGGTGGCATTGATGTTGATATAGGTTGCCCATTCGGAAATACCGGTTCCAACAAGGGCCACGAGAAGGATCAGGGCAGCAGCAACGCCGAAGATCTCGAAAATGAACCATACGGGTCCCGGCAGGCCTTTTGTCTTGACGGTCTCGACTTCCTTATGCTCGAGAACCATATCGTCCTCGTCATCTTCATCTTCTTCATCTTCTTCGTCTTCTTCGTCAGAGTCTTTTTCCTTTTCGGTTTCAGAATCCTTGACTTCCTCCAAAGATTTCTCCTCGTCCTTCTCGCTATCAGGATCTTCTTCTTTTTCTTCATCGTCGAGGACTTCGAACGGGAGTTCGTCGATCTTATCGTCGGATTTTGCATCTTCAGAGACGGCAAGCTCTTTGTCTTCGCCGGAATCTTCACCGGAAGGCTTGTCGGATTCTTCCTCTTCCTTTTTAGCGATGGCTACGGAACCGGGCCTCATTGCTACGGTCTTCTCGGAAGGAATGTCAGAGTCGGAAGTCTTCTCTTCGTCCTGAACGAAAGCAGCTTCAGCATCGTCGGTCTCATCGTCATCGTTTTCGATGGATGAGGTTTTGCCGGCCTCTTCGGTCTTGGCGGCTTCCTCGGCAATGGCGATGGAACCGGGCCTCATAGAAACAGTACGTTCATCAGGGATCTTGGAAAGGAGACGGGAATCGGATTCCTTTTCTTCCTCTTTTTCAGTCTTTGAATCATCTTTTTCTTCGGACTTTTCGTCGTCAGATGTTGCTTTCTCTTCAGATTTGCCGTCGTCAGTCTCGTCAGCTTTGTCATCGGATTCGGCATCGTCAGAGTCAGCGTCTTTGGAATCTTCAGTATCCGTAAGGACCTCAAACGGGCCTTCATCGTCATCAGAATCGGAATCATCTTTGCCATTAGACTTCTCCTCTTCATCTTCTTTTGAGAGGATGACGGGAGCAAGTTCCCCGTCTTTTTCAGCCTTCTTGACATTGGCCTCAAGAGCTTCGAGATCCTCAGGTGCTTTTTCATCGGAGTCATCGTCGTCAGCGATATCTCCATCGGCGGCAAGGACCACAACGGTCCTTCTCCTGCCGGGTACAACGAAAAGATTTGCAAGGAACAATGCGACAAATGCATCGATCAGCACCAGTGAGACCTGGATGAACTTGTGGTTGGCGAGCATCTCGAGCGTGACCTGGAACAGGAAAGCGAAGATGATCGGGTTGAGGAAAGCGAGGATCAGGAAGAAACGGTAAATGGGCTTCTTCCTGATGAGGTCATGGAAAAGCAGGATCACGGTACATACTGCCGCAACGATCAAGGTAGCTCCGGTCACCGTTACCAGGTACTGCACCCAGGCTGACGGGCTCTTTGCGAGAGCTGCGTTGGTATTATCTGCAAGAAGGAAGCCGGGCCTGAACTTCATGGCGAGTATGTTATTGGCGCCGCCGGACAAAGCCTGAGTTTGGATGAACGAGGAAAGAACGGCGCTTACGGCAACCATCAGGTGAAGGAGCCTGCTCTCGGAGACGAGTGCCATACCGAAGAGTATGAGCAGAAGGGAGATAAGGCATGAACCGTGAAAATACGGCATGACTATAACAAGTATGCATGTGAAGAGCGTGAGTGTTCCGGGAGAGAGCGGATCGTCTTTTCTGGTTATCCAGGCATTGCGTGAGAACAGTATCGCCTTGAAAAAGCCAGTGAATGAACCTGCGCTCATTGCCGAAATGCAGAATCTTCTTACGAAAGGAATGAAGAGGATCACGCAGATGAGCACTACGGCAATGCCGAGCATCAGATGACGCTGGTTGGGATAAACATTGATCGCCCAAACACCCCATTCGTCATAAGGCGTAGTACCGTACCAGGTGTTCTCAGACAGGATCTGGCTGATCGAGCCGGAAAGGGTATTGCCTGAAGCCATGAGATCTCTGATATGAATGAATACGTTGAGCGAACTCCTGAGGAATACGAGCACGGGGGAAAGCGCGAATGCAAGGCGTCTTCCGGAAAGGAGCGCCGCAAGGAGACCCAGAAGGATCATGGCGCAGACCATCGAAATGATGGAGGGGATGTTGAGGGCATAGTCGATAGGCATGCCCAGATACTCGAGCATTCCGGCGAGAAAGTAGAACAGGAAGTGGTACTTGATGCCGTCTCCGGAGAAATGCATGTATTCGGTAGGGAAGTTGAAGCCCTTGCCGAACGAGGAGACCATCGCCGTGTGGGGCGAGAGGTCAGAGAATGTGGAATACCCGTTTAAGAGGTAACCGTGGTCGATCCTGTATGTGTAGAACATAAGGAAAGCCGAGATAATGGTGGTCATCAGGATGACGAAACCGTAGAAAAGCGTATTTGATGCTTTGTTCTTGTAGGCGGGGAGCTTGGCAAAAGTCTCTACCTCCCCCTCGTCTCTCCTGATGCGCCTGCGGTTGACTATGATCAGGCAGGTGAGGATGAGCCAAAGGAAAATGGCTGCGGTTACCATAAAGCCTATCTTCATGCAGAGCTTCTCGCTTGCAACGAAATATGACAGGCCAAGGATCACGTAATAATTGACGAACGGTACGCACAGCAGTCCGGCCACGGTTCCCGCGGCAACAAGAAAGAGAGTGCTGGGTATGTTTTCGATCGCCTTGACGGAAGGCGCACAAGCCAAATAGAGACGTCTCACATCAGGGACGCAGATGGCCACGAGGACCATTCCCATTATGGCGCATACGCAAAGGTATAAAAATGCGAGCATAAATTCTCCCTTCAAACGATTTAAATAATTATATCAATTATTAATATGGGCAACTTTTACAAACTTATAACAGTTTCTCGCGAAAGCGCGAAAAGATTTGTGAAATAGGTCTATAATCTGCATATACTTTTCGAAAAGAAGGTCCTTCATGAAAATAGTTGTTTTAGGCGGCGGACTGTCGCCGGAGCGTGACGTATCGCTCAAATCCGCAAGCCTCATTGCGAATGCTCTTTTGTCCAAAGGACATGAAGTTGCGCTTGTAGATCTTTACGACGGTATCGAGAATGACCGCCCGGCAGAGAGCTTTTTCCGCCGCGGGACGGTCAATCCCTATTCATACGTGATCCCCGAGAAAGAACCCGATCTTGAGGAGATCATCAGGCAGCACGGCGGAAGAAGGCAGTGGGTCGGCCCGAGAGTCATTGAACTCTGCCAGTATGCGGACAGGGTCTTTATCGGCCTTCACGGTTCCCATGGCGAGAACGGACAGGTCCAGGCACTGCTTGACGCTTATGACATTATGTACACGGGCTGCGGTTATCAGGGATGTGCGATCGCGATGGACAAGGACCTGTCAAAGGCCCTGATCGCCGGAGCCGGCATCCCGACTGCAAAGTGGATAACCGGCACTTACGAAGAGATGACTCCCGGGAAGATCAAGTCCGAGATCGGCATTCCTTGTGTGATCAAGCCTATAGGATGCGGTTCTTCCTGCGGCGTTTCCATTGTCAAGACTGAAGAGGAGTTTGCTCCGGCACTTGAATGGGCGGCTTCTTACAAGCAGAGAATCCTTGTTGAACAGTTCATCAAGGGAAGAGAGGTCACGATCGGAATCGTCGGACACAAGGCCCTGCCGATAACCGAGATCATTCCTCACGAAGGCTTCTACGATTACAAGAATAAATATCAGGACGGCCTGACCACTCATATCTGTCCCGCACAGCTCTGCGAGGAGGATTACAGGAAGTGTCAGGAACTGTCGGTCCGGATCTTCAACATACTGAGGATGGACGAATATGGCAGGGTCGACATGATCTATGACGAGAACACCCATGAGTTCTGGTTCATCGAGGCCAATAACCTCCCGGGAATGACGAATACTTCATTGCTCCCCGAAGCCGCCAAAGTTGAAGGCGTCGCTTATGAGGATCTTTGCGAGAAGATAATCATGAGCTGCGGCAAGGGTGAGATTGAAGGCTTTTGACCCCGCAAGTAGCCGTAAGGTTCCCAGTGTGTTAGAATTTAAAGGTTAAACTTTCGACAGGAGTAGGCATTTTGGATTATCTTGAAGGACTGATGCTCGGCAAGCTTTGGAGCGATACCGATTATGAGAACAGAAAGCATTTCTGGCTCTTCGTTATCTATGGGCTTCTTTGCAACTGCATTGTTCTTTACACCTACATCCTGGGCAAAAGGCTTTTGGGATTCGGCAATGTGGGAATGCCGCTTTTTGCTGCATTCATAGTACTTTTCGTTGCCAGCCCCTTCATTAATTTCAGATACTACCGAATGCCCTTATGGGGCAAAATATTGGTTTTAGCAGAGAAGATATTCAAATCTTATCTCGTTCTCAGTTACACCGTGGGTCTCATACTCCCTAAGCTCACGGTGAACATGGGCGATCTCCAGACAGTCATCGTTGATTATCTCAACAAGACGCTTGAGACGTACACGACCAAATATGCGGCAAGTTCCGGTTCGTTTGCCACGGTTACCGGCGTTCTTGCGGGAGGCATGCATGTTATGCTGGTCGTTTTGATCAACATTGCGGTCATCATGGTGATCCCGGGACTCATCTACATAGCGTTCAGGGTCTGTCAGTATGTCTGGGATTGGCTCATTAACACATTGATTTTGAAGAGATTCTTCCCTTCGAAGCGATAAATTCCTTCGGACCGGATCTCTTTTTGCGGAAACAGGAGGAAAGCATGGCAGAGCTTAGAGACAGAATCGACATAACGGTTGAAGAGCTCGAAGAGTCGCTCGGGGCACTGAATCTGCCCAGATTTATCTCTGAATCGGAAAAGACGTTTCTTGAAAGGATAGATGCGATCTGTGCTGAGATATGCGCTGATAAGAGCAAGAAGGCGATCTTTGTCTCCGGCCCCACATCTTCCGGTAAGACGACTTTTACGTTAAGACTCGCAAAGACCATAACCGAAGCGGGACGCAAGGCTTGTCACCTCTCACTCGACGATTATTACAATCTCAAAGAGATCGTCTGCGACCGTGAAGGCAGGCCGGATTTTGAGACGATAGATGCACTTGACGTTGACAGGATACAAAAAGACATCGCAAGGATAATCAACGGTGAGACCGTTGTTCCGCCGTTCTTCGATTTCCAGACGAGGATACAGCATGAGGGCAAGCCTGAAAATGCCATCACGTTAGGAGAAGACGGAGTCCTCGTAGTAGAAGGACTTCACGGACTCAATTCGAGGATCTCGGGAGACTTCGGCGACAGGTGCTCGAAGGTGTTCATCATGCCTTACGGCAATGTTTACTGCGATACAAAGCTCATGGACAGCAATGAGATCAGGATGCTTCGAAGGATCGTCAGGGACAACAGGCACAGAAATGCCCATGCTCTTGCCACGATCGATTACTGGCCGATGATCAGCAAGTCTGAGGAAAAGTATTACTCGGAATACCTCACATGCGCCGACTATCATGTCAATTCGTTCCTTGCTTATGAGAGCCTCATCATTGCGCCTCTTGCATTAAATGATATCCAGGCAGCGCTCAGACAGGTCGAGAAGGGAACGATAGAGCCCAGCGTGTTCATGGAAAAGTCGAATACCGGCAAGCCCTTTGCGGATCTGTCATCGGCTCTTACCAAAGCGAGCAAGCTTATCGGTCATCTGGATAAGATACCTGTAGTGAGCCCTGAGCAGGTTCCCGCGGAATCAATCTTGAACGAGTTCATCAGCGGTTAACACGGAGGAGGCAAAAAATGCCTATTAGAATTGCAGACAATCTTCCGGCGAGGCAGACCCTTGAACAGGAAAGAATATTCGTTATGGAAGAAAACCGCGCCCTGTCACAGGACATAAGGGCGTTGAAGCTCGTTATCCTTAATCTGATGCCGGATAAGATAACGACGGAGACGCAGCTTTTAAGAGCGCTGTCAAATACACCGATCCAGATAGACATCGAGCTCTTGTGCATGGCGTCACATCAGTCCACACATACAAGTGCGGCTCACCTTACGAAATATTATGAGACGTTCGATAAGATAAAGGACCAGTATTTCGACGGAATGATCATTACCGGTGCGCCTGTTGAGAAGCTTCCCTTTGAGGAAGTCGATTACTGGCCTGAACTTGTGCAGATCCTTGAGTGGAGCAAGACGCATGTTTATTCCACGCTCCATCTTTGCTGGGCTGCATTTGCGGGACTCTACTATCACTACGGCGTGCCCAAATACGTTTTGGATAAGAAAGTGTTCGGCGTTTTCGAGCATTCGATGACGTGGAGTCGTCCGGTCAAGCTGTTCAGGGGCTTTGATGACGTTTTCTACGTGCCTCACTCCCGTTACACGGAGATCAGGAGAGAAGACATCGTCAAGCACAAGGATCTGAGGATCCTTTCCGAATCTGAGGAGTGCGGGATCTATGCCGTTTCCGATCTTCACGGACGTCAGATCTTCATTACCGGCCATTCCGAGTATGACAGGGAGACGCTCCACAGGGAGTACGTCAGAGATCACGGAGCGGGGATCGATACCGCGCTGCCGGTCAACTACTACATTGACAACGATCCTGCCAAAGGGCCCCTTCTCAGATGGAGGTCATCGGCAACCCTCATGTACACGAACTGGCTCAACTATTACGTATATCAGGAGACTCCGTTCGACATCGGAGCCATCAGCAGCATAAGGAACGAGGATCTGATACCCGGCAGGGACGAGGAGAAACATGAGTAACACGAACGTTACCGTCTTAACGAACGAGCTGGTCAGGGACATGGCTCTGCCCCGTCCGGAGACGGGACATAAGGGCACTTTCGGAACCGCATTGATCACCGCGGGTTCGGAGTTCATGACCGGCGCGGCAGTGCTCGCCTGCGGTGCAGCGCTCAGGTCCGGTGCGGGTCTTGTGCGCGTCTATTCCGAGACGAGGACCCTTGACGCTGTCAGGGCCACTCATCCGTGTGCTCTCCAGTCTCTCAGAGACGGAATGCCTGCAAGCGTTCTGAGAACGGCAACACGCCTTCTCGAAAAGGCTGATGCGGTACTTATAGGTCCGGGCATTCCTTCCGATGATCTCAATATCCGGCCTCTTCTGGAGCTTTTTATCCGCGAGGCGAAAAATCTTGTCATCGATGCAGGGGCGCTTAGTGCCGCTGCCCACGACAAGGAACATATACTGCCTATGTTGAGACACAGACCGACGCCTGCGATCCTTACTCCTCACATGGGGGAATTTGCAAGGATCTCGGCGGGAGTTGAAGGCATAAGCCCCGATGATACGTCTGAAACCGCTGCGGTGAAGCTATCTGCAAAGCTTAAGAGCATTATCGTCCTTAAGAACAACAGGACCGTCATTGCTACCCCCGACGGGAAACTTTATGTCAACGAAGCCTCTAACAGCGGGCTTGCCAAGGGCGGCTCCGGAGATGTTTTGGCAGGCCTCATGACGGGCATCCTTGCACAGGGTATAGCACCCGAGAAAGCAGCCTGCGCCGCTGTTAAGATACATTCCGATGCGGGACTTGCCGCAGCGGAAGAATATGGCGTCAGGGCAATGCTGCCGTCAGACCTTGAGAGTTTTTTCCCGGAAGCCTTTGACAGATCCGGTTGGAGTTAAGTGCAGATGGAAGGATCAGTGACTGACATCAGATCCGGTCAGTATGACCGTTCGTGCGTGAAGATCGATCTTGACGCTTTAAGGCATAATTTCAGTGAGATCAGAAAGCTGACTGCTCCGGGCGCGGGGATCCTCGCCGTTGTGAAGGCTGATGCCTATGGACACGGAGCTTATGAGACGGCAAGTACGCTTTTGGAATGCGGCGCGGCAGGCCTTTGCCTTGCGACCATTGATGAAGCCGTGGATCTGAGAAACCGCGGAATAGACGCTCCAATGATGACGCTGGGATTCACGGACAAGAGCCGTTTTGCCGATGCCGTCAGATACGATATCGAGCAGGCGGTCTACTCTTACGATATTGCCAAAGCGCTGTCTGATGAGGCCGTTTCCCAGGGTAAGCAGATAAAGATCCACATAAAACTCGATACGGGAATGGGCCGGATCGGTTTTCAGACAGACGGATCGTCTACCGGAGAGATAGTTAAGTGCTGCAAGCTCCCGGGGATCATTCCCTACGGGGTCTTCTCGCATTTTGCCGTAGCCGATACGGGAGACGACGCTTATACGAAGCAGCAGTTTGATTCTTTTATGAGGCAGATAAAAGAACTCGGGGACGAGGGGATTGTTTTCGAGAAGAAGCATATATCCAACAGCGCGGGGATCATGAGATTCCCGGAAATGCATCTGGATCTTGTGAGAGCAGGGATAATACTCTACGGTCTCATGCCGCCCGGATGTCCCGAGCCGCCCGTCAGGCCTGATCTGATACCCGTCATGAACTGGTATGCGAAGGTGATCCACGTCAAAAAGATCCCTTCCGGTGCCACGGTTAGTTACGGAAGACATTTTACTGCTAAGCGCGAGACAGAGGTGGCCACGGTAGGCATAGGGTATGCCGACGGGCTGTCCAGAAGGCTTTCAAACGGATTCGAACTCATAGTTAACGGCGAGAAATGCCCGATCATCGGTAATGTCTGCATGGACATGTGCATGGTCGATACCACGGATCTGAAGACAAGGCCGAAGGTTGGCGACGTCGTGGAGATATTCGGCAAAGACCGTCTTGCTGACGATCTGGCTGAAAGAATGGGCACGATCAACTATGAGATCACATGTGACGTCGGCAAGAGAGTCAGACGCATCTACGTACCGGAGAGAAGATAATGTCATTTCTTACCGGACTATACACGCTTATCATCTATCCGATCGAGCTCTTGTTTGAGATCGTCTTTTCGGTCATCTTCAAATCATCAGGCAACGTCATAGTCTCGATAATCCTTCTCAGCATTGTTTTCAATCTGGTGGTGCTCCCGCTCTACAGGCGCGCCGACAGCATCCAGGAAGAAGCCAGGGAGAAAGAGATCAAGCTTGCTCCCGTGATCAAACACATAAAGCAGGCATTCAAGGGTGACGAGCGTTTCATGATCCTTCAGACCTACTACAGGCAGAACGGCTACAACCCGGCAAATGTCCTGAACAGTTCAGTATCGCTTCTTCTCCAAATACCTTTTTTCATCGCAGCCTACAAGATGCTCTCCAAATGCAGCATTCTTTCCGGAGCTGCAGCAGGCCCGGTAAAGGACTTGAGCGCACCTGACGGATTGCTGTTGATCGAAGGCATTACCGTCAACATCCTTCCGATACTGATGACTCTGATCAACATAATATCCGGAGTGATCTACGGCAAGGGGCTCCCCCTCAAATCCAAGATCCAGATGTATCTGATCGCCGCGGTATTCCTTGTATTCCTTTACAATTCCCCGGCAGGTCTTGTCTTCTACTGGACGCTGAACAATATTTTCTCGCTGGGGAAAAATATCGTGATGCTTGTCTTGCGCGAAAAGAAAGCCAAAGAGCCTAAAAAGGCCAGGACCATATCCAAAGAATCAGCAAAACTGATTGCCGAAGAACGCGGCAGGAGCAATCTTCTGTTCGGTGCAACTGCTTTGTTCCTTGCAGTATTCACGGGTTTTTTCATTCCGACAAACGTCATTTCGGCTTCACCCCAGCAGTTCATGAACAGATATACGATGACCAATCCTGCCCGCTATCTTTTCTACCCCATACTGACGGGAACAGGTCTTTTCATACTCTGGGCGGCGCTGTTTTATTATCTTGCCTCCACAAAGGGCAGAAAAGTGATAAGCAGAGTGATGTTTGTGCTTTGCGTGGCGGCACTGCTCAACAATGCCATGTACAGTAACTTTTTCGGTGACATGGTCGAGACTCTGCAGTACGTCAACAGACCCGTTTTCGATACCGAGGACATGATATGGAACCTGGTGTTCCTGCTTCTTGCCGCAGGGGTCAGCGTTTTGCTTATAAAGTACACGAAGCAATTGCCGACGGTCCTTGCCGTTTGCGGCGCCGTGGCACTGATACTGATCTCGTTCGGGAATATCACCAAGATAAACAAGCAGTACAAACTGGCATTTAACGGCTATTCCGCGGAATTGCCATCCTTTAATCTCTCTAAAGAAGGCAAAAACGTTGTCGTCATCATGCTTGACCGTGCGGTCGGATCCATGGTTCCGTACATAATGAACGAGAAGCCGGAGCTTAAGGAAAGCTTTGACGGGTTCACCTGGTACAGGAATACGATGTCCTACGGCCAGAGCACCAATTTCGCGTCACCGGCTCTGTACGGCGGATATGACTACACGCCCGAAAAGATCAACGAGAGAGATACTGAACCGCTGGCGGACAAACAGAATGAGGCGCTCAAGGTCATGCCCTCCGTGTTTGCCAAGGAAGGTTGGGACTGCACGTTCGTTAATCCCACATACGCGGGCTACAGCTGGATACCGGATCTTACTGTCTTTAAGGATTTCAAGGGGCTGAAAGTCTATAACACCGGATACCATTATCTTCCTGATCTGCCTACAAAAGCCGCAAACCTTGAGGCCACGCTTTGCCGCAACCTGTTCTGCTACAGCTTGTTCAAGTCATCGCCTGTAGTGATACAGCCTTCTTTGTATGACGGCGGAAGATACAACATGACCGGTTCCATAACCAAGGAGGAGGCTTCGTCTTTCCAGGTGGTTGACGGAACTTCAAGGGCTTTGGGACATTACTTAAGCTTCGAGTCTGAATACTATGCGCTCAAGGCCGTGGATCAGATGACTAATATCACTCAGGACGGAAACAACATGGTCATCTTTGCCAACAAATCCACGCATGACATGTCCATGCTCTCGGAGCCTGAATACGAGCCGAAATACTATATCGACAATACCGAATACGACAAGACCCACAAGGACAGATTCATCCTTGACGGGAAGGCTCTTCCGATGGAGACTCCGGCACAGTACTTGTTCTTCGAAATGAATACAGCGGCGCTCATTTCCGTCGGAAGATGGCTTGATTATCTGAAAGAACAGGGCGTTTACGATAACACGAGGATCATAGTTGTCGCTGATCATGCTTACGGGGTCAGGCAGTATGAAGAGCTCATCTTCAACAATGATGATGCTGAATTTGATGCCCAGGCATATATTCCGCTCCTGCTTTATAAGGATTTCGGAAGTCATGGCTTTAATGTCTCCGATGAATTCATGACAAACGCAGATACCCCTGCGCTTGCGACGCAGGGGCTCGTGAATGATGCCGTAAATCCGTTTACCGGGAATAAGCTTTTCGCACCCGAGAAGAAAAAAGGGCCTCAAAATGTTATTTTCTCAGGATCTTGGGACGTCCTTAAGAACGGGACCAACACCTTCGACAAATCGCAGTGGTATTCGGTCAAAGACAATGTCTGGGAACGTTCCAACTGGAAATACGAAGGGGTCAAATGAGTCTTTCAGTTACCGTCATCTGAAGATCTTTTGGAAGATCTTCTGTTTCCGGTCCTTCCGTTTAAGTCTTTAACGGTCAGTGAAGAGGGCGTCTTGTCATCTTTGAGGGTTATTACGACCACATCTCCCGTTTTGATCTCGTCAACGGTATCAGGAGTATCATCGCTGTCGTTCTCAAGCGTTATCTCTTTGAGGGAGGAAAGATCGTAAGTTCCGCTGCCGCTTGTGGCAGTAAATGTGTAGCCGAACATTCCGGAAGGGCGTTTTCTTCCTTCTGAGTCAGCGTCACCTGAACGATCTCTTCTCTTTCCGTCATTGTCTTTGCCGCTCGGACGGGTCCTTCTGCTGCCGTCGGTATCGCCGTTTCTTTGAGGAGTCTTCTGCTTCAGTTCGCCGAATTCGATCGTGATCTTGGATCCTTCAATCGAGGTTACTTTGCCGACGACCTGACTGTTGTCAGATACTACAGGTGCCTCTGTCTCAAAAGATGGCTCCGAGAAAGATTCGGATGAAGGCATTTTGCCGGGCTGATCGGGTGCCTTGTTTTTGCTGCATCCGGCTATTGAGCCTGCCAGTGCAGCCGCTGTCAGAATTGCTAAGACCTTCTTATGTACCATATGTTTCGTCTCCTTTTTGCCTGCAACTATATTCCGGTCATTGCAGGATCATTGGCCCCATTATGGAAGTGTTTCTTAAAACGAACTTAAAAAATCGAAAAATATGCGCTATAATACTGACGCTGTTTTTATGCGCGTATATAAGGAGAGAAGTTTTTAATGGGTACAATTACGGATAGTTACAAGGTTCCCGCGCTCAGGAAGAAGATGTGGTTCACCTTCCTGATATTGACGGTCCTTGTCTTGCTCTCGCTCGTTCCCGTCCCGGGAATAGACCATGCAGGCGCTTCTGAAGCGGTTGCAAAATGGGGAGATACGGGAGCTCTTTTGAACATAATGTCTTTCAGGGCATTGGAAAATGTCTCGATCACAAGCCTCGGACTCTATCCGTTCCTCATAGCTTCGATAATCATGCAGATCCTCACGATCGCCATTCCGAAGCTTCGTGCGATCGCCCAGACAGGTGATGCAGGTTCAAAGATAATAACCAAACTGACCAGAATAGCCGCAGTCATCGCAGACGTTGTTTTTGCCGCCCTCTATTGCGTCGGAATGAGAAATCACGTCTGGACCTCAATAAATTTCTGGGCAGCGATCGTCCTTGCCGGAGCATGTCTTGCGGCAGGAGCGGCATTCTTCGGCTGGTGCGTTGAGCTCATCAACACCAAGGGTCTGGGAAGCGGCCTCATCATTGTCATACTGGCAGCGATCCTCCGCAACCTTCCCCATGTCTTCCAGAGCGTTTACCTCAGGGCTTCAGTCTTGGGACTCCCGGCTGCTATAGGAATAACCGCAGGCTGCGCAGTCGTAGCCGTTGTAATATTCGTATTTGCCGTCTGGTTCTACTTAGGCGGTAAGAAGCTCAGGATCCTTTTCTCCAAGAGAACGGTCGGAATGAAGCAGTACGGCATGCAGAACCAGGTCCTTCCTTTAAGGGTTGCCCAGGCAGGCACCATGCCTATCGTCTATTCGGTGGCTATCATGCTCCTTCCGGCAACGATCATGTGTCTGGTAATGCCTGAAGGCACTTCCAACGGAATCCTTTTGGGGTTCGTTAATTTCAAGCGCAGCATTTCTTTCTACATGATCTATGTGGTGTTTATTGCGCTGTTCACCTATCTTTTCGCGATGATCCAGTTCAATCCGTTCGACATGTCCAACCAGATCAAGCAGAACGGCGGTTATATCCAGGGCCTTCGTCCCGGCAAGCCGACATCGCAGTATCTTATGTCGCTTTACAATAACCTCAACATGGCAGATGCCACTTTCCTGATCGCACTCAGCCTTATCCCGATGCTCCTTGACCTCATCCCCGTATTGAACGGTATATGGTTCTTAGGCATTGTCTGCATATTGCTGGCCGGCGGCTTCATCGAGCTTAAGCTCGTTCTCGAAAACGGGATCGCTACCGAAGAAGAGAAGAACAAAGAGAAAAAGAAGAACAAGTACGCAAGGTAAATACTGTCCGGGAGGAAAGATAATATGAATCTTATAATCATGGGTGCGCCCGGTTCGGGCAAAGGCACGACAGCCACAGTCATCAGGGATAAGTTCTCTCTTGACCATATCTCCACGGGAGACCTTTTCAGATACAACATCAAGGAGAATACTCCTCTCGGGATCGAAGCCAAGTCGTATATCGACAAAGGCGCGCTCGTTCCTGACGATGTTACCGTAAGAATGGTCGAAGACCGCCTGAACAGACCTGAATCCGACAAGGGATTCATTCTTGACGGTTTCCCGAGAACGATCGCACAGGCAGAAGCTCTGGACAAGATCCTTGACGGTCTCGGAACAAAGATCGATGCGGTCATGTATGTCGTCACGGATGATGACGTCATCATGGACAGAGTCACCACAAGACGCGTCTGCGAGAAGTGCGGTGCAAGCTTTAATGTAAAGTACAAGCCTTCAAAAGTCGAGGGCGTCTGTGACCTCTGCGGCGGCAAGACGATCCAGAGATCGGACGACAATCCTGAGACAGTTCAGTCCAGGCTTGACACATACAGAAAGAATACAGCCCCGCTCATCGATTTCTACGCCGCACGCGGCCTGATCGTCGAGGGCAATAATAATGTCAGCTCCGACACCTGCGTTGCGGAGATCGAAGCCGGACTTAAAAAACTGGGACTTTAAGAATTAAGGAATATATATGGTAGAAATACTGACCGATGAAGAATTTGAGAAAATGAAAGCTTCCGGGAAGATCCTCCAGGAAGTCTTTAAGGTCTGCAGGGACGAGATCAAGCCCGGCATGTCCACACACGACGTTGACAAGATCTGTTATGACATCATCAGGAGCCATGACGCCATACCTTCGTTTCTTAATTACGGCCAGCCTCCGTTCCCCGGAACGATCTGTGCTTCCGTAAACGATGAGGTCGTTCACGGCATTCCCAAGAAATCCAGGATCCTCCAGGACGGCGACATCCTTTCAGTTGATGTCGGAGCCATCCTTGACGGCTATCATTCGGATGCTTGCAGAACATATCTTGTCGGTGACGTTGCTCCGGAGGTCAGGGATCTTGTCGAGAGAACTGAGAAATCGTTTTTCGAAGGCCTTAAGTATGCCAAGGTGGGCATGAGGACCGGCGATATCGGCCAGGCTGTCCAGGAATACTGCGAGTCTTTCGGATACGGAGTTGTCAGGGAACTTACGGGCCACGGCATCGGAACGACGATGCACCAGGATCCCGATGTTCCCAATTACGGCAAGGCGGGACACGGAACGAAGCTCAGGAAGGGCATGGCCATTTGCATCGAACCGATGATCACCCTGGGCAGCAGGGAGATCGAGATCCTGAGCGACAGATGGACTATCGTCACACAGGACGGGTCTCCGACGGCACATTATGAGAACACGATCCTCATCACTGATGAAGGACCTTTTATGACGACCTATGATTATGAGGAGGGTTATTAATGGGTAAGGAAGGCGTAATTGAAGTATTGGGCGTGGTTGACGAGGCGCTCCCGAACGCGATGTTCAAGGTCAAGCTCGAAAGCGGGCATGTCGTCCTTGCGCACCTGTCGGGCAAGCTCAGACAGAATTACATCAAGATCCTTCCCGGTGATAAGGTCACAATGGAAATCTCTCCTTATGATCTTTCCAGGGGAAGGATAACATGGAGAGGCGAGAAGAAGCCTAAGGCTTAAGCCTATTATTTCCCAAAAGTCAGTTTATTGCAGTTTCTGCGGCTTTTGATATTCCCGGCCGGCGGCAGGGCATTGTTTTATGAGGGGATTTTATAAAGAAAGGAACAATATATATGGGTGACGAAAAGAAGGAAGTTTCCGAAGTTAAGGAAACAAAAGAGGTTAAGGCTGAAGGTAAGAAATCTTTCCTGAGCGAGAACGCTCTTGAGGTAATTACTGTAATCCTGCTTGGCATTACGGCGCTCCTTACAGCATGGGCAAGCTACGTTGGTTCTATCCACGGCGGCAACCAGGCAACAAACTACGCTACGAGCAACAACCTTTCAAGCGACGGAAACTCACTGTACAATGCCGCCGTTCAGACTCTTTCACAGGATATGGGCATCTGGAACACCATTTCCTCATATGAGGTGGAGATCCTTTATGCTGAATCTGCCAAGGACAATGCCGCCATCGAGGCAAATATCTGGAAGCTCCAGTGGTTCTGCGGGGACAACCTCCCTGACAACATGGCAGCTGCGATCGGATACGATATCGAAAAATTCTCTGACGGCAATAACGATACGGAGGAGATCCTCGCGTGGCTCAAAAATGAGAAGGCTATAACTTCGCCTTTTACGCAGGAATTTGTGGAAACATACTTCGACGAAGCAAATGCAAAACTTGAGGAAGCCGACAAGGTCATTGAGCAAGGTAAGCAGGACAACGCCAACGGCGACAAGTTCTCGCTCGTAACAGTCCTTTACAGCGTGGCACTCTTTATGCTCGGCATCGTCGGAGTGTTTAAGAATACGACTAACAAGAAGATCGTTCTCGCAGTCAGTTTTGTCTGCCTTCTCATCGCAGTGATATTCATGGCCACGATACCGCTTCCGGCATCAGGCGGAATCTTCGGATAATTATAGATAATTATTTATCATGGAGTTATAATGGGACCGCCTTCGGGCGGTCCTTTTATCTTTTTGTGCGGATGCTCAAAAAAGAGTGCCGCCTAATGAAAAAATTCAGTTGAAAATCAAAACAATTTTGCTATAATAGTACGGCATGCGCTCAAAAAGCGCCTGTGTTTTGTTGTGGAAAAATAAAGCAACCAGGGAGGTTTACTTATGAAAGTCAGACCGTCAGTAAAGCCGATGTGCGAGAAATGCAAGATCATCCGCAGAAACGGCAAGGTTATGGTCATCTGCTCCGACCCCAAGCACAAGCAGAGGCAGGGTTAATAAAGCAGGTGTCGGGTCTGTCTGCTGTCCGGAATTAGCCCCGGCGATAATTGAAAGACAGGCCGCGGGCAACAAGCTCCGCCCGCAAAGAAACAACGGAAGAATATTACACGCCTAAATGTAAGGGCGGCTGCTCTCGAGGGAGATCCTCAGAGTTCCTTACGCCGCGTGTCGTATATATGAAGTATTACCACAATCATATGGAGGTACACTAAATGGCTCGTATAGCCGGCGTAGATTTACCGAATGACAAGAGGATCGAGATCGCTCTTACCTACATTTTCGGTATCGGAACAACAAGCGCTAAGGACATTATCCGTGAGACCGGAATCAATCCTGATACGCGCGTAAAGGATCTTTCTGAGGACGAGGTCGCTAAGATCCGTGATCAGATCGAGAACAACTACAAGGTCGAAGGTGACCTTAAGAGAGAGATTGGCGCCAACATCAAGAGGCTTACCGATATCGGTTGCTACAGAGGACGCCGTCACAGACTGGGACTCCCCGTTAGAGGCCAGCGCACCAAGACGAATGCTCGTACCCGCAAGGGACCTAAGCATACCGTCGCAGGTAAGAAGAAGTAAGGGGAGGTAACTGATTTATGGCAGTTAAGAAAAGCACAAGACCCAGAAGAAGTGAGCGTAAGAACGTCGTTGACGGTCAGGCTCATATTCATGCTACATTCAACAATACGATAGTTACCATCACCGACAAGCAGGGCAACGCTATTTCGTGGGCTTCTGCCGGTATGGATGCCAAGGGTTCCCGTAAGGGTACCAGCTATGCTGCTCAGATCGCTTCCGAGAAGGCTGCAAAGGCTGCATGCGACCACGGCATGAAGACAGTTGATGTCTATGTCAAGGGACCCGGATCCGGACGTGAGTCCGCTGTTCGTGCACTTGAGACCGCAGGCCTCAGAGTAACGATGATCAAAGACGTTACTCCCGTTCCGCACAACGGCTGCCGTCCGCCTAAGCGCAGAAGAGTCTGATTCTTCTTCGTGCTTCAACTATCAAGAATGAAAGAAAGAGGATAAATCAATGGCCAGAGATATGACACCTGTCCTTAAGAAGTGCAGAGCCCTTGGTATTGAGCCTGCGTATCTGGGACTTAATAAGCAATCAAAGAAAAAGGCTAAGGTCGTCCGCAAGATGAGCGAGTACGGCATGCAGCTCAAGGAGAAGCAGAAGGCTAAGTTCATCTACGGAGTCCTTGAGAAGCCTTTCAGAAACTACTATGAGAAGGCACAGAAGCTTCACTACGGCACAACCGGTGAAAACCTCATGATCCTTCTTGAGACAAGACTTGACAACGTTCTGTTCAGAATGGGTTTTGCCCGCACAAGAGACGAGGCAAGACAGATCGTAAGCCACAGAG
>CAMZBB010000042.1 GCA_947304405.1 uncultured Clostridia bacterium
AATTTCTTGGATTTAATGATTTCTCTTTCTGCTTAATTATTTTCGTATGACGGCTCATAATTCAATGGGAAGAAATAACGCTAAAGGCAGTAAGAAATTGATCATCGCGGCAGGCACGATTCTTGCCGTTTTGATACTGCTTGCGGTCTCCTTTTTCGTCTACGTTTCCGATTACTATCATGCGGACGGAACAGCTGCGGAAGCAATGAGTTCAGATGACATGGTCACGGTAAGGGAAAGACCGTACGGAGTTCTTTTTGACGGGCCCTCCGATGACAAGGCCCTTATCTTCTACCCCGGCGGCAAAGTGGACGAAAATGCTTATGCTCCGCTGCTCCACAAGATCGCATCAAGCGGGATCGACGTCTGCCTGATGAAGATGCCTTGCCGTCTGGCAGTCCTGGATACTAATGCAGCGGATAAAGCCTTTGCTGAACATCAATATTCAACCTGGTACATCGGAGGCCATTCTTTAGGCGGCGTAATGGCTGCGAAATACGCTTCTTCCAATTCAGACAAGATCAAGGGAGTCATAATGCTCTCCTCTTATCCTTCCTCTCAAATTCCCTCCGGCATGGATGCACTTCTCGTAACCGCAAGCGAAGATCAGATCATAAACATGTCCAAGCTCAAAGAAAACCGAAAGAACCTGCCGGGCAAATATACCGAAGTCAGCATAAAGGGTGGAAACCATTCCCAATTCGGGAACTACGGGCATCAGAAAAATGACGGCAAGGCTTTGATATCGTCTGACGAACAGCAGGAAAAAGCCGCGGAAGCGGTCATCAGCTTCATTTCATCTTCAACAAAATGAAACCGCCCCGCATCTTTAAGATGCAAGGCGGCATTAATTCATTTTCAGTTAAAACTTACTCGTGATCGTAAGGAAGGATCTTCTCGATCGTGCCGTCTTCTGAGATGTTGAGCTTAGTGAACTTGACGGATCTCTTGTGCGAACATCCGCCGGATCTCTTGGCATCGTGATAGAACAGATACCACTCGCCGTCTATCTGAACGATGGAGTGATGCGTCGTCCAACCGATGACGGGCTCCATGATCCTTCCCTTATATGTGAAAGGTCCTTCCGGAGAATCTCCTACCGAGTAGCAAAGATAATGTGTCGTACCCGTTGAGTATGAGAAGTAGTACTTGCCGTTAAACTTGTGCATCCAGGGATCTTCGAAATATCTCCTGTCCTCATCTTTTGCCTTCAAGGGCTCACCGTTCTCATCGAGGATGGTGATCATCTTGGGTGCAGACTTGAAAGCAGTCATGTCAGGAGTGAACTCTGCAACGAGGGGGCCCAAAGCCTTCTCATCGCCTTCGGGACGGTGCTCATCGGGATTGAAGGAACCTGACTGCCACATCTCGAGCTGACCGCCCCAGAGGCCGCCGTTATAACACCAGATCTTTCCGTCGTCATCAAGAAGGACTGCCGGATCGATGCTGTAGCTGCCCTGAATGTAGTTGTCCTGAGGCTTGAAAGGTCCGACGGGAGAATCGGATTCAGCAACACCGATCCTGAAGATATCGTCCTTATCCTTTGCTGGATAAACAAGATAGTACTTACCGTTTGTATAGATGGCATCCGGAGCCCAAAGCTGTCTTGAGACCCACGGAATGTCATTCTCGCTTAATGCAACGCCGTTATCAACGCACTCGCTGTCAAGCGAATCCATTGAAAGGATGTGGTAATCCTTCATCACATACTGCTCCCCGTCGTCATCCTCGGGGATGTCAAGGTCTTCGTCGTGAGAAGGATAAATGTAGATCTTTCCATTAAAAACATGTGCAGAAGGATCTGCAGTATAGATGTTGGTGACCAGGTCTTTTCTTTCGTTCTTTTTCATAGGCACCTCTTTTTCGGTAATCAAATCATCTCAAAGATAGTATCACACAATCATCAGATTTTGCTTATTCTTAATAGAATTTTTAAACAAAGATCTCAAAATAGACTATAATTCAACCATAAGTTAAAAGTCAGAAGGCGAAAAGAATGGTCGAGAGCCTGCAAAGCGTTCAGCTCGATTTAATGCTTATTCTCAGCGGCTTCGCTGCGGCCGCTGCACTTTTTATGGCCTTCTCAAAATCATTCGATAAGAGAAGAAAAGTATTCCTGATCCTTACGAATATATTCTCCGTCCTCCTGCTCTTTTTCGACCGCTGCGCTTATATCTTCAGAGGTGACACGAGTGTTACCGGCTATTGGATGGTTAGGATCAGCAATTTCATAGTCTATGCCATGGTCCTCATGATCGTATGGGGATTCAACCACTATGTCATGGATATTATCATGGATGAGACAAAGCTGGAGAAACTGCCATTCAGACTCAGGCTTATCGATTATCTCATAACCTTAGGCCTGATCCTTCTGATGGTTTCGCAGTACACCGGCCTTTACTATTCATTTGACGAATCCAACCACTATCAGCGTGCTCCCGGTTTCTTTATCGGAATGATCATTCCTTTGGTCGTTCTCCTGATCCAGCTGACTGTCGTTGTTCAGCACCGCAAACATCTCGAAAAGATCCTGTTCCTGTCGCTCATCCTCTTCACGACTCTGCCGATAGCAGCCGGATTCTTACAGCTCAAGTTTTACGGTTTGTCTCTCATTAACATAACAACAGGATTCCTTGCTTCTCTCCTTTACCTTTTCGCTGTAAACGACATGAACGAGACTGTCAAACGTGCCCGCAGCCTGGAAGTCGATTACCTGAAAAAGGAACAGGAAAACGCAAAGCGTCTTTTCGCTCAGACAGCAGAAGCACTCGCAAGTGCGATCGATGCTAAAGACCCGTACACAAAAGGCCACTCATCCAGGGTCGCCGAATATTCACGGAAGATCGCTGAACTGGCAGGAAAGGATCCAAGGGAATGCGATGAGATCTATTACGCGGCTCTTCTGCATGATGTCGGCAAGATCGGTATCTCAAAAACAATCCTTACCAAGAACAGCAGACTCACCGATGAAGAATACAGCATAATCAAAGGACATCCCGCGATTGGCGAGCAGATACTCTCTTCGATCAGTGAATCGCCTTTCCTGAGCATAGGCACAAGATCACATCACGAGAGATACGACGGAAAGGGTTATCCCGACGGTCTCAAGGGAGATGACATTCCTGAGAGTGCCCGCATCATTGCCGTAGCAGACGCTTACGATGCAATGACTTCCAGCAGAAGCTACCGTGACATGATCCCCCAGCAGATCGTAAGAGAGGAATTCGTCAAATGTCTCGGCACACAGTTTGATCCGGTTTTCGGTAAGATCATGCTCCACCTGATCGACCTTGATACCGAGTATCAGATGAAGGAAAAAGAAGATGTTAAAGAGCTTGCCGGCAAGAACGAGTTTACCTGCGGCGAATACAGATCATACATATCCGAAGGCATCGTCATTACACAGGAGATCACAAGGATCAGACTGACAAACACACCGCAGGAAGGCTGCCCTAAAGAGCACTCCATTCCTTCCATCGTCCTTTTCGATTCGCTTGACGGAAGGTTCCATGACAAAGAGATCGATATCTCAAAACTCCTGTATTTTGAGTACGGCGAGATCAGATTCGACGGCAATACCGTCTGCAAAGGCGCGCGCAAGATTGAGACCAACAAAACAAATGGTTCTTCCAATACATCAGATAAACACATCACTTATGACATCGAAGCAGTCAAGATCAAAGATCACGTCCGTATCAAGATAACCTCCGAATCCGAGATCATTGATATCACTATCGCACTTCCCGACAGTGCAAGATGGGCGTATATAGGCCTTACCGGAGAGCATTGTCATATCAGCAATGTCAGCATCTCACGCGATGAGAAGAAAGCCCCTGACGATTACATCAGCCGTATCGCTGAAGAGATCAATTACATCAGTGTTCCGGAAGGCGACATTCCGAACATCCAGGTTGACGGATACCGCTCGGAATCCACAGACGGTATCCTTCTCAAGGACAAGCTTACGCTCACCTTCCATTCGATGAGCCTTCCTACGGCCAGACTCATCTGGCACTGTTCTTACTTCTGCATCTTCTCTTCGGATGACGGCAAAGTGAACGGTCCTAATTACCGCGAATACAGTCTTATCAGACTGGACGGCGAGAACTGGGCACCGGGAGATTACAGCACAAACAGGACAGTAGTAAACTACACTCCTGAATTCGTTGATTGGGAAACCTGGAAAACAGTCAATAAAGCAGGGTTCGACTGCGAAGTATCTTTCGAGCGTAACGGTAATCTGGTCATTCTCAAAACCGGCAACAAGGGCATTGACATCAATAACGTTACCAAGATAAACGATGCTCCTGATAAGATCTACATTGCGCTGACCGGTGACCAATGTGCCATTACAAACATCAGGATAAAGGAATCATAAGTGTCACTGATCGACAAACTCTTCGAAAAGAGCAGCTGGGAAAGATTCTACCAATACAAACTCGGATTAAAATGTTCGAAGCGCTTCAAGAAAGAGCTTCGTAATTATATCGATAACGAATATTACCGCACATATAAAGATGCGGTCTTAAATCTGTCAGGCCTCCCCTTGCCTTCCAAATCGATAATAAGCAAGATGAGCTCCCAGAAGAAGCGCACCGTCTATAAGTACCCTTATGACTTCAACATGATATTGAAGCTCCTTACTTATCTGACTCTTCGAAAATACGATTACCTATACGCTCCGTGTCTTTATTCATTCCGTCCCGGTGTATGCGCCAAGGACGCGATAATGACGATCTGCAGATCGAAAGACATCCGCAGCATGTATTCATACAAAATAGACGTCAGCGATTACTTCAACTCGATTCCGGTCGATAAGATGTGCAGCGCGTTAGACAGCGCCATTACCGATGACGATAAGCTCCTCACGTTTATGAAGGTACTTCTCTGTGAAGAAAAAGCTCTCTATGACGGCACTGAGATCATCGAGCAGAAAGGCATCATGGCCGGCACGCCGATCGCTTCGTTCTATGCAAATCTCTATCTGAAGGGCCTCGATGAAATCTTCAAAGAGAAAGGCGTCTTATACGCAAGATACTCGGACGACATAATCGTTTTCGCGCGAACGGAAGATGAGATCAGCGAATACAAGAAGTTGATCCTGGATCACTTAAACGAAAAAGGCCTCAAGGTAAATCCGGACAAGGAAGAATTTGCCACGCCTGAGGACGGATTCACATTCCTCGGCGTTGAAGTCAGGAACGGTAACATCGACATTGCTCCCGCATCAGTAGTAAAGCTTAAGCAAAAGATGCGAAGGAAGGCCCGTGCACTTGACCGCTGGAAACACCGCGAAGGGTTGGATGGCACCAAAGCCGCGGCCGCATTCATCCGCATCTTCAATCACAAACTTCTTGAAGTGAATGAAGACTCAGATCTCACCTGGAGTCTCTGGTTCTTCCCCGTCATCACGACGCCGAAAAGTCTTCACGAGATAGATCTGTACGCTCAGGAACTCTTAAGATTCCTTATCAGCGGGAAGCATACCAAGGCGCGTTTCAACGTCAGATATGAGGCTCTGAAGGAACTCGGATACAAAAGTCTCGTAAACGAATACTACAGTTTCAAGCCACAATAAAACACGAGGGCCGCCTTGAAGGACGGCCCCAGTATCAAACTCAATCTATACCCTATTACACAATATCATTCAGCTACCAGCATGTTATATGCTTCGATCTTCTTTATCCTTCTTGTCTGCAGGACGGCAAGTGCGAAGGAGGCGGCAGCCAGACCGATTCCGATCAATACAACACCGATCACAGGAATATCAAAGTTGCATTTCACAAGACCGAATGCTCTCATGAATGTCGACATGTATGGATTAGCACCATAGTAAGATCCTATCGAGAATATGATGATCGATGCGATTACTGCCGGCATGAAGCTCAACGCTGTCTGGAGCATGAGGCTTCCTGACGTATAGCCCAATGCTTTATAGATTCCGTAGTCCTTCCTCTTGTGGTAGATCAATGACTTGATCAGGAGGAAGAGGATGAGTCCGATGACTACTACCGAGATAACTATCATTATGACGAGCATCATTGCCGATATGCTCTTGAAAGTAGTCATGCTGCCTCCGATGATCTTAAAGAAATCCATCGTATTAATGATGTGTGCACCATACTTATCCTTGCATTCTTCCAGGATCTTTTCAGTCTCTTTAACGTTGGCATCATTGTCATTGCTTTCGTTTGCAATATCAAACCAGAACCAGCCGGGGATCTGATCAATGTCGATCAGATGTTCTGCAGCCGTATATGTAAGAAGCGCTTCACGGCCTGCGTTGTTTGTCGTCTGGATAAGACCCGTGACCAGGTACTTAAATGAATTGTCACCATAATCGAGCTTGATCTCATCACCGATCTCATATCCGTATTTTTTCGCAAAGGAACCGCTTATAACGACTTCGTTATCATATTCGGGAAGCCTTCCACTGTAGCAGATGGAAGTGTTCCTCATTTTCGAAGGATCCTTAACGATGTAAGTATATAAAGCCTCTTTTTCGTTGTAGTACAGATTCAGGTTAATGATCTCTCTAACGTTGTTCACGTCTTTTCTTGATTCGAGATATTCACGGACTTCATCCTTAGTCTCAAGGTCAGAAGCGACAACTCCGGCACACAGCTCAGTTGTAAGGATCTCGATCTTCGGATTGCGGCTGAAATTTTCAAACATAAGAAGAGATATGATGCACGCGAAGACCATGGATCCGACTACGAGGAACGTGATGAAGTTCTGCTTCATGTTGCCGAAGAAAGTCTTCATCGCTAGACTCAGTGTGGGATTCAACGAAGTCTTATCAAGCGCAACGTGATTCTTTCTAAAGTTGTGTGACTCAATGCCTTCTCTTAAAGCTACGATCGGCTGGATCTTTCCGATCTTTCTTGCGCTTAAGACAGTAACGATAAGCGCAAAGAAGATTACGAATGCGATCGGGATAAATGTTGCCATAAGATTAAATGAGACGCTGTAGGATAGACCCATCTGACCGATCATGATGCCTGCAAATACCGGCATCAGAACGTATGAAAGCACCATGCCCGTTATGCTTGCGATGACTGCCAGCGCGAGGAACCATATGACCAGAGACAACTTGATATCCTTGCCGGTATATCCTATCGCCTTAAGCGCTCCCAAAGTCTTCATATTCTCATTTACGTAATTCGAAATGCAGTTAGCGAGCATCATTGCGACTGCGATAACGATAAGAGACGTAAGGACAAGGATCGAGACTGCAACAATCAGTCCGATAAAAGTTCTGTTGCTGATAACGACGTCCAGAGGGCATCCGTCCAATTCGGTATTCGGATTAACCTTTAACATCTCGTTGCTTATCCTGATCCTGAAAGCACCGGACTCTACACCGTCTTTAAGATCATAGATAATAACTATGCTTTCGGCCTTATCATGATCTTCATCCCAGATCCTCTTATAGCTTGCATCATCAATAACGAACTCATATCTGCCCGTGTTGTTACCGCCACCGTAAACGACGTTAGTAAATCCTCTGACCTTATAGCTGTACTTCTTCCCGGAATTCTCAAATTCATATGTGTCACCGATCTCATAACCGCCGGAAGTATTAAACTGGTACGGCAGATATACATAGTTTGCAGTTATGGAAGCATCCTCCTTAACTACTTCAAAGAAGTTCATTTTACGGGTGAAGGCGGATGAGTCTGTCAGGTTCAGACTGATGCCGACCTCTCCGTCACCAAAAGGCAGAGCCATGGTAGGATAATTCAGGTTTCGGTAAACATAATACTCGTCAGTATCCTTGCCGATCAGTTCTTCGATCTTCTCATCGGTAAACCCTTCGAGATCATCTAAGATGAGTATAAAACCGTCTCCGCCCTTAAGTCTTTCAGCTGCTTTTTGCGCTGTCGGATAGCAATCGAAAAACAGCAGGAGCGAAATGCCGACAAGGCATGTTGCGATCAGCATCAAAAGGAATAATCCGACAGATGTGCCTCTGTTTTTCCTGAGGTTCGATTTGGCAAGCAATAATATCTTGTTCATGATTACCACCCCATCTTAGCCAGGAAGTCATTAAGCTTCTGATGACGTTCTTTGTCGCCCGTAACATACTGTCCGAGGTTGCACTCGCCTGCGATCTCACCGTCCTTTACGTAAAGGATGCGGTTCCCTCTTCTCGCACTGGTGATATCGTGTGTGACCATTACGATTGACTGTCCCTTCTCGTTGAACTTGGTAAGAGTATCAAGTACTGCTTTACCGGTATGGGAGTTCAGCGCGCCTGTTGGCTCATCTGCGAAAACGAGTTTAGGATCGTTAACAAGAGCCCTTGCGATACCTACTCTCTGAGCTTCACCGCCTGAGATCTGCGAAGGGAACTTGTGCCAGAGAGACTCATCAATGTTAACGGATTTAAGAAGCTCACCTGCCTTCCTGGCAAGAGTCTTCTTGTCTCTGTATACGAGAAGTCCCGCTGCCATCAGGTTGTCGAGAACGCTCATTGATTCAACGAGATATACCTGCTGGAAAACGAATCCGCAGTTGCTTCTTCTGAAGACTGCGAGCTCGTCGGTATTCATCTTTGTTATCTCTGTGCCGCAGAAGGAAACGGACCCCAGTGTCGGCTTATCCATGCCGGAGAGTGAATAGAGAAGTGTTGACTTGCCTGCGCCGGATGCGCCCATTATGACTGTGAAGTCGCCTTCATATATCTCAAGGTCAACATTCTTGAGAACGTGCTGCTGAACGCCGCCGTTGGAAAATGTCTTGCAAAGCTTTTTGGTTTCAATAATGTTTTTCATGTCTTACGACCTCCTTATAGCATAGAGGATAATCTTTCAACCCTTAAGTGCCTTTAAGGAACTCTTAAATCTTTCTTAATTTGGAAACGAACTTAAAACTCCCCGCACTTGTTGTAACGGGGAGTCTGTAAGATCAGTATTTACTTCACTTTGATCTTGAACGTCACTGTCTTCCAGCCGGAAGGATTGTAATTTGTATTGCCGGCTGCCTTTACTCTAACCTTGACCTTGTAGGTGCCTTTCTTAAGTTTCTTCTTTACGGTCACCTTTCCGGTCGTTTTGTTGATCGTGATCTTCTTATTGCCGGATACCTTGGAATAAGTCAGGGCTCCCTGTCCTTTTTTTGTAAAGGTAATAACCTTTGAGGAAGAAAGCGTCTGATTCTTTTTCTTAAGCTTCTTGTACTTTACTTTTGCAGTCTTTCCTTTGACCGCGAGAGGATTCGGCTGTTTCTCCTTTTGGACAGTTAGTACTACGACAAATGTCGTATCTGAAAGATCATGACTTTCGGGAGCTATGCCATTCAGCGTTGTGTGATCTTTAATATCGCTTGCAAGCTTATATGCCCTGTTAACCGAATAATCAACATGAAGTTTAACCTGTTCGCCTTCCGTAAAAACATGTCCGGTTTCAAGATGATGGCCTGACATATCTAACAAGGACCGTCCGGTAACAGTAATACCGTCTTCTTTAACGGTAACAGTAGGAAGGCAGTCCTCCTTTGTTTTACCTACCATGGGCATTTTGTCCGCTGTAAAAGTAAGGCTCTTGATCTCGGTCTTATCCGTTGGAGCAAATTCCGCATAATACCAGGTATCGGAATTAATATTTAGCGTAACGGTGGCATTTTTGCTGACCAATGTTCCGCCCTGTGTTCCGAGTCCGCCATAGTACCATCCACTGAACGTGTAGCCTTCGCTGATACCTCCGGCTGTTAACGTAAAGTCCTGACCTTTTGCGACCTTGATCACAATACCGTCTTCTTCAGCCGCGATCTTAGTCCCGCTGTTCTTTGATACAAAAACACTGCCGTCAGTAATGCGCGCGTTGGTCACATCGTTATAGCAGAATACCTTAACTTTAGTCAGAGCCAGCGGCGTGATCGTTGCCTCTTTTGCTCGGTATCCAGTGGAAACATAAGCAATTACTCCTTCGGTTGAAACCTTGCCCGCTCCATCATCAGTGCCGATCGCAAGTGTATCTACTATGGTAATCCCGCCTTTGGCGTAAACCGCGCACTTATTAATGGCGGATGTGCTCTTGCCGGTAAACTTGATTGTAGGTGTTTCAAAGATATTCAAATGACCGTCAATATAGAAACCTACAAATTCAACGCTTGATGATGTCAGTTCTGCCTCTCCGCAGATATCCCAACCGCCATCATTTTGACCGCGAATACCAAAACTGTTCTGACTTGCAACAGTTACTACGGCATCTCCGTGGATCAAAGTCTTCGGAACCGTATTGGTCGAGTTGTTATATACATAGATACCATACCCGCTCCCGCTGATTTTAATCTGTCCGCCTGTGACTTCCATCTGTTTGCCGGAATCTGTATTGTTATAGACTATTCCGGCTCCGCCTCCTGAAGTGCTCTGGCTATTAATCGTAACTTTTCCGCCGCTGATCAGGATTTCAGATTCGGTACCGGTGACAATACCATTTGCAGATCGGCCGTCTAGAGTCGTTTCCGCAGTAACGTTAAGTGTTCCGCCGGAGACCTTGAAGCTGTCACCGGTTATACCAATAGAATCATATCCCTGATTTATTACATCCAGGTTGAAAGTTCCCGATGTCATGATAAAATCGAGTTTCGAATTTGCAGCTATTCCGTCAGCACGCGCATAGCCACTATCAGTAGGCCTGTTTGCCGTTATGTTAGTGGTACCGCCGTCGATCTGAACTTTATACACCCCGCTATCCCACGAATTATAAAATCCGTATGGATGACCAAACTCATTCTTTACAGTAATATCTAACGTACCGCCCTTTATATGTGTAACCGCATCATCAGAACGGCAGAAGATTCCCACAGTATCACCTGATCCCTTACCACTGATGTCGATCTTAACCTGACCGCCTGTCATGGTGTATAGATAAGACCAAATACCTTTTTGATGGGGATTAGTGGGGTCATTGAATTCTATCTCAAGTTTTCCACTCTTGATCACTGTCTCTGACGCGCGAAGACCCGTTCCGCGAAGTTCGCTTTCTGCGATACAAGGGCCGGTGATCTTAAGTGTAGGTCCATCAAGTGTAAACTTGCTTGATGTTAATCCTAAAAACACTCCGTTTGAAACAGTAAGAGTCTTGTCGCCTTTAAGAGTCAAATCGCATGAATTACTGGTCGTAATTTTATCCAGCGTCATATCTTTATCCACGACGATGGTAACACTGCAATTTTTTAGTTCTAGCGTATCACCGTCCTGAAGACCTGTCTCTGATAGATTTTTCTCGCAATTATCGCTGATGGTAACAGTAGTTCCCGCCTTTTTTGAAGCGTTCTCACTCTCATCCGGGATCTTGCCTTTGACAACATCGCTCTCTTTGCTCTCTTCGGTCTCGCTCGTTTCAGAACTTGACTCAGCAGGCTCCTTGTCTTCAGTCTCCGCAGGCTCAGAGGGTTTAGAAGCATTTGTCTCTTCGGTTTCCTTCTCTTCTGACTCGGTAGGTTCGGAATCCTCAGTCTCTTTTTCTTTGGACTCCGTGGTCTCTACAACACTTGTCTCAGCCGGTTCAGGCTGGGATTCGTCAGCAAATACCAGTGTCGGGATTATACCGACCATCAATGCCATGCTGATTAAGACTGCCGTTAAACGTTTTTTCATAAGTATTCTCACCCTCCAGCACTTATTCATTAAAAGGAGTTATTTCTTTACTTTGATCCTAATGGTCACTGTCTTCCATGTAGATGCATTGTAATTTGCATTACCTGCTGCTCTAACCTTAATCTTGACCTTATATGTACCCTTCTTAAGTTTCTTCTTTACGGTCACCTTTCCGGTCGTTTTGTTGATCGTGATCTTCTTGTTGCCGGATACCTTTGCGTAAGATTTGGTGCCCTGACCACCACTGGTGAAAGAAAGCACTTTGAATATTGAAAGCGTCTGATTCTTTTTCTTCAGCTTCTTATACTTTACCGTTGCAGTCTTAGGCTTAACGGAAAGAGTATTCTCTGCCTTAAGAATCTCAAAGGTAAATATCTTTTGGCCGGTGTAATCGCCAAAACCGGTAATTGTCATTTCTGCAGTACCGGCATTGGTATTGTTTGTAAAGCTGCATATGTAATCCGTTCTGCTTTTAAGTTCAATACCGTTATATTTCACGGTTATTTTGGGGCTGACCGGATTTCCCGTATAAACCACATCAGCAAGACCGGTTACTTCAGTCTCAGATCCGCTGATATCGTATTTCGATTTGAAGGCGGCATAAAGAGTTGTGTTTGCAGTATCATGTGTCACAGGTTTTACACCATTCAGTAAGGTTTCATCTGCAATATCACTTGTCAGTTTGTAACCATCCTCGACCTGATAATCTACAAAGAGCTTCACTTCATCACCCAACTCAAAAACATGATCGTCTGCGAGATCATTTCCTGACTTATCTGTCCACTTGCAGCTGACAACCTTTACACCGGTATCCTTAACGGTAACAACAGGCGTGCAGTCTTTATTGGTCTTCCCTGCGGCAGGAACACTGTCTGTTTCAAAATACAAGCTGCTGATTATGGTCCTGGCCGGTTTGATAACAACCTTGGCGGCTATGACACCAGTGTCGGCATTTGCAATGCAAGTACTCCCGTTTTCAGTCAGCAGTTTCCAATTCTCAGGGGTCATTACTTCTAAAGTGTCAGCTACGGTTATTGAACCCGTAGTGGAAACTGCGCAATAACGCCAGGAAGAATCCTTTCCCTGGATGGTAACGTCGGCATCTCCTTCAAACACAACAGGAAGCATTGAGTAAATACCTTTTCCGTCAGTTGAGGTGGATGTTACTTTGGCATTTCCTCCAATCTTAAAACTCTTGCTAGCTTTGGTTGAATAAATACCTATGCCTTCATCTTGACCAATAGCTGTAACTTCTCCGCCGGTAATAGTAAGGGTTTCCGCATCACCCGTCGGATTTTGAAGGAAAATACCCTTCGAATACCTTGCGTCACTTGATTTTCCTTGGGTAGTGATCTTACCACCTGAAATCGACCCTGATTCTTTTATAAATATTCCATAACCATAATTTGAATAATTTGATTCTGCAGAAACACTTATCGTTCCGCCTGAAAAATCAATTCCGTCAACACGAATGGCATATGCATCCGAATCAGAAACAACATTTACGGTGATCTTGCCATCAGTAACCTTGAAAAAATCACAACTAATACCAGTGCAAGATGATGTGGAATTGGTCAAGATCGTTGTTTCTCCTCCTGAGATCTTCAACACACCATCACTGCTGTAAATACCACATTCCGATTCAGAAGAAAGAAGGTTTAAGTACAGTTTGCCGCCTGTAATATTCATATTTTTCACAAAATACACACCGATAACCCTGCCTGGTGTATCCTTATCAACGCCTAACATTCCGCCTGAAATATTCAGGTTGTTACACTCTATGGCAAAAGCTCCAAGTACTGTTTTTGCCTTTAGCACTACCGTGCCGCTCTCCATAAATATGTCATCAAATAAAAAACCGAAAGAGTCTTGCACGGTAAGCGTATGATTGCCATCACCTTGGATCGTAAATTTGTATCCGGCACCGGAAGAAGAATTCGAAGCAACTTTATAAACCTCACAGTCAGTGTCTATAACAAGTGTTGTATTGCCTTCGATTACGATCCAGTCATCTTTTGAAAGACCATTTGCAACTAAAGCTGAGAGCTTTGTTTCACCGCTTATTGTGACTGAATTTTTCTTCGCAACCGAATGCGTTTCATCCGGCATCTTGCCTTTGACCGCATCGCTCTCTTTGCTTTCTTCGGTCTCGCTTGTTCCAGAACTCGACTCAGCGGGCTTTGTTCCTTCAGTTGCCTTTTCGCTTGACTCGGAAGGCTCCTCTGCCTCGGTTTCCTTGGACTCAGTAGGTTCTGCTTCTTTTGTCTCTTTGGTCTCTTCAGTTTCCTTGGATTCGGTTGTCTGGGAAGTGCTGGTCTCAGCCTGTTCAGGCTGGGATTCGTCAGCAAATACCAGTGTCGGGATCATACCGACGATCAATGCCATGCTGATCAGAGCTGCCGTTAAACGCTTGAACTTCATACAGATCCTCCTTGAACGAACGGGCAAAAAAACACAGTAGCCCGAAAAACTACTTCTGTAATTATCTCACGGACAAAATAATAAATAAAGAGAATTTAATATTTGGCTCTTTCAACAGCTCTACGCTCAGGCTACCCTCAAATAAATGGAGACTTCAAATCCTTTATCAAGATTTTTAAGTCCTAATTTGCCGTCCATCTTCTCCATGAAGTAATTGGTCAGGTAAAGACCTAAGCCAGCTCCGTCCTTATCATTGGCATTGCTGCCGCGCTTGTACTTTTCTTTCAACAAAGGAAGCTCTTCTTCCTTAACGCCCGGGCCTTCGTCTGACACGCGTATTATCAGGTAATCTCCACTGACCGAAGCCTCAACTTTCATTGGGGTGTTCGCGTACTTATATGAATTCATGAAGATGTTGTCGAAGACCTGCTGGAGCCTTAACTTGTCCATATAAACGCTGCAAGAAGGTATATCAAAGCTGCCCGCCTTACCCAGATAATCCGAAGTGCGGATGAGTTTTTTGATGTCTGAAGAATCGTACGTTCCGGGATTGACGGCAATCTCCGTAACGTCCTGTACGCTTGAGTTAAAAAGATTATCGACAAGTGATTTGATCTGATCCGTTTTCGCGTTTATCACGCCGAACATCTCTTTGGTGCGGTCTTCCTTAGTAAGTTCATAGCCGACCTCTGATGTGGACTTGATGGATGCGACAGGGGTCTTGATGTCGTGAGACAATTTCGCGACCATCTCGTTCTTGTCATCGGTCGCTTTTTTCTCTGCGATACGGGCCTTCTTGAGCTCGGTCCTCATAAGATCGAAGCTTTCAGTAAACGCACCGAAAACATGAGCCCTGTCCATCGCAAGCGGCATGTCGAGATTACCTTCAGCGACTCTTGAAGCAAACGAATTAAGATCTTCAAAAGGCTTGATAATAGACCTTTTCAGGTAGATGTACCAGGATACTACGATCACGATCTGAAGGCATCCGATAATGATAAATATCACCACGATATCTTTCTTGATCGTTGACAGCTGATGATCCATGCTGTAATCGAAAATGATCTTTCCGACAGCCTCTCCGTTCACTTTCAGATCAAGTATCAGTCCGCGTGTTTTTATCGCTTCGTTGATCGATTCGGAAAGGCCGTCCCGGGTCTTGTACAAGAGCTTCCCGTCGTTGTCCAAGACCACATAATCAAGCTGTTTATCGTACTTGGAAGTGTCACCGAAGTTATCGGTAACCGAATACATGCACTCGTTAACCTTGACCGGATCGGTCTTTATATCCTTGATCCTCGTGAGCATAAAACAGCACGCCAAAGCCTCGGCAATGAACGTTATTACCAGTATCAGTATGAACGGTGCTTTCTTCATGTCATTCCGGTGCTACGAACTTGTAGCCTTCCTTCCAAACCGTCACGATATATTTAGGATCCTGGGGATCCCTCTCGATCGCTTCCCTTATCTTTCTGACGTGAACGTTCAGCGTTCCGTCAGTCGTGAACTTATCGTTCCACACCTTGTCGAAGATCTCGTTCTTGGTGACAAGCCTGTTCCTGTTATCGATAAGGTATTCCAGAAGCTTAAACTCAATGGAAGTGATCTTCTTTTCGGCTCCGTTTACATACACGGTCTTGTTGACGTGATCGGTCCTCAGATAGCCGTCATCGAAGTCTGTGCTTTTCGATGTATCAGGTTCGCTGTTTGCAAAGCGCTTGAGCACGACCTTAACTTTAGCGAGCAGTACTCCCAGAGAATAAGGCTTCTCGATGTAGTCGTCACCGCCGATGTTGAGCGCGATTATCTTATCGTCATCGGTGTTTCTCGCAGAGATGAAAAGGATGGGAATATTAAGGCTTTGACGGATCTTCTTGCACAGATTGAAGCCGTTTCCGTCAGAAAGATTTATATCCAGGAGCACGAGATTAGGCTCGTTGGTCTTCAGGAACTCCTCTGCCTGCGCACTTGAATATACCGACGCGGTCTTAACATCAAACATGTTGAAATACACGGCGGTATTGTCGTTTAATTCCTTCTCGTCATCAATTATCAGGCAATCGTATTTCATTGATTCTCCTTTGTGTCATCCCTTTATTCACTCACATATATTATCACGATAACGCTTTTCTTCCCAAACGACGTCATCTGTTATAATCAAATAAACAGCCTGGAAGGCAGGGATAGATATGGAAGAAAACATTACGGTAATCAACGGGACGACAGTTTCAGAAACCAATGTAAAGTGCCCCGGATGCGGCGGTACGCTCAAGTACGATCCTTCAACATTAAAATTGATATGCGGTTCCTGCGGTCTTACCAAAGAGCTCCCGCCTCCGGATGCCGGAGCGGTCATTGAGGAACTTGATTTCAATACGGCAATTCAGCGTGCGAGCGTCAACTGGGGAACTGTAAGAAAACTCATCACCTGTGCCAACTGCGGCGGCCAGTCCATCTATGAAGCATCCCAGGTATCCGGATGCTGTCCTTTCTGCGGTTCAACCAACGTCATGCCGGCAGCCGAAAACGAGCAGATAATGGCTCCGGGAGCGGTCATCCCTTTTGCCATTGATAAAGATAAGGCTGAAAGATGCTTTCACGATCATCTGAAGAAGGTAAGATATATCTACCAGAGCGCGATCGATTCAAAACTCGAGAACGTTATCGCCGTTTATCTCCCGTTCTGGACATTCGATACTGATACCGTTTCTTCATATACCGCAAAGATAGGTTTTGAACGCACTACAAACGACGGTACTGTAGTTGACTGGAAGACCTACAGCGGAGTCAGAAACCAGTTCATCGATGACATGATCGTCTATGCATCTGCCAGTTTAAGAAACACCCATATCCCTAAAGTTACAAACTTCTATTTTGACAAACTCGTTCCATACGATCCGAAGTATCTTGCAGGCATTGTCGCTGAGCGTTATACGGTTGGTCTTAACGAAGGCTGGGAAAAGGCAAAAGTGCAGATAGCAAAGAAGCTCCGGACGGATATCGGAACTGCCGAAAAGAACAAACACGGCGGTGATACGGTAGGCCGCGTTCAGTTTTCGACGAACTACTATAACGTTAAGTTCAAATACATTCTGGCGCCGATCTATCTCGCGACATATAAATTCGCAAACAAGACATTTCAGGTCGCCATAAACGGCCAGAGCGGAGCAGTCGACTGTGATGCCCCGTCCTGGAGATGGCTGTTTATACTTATGTGTATTCTCGCGCCTTTAACGATAATGACGCTGATGTTCCTGTTAAGGCTGGTTAATTAACGGATCTCAGCCAAAAGCTTGTCGGCCCTTTTTTTGTATTTGGTGTCTCCGCCCCTTGAAGATGCGAATAACAGAGGTTCTTCGGCTGCTTTCTTATCGCCTGTCATGAAAAGTATTGAACCGTATGAATAAGCATAACTGACTCTGCTTATCAGTGGTTTTCCTTCCGTGCTTTTGAGCATTTCCTTGTAGTATTTCAAGGGTTCGCCGTATTCGCCCATATGTACCTGCAGAGCTCTTCTGCACTCTTCTTCCATTTGCAGGATCAATTTCTTTTCCGCTTGATTCTTCTCTGCTGCTGCCAAAGCGGATAAAGCTGTGATCGCGTCTTTTGCATAATCAATCTCGTTGCGTTCGATATAGTAAGAGCACATGCGTCTGTGATATACAGGCATATGGGCTTTGAGCTTGATATTCTGGCAGCTTGCGAATAAAGAATCGTAATCACCTAAGGCTTCGTAGCCGACAGCACAAAGAGAGGAATAAAAGGAACGCATCCGTTTGTCTCTTCTCTTGCCCATAAGCTTGGTAAGCTCTTCAAGAAATATGCCGACACGGCAATTATCGAGATGTGAAAGGATCTCACTTTTAAACTTTTTCTTAGCAATAGTAGTTAAGATACCGATCGTAATGCAAAGGATCACTATAAGCATTAAATAGTATACGACAAGCCTGTCGGAGTGCCTTCTCAGGAATGCCGTTCCGCCGATAATACACAAAACTCCGACAAACAGATATGTCGCCAATAAGCGCTTATATAATGAGACCATTTAACTCCTTATCCGATCCCAAGCGCCTTGGATGTGCGCCTGATTACATACGACTTGGTATTCCACCATCCGTCGTAATCGTAGTAGTAGCGAAGATAAGCGATGCCCTGCCTACTGCAGTCATTCCTGACCTTATATGGGCTGCTTCTCTGGGAAATGACTTCAACAACAAGCTTCTTTACTCCGCCCTGGCTGAATGTAAAGAGCATCGCACTTCCGTCTCTTACGTCTTCCTTATCTATCTGATAGGAAGAAAATGCCTCAGTAAAGACCTTTGTGAAATAGTCCTGGTACTTGAGTCCTGAATTGAACTGATTCTCTTCAGCAGGCATATTTGGGCCCCATGAATCACCTGAAGGTCCTTCTTCCTCAAAGGCCTGAGCCTGTGTACTGTTGTTATACTGGGGAGCAGGCGCTGCTACGGGTGCAGCGGGCTGAGTTTTAGATTGGTTGATCTGGCCGTCATCGATGAGATCACCGGCGAGGTTCTTCATTTTGCTGAATGCGTTATCAATGTCTTTGCCGCTGTCGCCGAAAAGATTAGAAAATAAACCCATAGTATGCCTCCTTCATCAAATAGAATATCGTCTTCTGATGGAATAATTCTATTAGAAACAACTATCGTTATCAAGGCAACAAAAAAGCACCAGTCATTTGACTGGTGCTTTTGGCTCCCCAAGCAGGACTCGAACCTGCGACATTTCGGTTAACAGCCGAACGCTCTACCGGCTGAGCTATTGAGGAATTTAATCCGGCAGCAATCTATCTTCCCAGGCCGTTGCCAGCCAAGTATTGTCGACAC
>CAMZBB010000043.1 GCA_947304405.1 uncultured Clostridia bacterium
CATCCGGCTGCACTGATGATCAGCGAAAATCCGATCAATGAGCTAAGAATCTTCTTAATAGGCCTTTTCATATTCTTTCTCCCCAATACAAGAAACACTAACAATTCCCAATCGGGTAAATCGTAACTGATAAATCCTATCCAAAAAAACCGCAAAAAGAGGAAATGTTGTATGAAAGTATCAGGAATTATGAATTATTCCAATAAGTATCGCTTAATTGGTTCGTCGGTCCATACCTGGGCTTCGATATATCTTTCCGGGCCGTGAGAACCATCATCATTCCAATCCTGAGGCAAACCATACCGAGCGATAATATCAAGTATTTCCTCGTATGAATAGACCTTTTTCCTGTATTCTTTTCCGTCTTTTACACGAGAACTGAATGTGGGCATGGAATCGCCGTATGTGAAGGATATCTTACTCGTGTCGAATTCTTCTATCGGGATCTTTATCACTCCGGGATCTTCAAACCAGGTGCTTAGCCAGGGGCTGTGTTCCACAACAAGATAATGCGGAGAAAGGATATCCATCAGGATCCCCTTCTTCACTGCTTCTTCGCGGACGATACGCTCACAGTTAATGCGTTTGGAAATGTAATCTATATCCCTTTGGGCAGATAAGGATGAGGGGCGCTCCCGCTTTATTCTCTCAAGTACTGTAAAAGCTTCCTTTTCAGAAAGCGCGGTAAGGCTCTTGAACGGGCCCGAACGTTTATCATAATAGTGATAGAGATACAAACCCTTCCTCCCGACTCTACAACTGCTTGCTCAAATCATTTCCATTGGTTGTTCATAACCCGGAATATCTATCGCAAGCCCGCCGCATCCCAATATAGTTTATGTATACTTCGGCAGTTATCTTTTTCCGGTCTTGATAAAGCTGATCAGTTCTTCAAGATCGTCAAAATCATCATAGTCTCCCATTATCCCCTCTCGGTGATAGACTATGCCCGCTTTCTCGTTTCTTTCCAGACAATCGAGGAGTTCTTCCACGCCGTATCTTTTTGCGAATTCCGAAAAAGCGCGGGGCTTGATCTTTTCAGCAAACAGTCCTTTTCGGCATTCCGCGGGATCACATTCAAAACAGCCTTTTACGTTCTTATCGATCCCGCATCTTCTGACCTCGCACCATTCGGCATCCTTGCACCAGGACAATTCCTTGAAGCCGTCTTTTCTGCATCCTTTGCAGGCAACGTTCTCCGAGCAGAGACAACATGCCAGACCGCATCGTGCTATTCCCAGTTCTCTTTTCATACAAGCCCCCTTAACTATTCGATTATCACTGCGGCTCCCAGGATCCCTGCTGTCTGATTCCAGTCAAGGAAGCTTCCTTCGCGATCATGGAAACGTCTTCTTCCGTAAGAGAGACGTTCATCGCTTCCGCAAGCTTCTTAACGTGCGAAGGCTTTGTAACTCCCACGATCGGCACGGCTCCCTTGCTTATCGTCCAAAGGATCGGAACCTGCGAAGGATCGATCCCGTATTTGTCAGCCGTCTTTTTCATTATACCAAGAAGGCCTTCGATCTTCTTAAACTTGCTCTTCGGAAACATAAGATTACGCATGGACAGCAACGGGAAATGATGCTTTGCGCTGTAATTGCCAGACAAAGCCCCCTGCTCCAGCACCATGTATGCGCAATATTTTATTCCTTTACCGTTACAGTAATCGATTATGTGCTGCTGGTCGTTTCTTAAGAGGCTGAAATGATTCTGGACGGCGCCAAGCTTCAAGCCATCCTCTGCAAGCACCTTTTCAGCCAGCTTTATATGCTCGAGCGACACATTTGATATGCCGATGCTTTTGATCCGTCCATCCTTTAAAAGAGGGACCGCTTCCTTCAGGTTTTCCGTCAGGTTGTTCGGAACGTGGATCCAAAACAGGTCCGCCGAGCTTCTTCCGAGGTGGCTCATGCTTTCGTTAAAGGACTTTACAAGCGCGCCCTCTTTATACTTTTTATCCGGGAAGAACTTGGTCGAAATGAAGATATCGTCTCTTCCCTTCATCAGTTCTCCGAGAAGCCTCTCGCAGGATCCCATTCCATATACGGCTGCGGTATCCCATTTCAGGAAACCCTCCTTAACGGCTATGTTGAAAGTTTCCCTTAAAACGCTTTCGTCCTGCTTTTTTCCGAATATCATAGAGGAGCCGTTATATCCGGTACCCCAGGCCCAAGTTCCGATCAAAATCTCTTTCATGGCAATAACCTCCTGAACTAACACTAACATTTATTCAGGGTTATTGCATTGACATTTGTTAACTCATTCCCATGAATTCATCTATCGCTTTCAGAACGGGAATCTTATACTCATCACCGCCAAACAGCCATTGCTCGTGCTGCATGTTAAACTCCCTGATATCGGGATCTCTGAAATACTTAAGATAACGTTTCTTGTACTTCTCGCCCATCTTGTTTGCGTAGATAAAATGAGCCGTAGTGCCTTCGACATATATGTCATCCTTGAGACATGTGATGAGGTCCGTATAAAACTCATTTTTTATGGACTCAGTCTTGAATCTGGTAAACGATTCAAGGAACATTTCTGCTATATCTTCTTTCATCTCGAAAGACTCAACAAACATCTTCTTTGCCTTCAGCTTTTTCTTTTCGTTCCTGGTAAAGCTCGTGAGCAGCGGCACGACCAGCATAGACTTGAGCTTCGCGGACAAGACTCCGCTCTGGTCAAGATCCGGGCTTCCGAAGATCCCGTGGTCCATGTGGATGTTTTCGCGCATTATGAGCTGGCCTACGAAAGTGCTGCCTAAAGACGATCCGAGCGCACCGTCTACCTTGCCGCCGTGCTTTTCCTTGATGTATTTCTCTATTTTTTCCGTGACGGTAATTATGTCAGGAAAGATCAGGGCGCTGCCGTCAAAGCCGTCGTAATTGACGCATATCAGATGGTACTTTTCGCTGAGATCGTCTATGACACTGCTGAAGTTAGCCTGCCAATCACAGCAGGTTCCCGGAAGCAGCATCAGTGTCTTACCTAAAACATTTCCTCTTTCTTCAAAAGTCATATGATCACTCCCTGTTCTTCAGCACTTCCGCAGGGTTTATCCTCTTGATCCTGCCGGTAAGCACAAAATTGATTATCAGATAAAGTCCTATGATCACGAGGAATATGATCAGATACATTTCCGGTGTGAAGGTCGGGCTGATGCCGACTCCGACATTGCTGACCAGATATCTCGGATATATGTAGTCCATTATCCATTTGCAAAGCGGGATCGTTATGAGCGCGCCGATCACGATCGTGTAGAAATTTCCGTCAAGATACATCTTTCTGACTTCCTTGTTCCTGAAGCCGAAGATCTTAACGAGCGAAATGTTGAAAGACGAACGGTCGATCATCATCTTGACCATGAGATACATTACGACCAGGAAGATGACTGAAGATGCAACCGACATTGTTATTACCATCGGTCCCATCATGTCGACATACACTCCGGAAGACCTTGCAATATCTGATTTAGATACCGTCGAAAATAGTCTGCCGCCGTCAATATCCAGCTTGTGATCTGAGAAAACGCAATTGAAATAATCGTCGCTCTCTCTGAAAAGCTTCCTTGTTCTGTCGATGTCCATGAACACCATCATGGAAGCGGAAAAATCGATTATCTTGGAAACCCTGAAAGCATACATCCTGTCACCGTTTTCGCCGGTCAGGGTAAACACGTCACCCACCTTCAGATCATACTTTATCGCTACAGCGGAACTTACGACAACATCGGTATCGTTGTCAGGCAGGTCACCTGTATCAAAGAAGGGATTGTCCTTTGTAATGCCCAAAACCGTGACATCGAAAGTATATCCGTAGATCTCTTTCTGGAGACCCTCCGCGACCGCTTCATATCCGCCCTCAGGCACTTCTTCCGTCGGATACTTGTAGTTGTACATATACTCGTACTTGGTCTGACTTGTGTAGTAGTCCTTGACCTTGTTGCAGTAAACGTATGTATTGAGTGCCATCAATGCAACAAGAAGGCTCATGAACAGACCGAAGATGACCGTCAGCCCTGCTCTGATCTCGCGCAGAAACTGCCTTAATCTGAACATGCTGATGAACTTTAATCCCTTGATCTTTATGTCTCTTCCGCGAACGGCCTTCTGTTCATTCTTAAGCAGTGACAGAGGCGTTTTCTTAAGTCTCTTGCGTATCACAAGAACGTTAACGATAAACGCAGTAACCGGCGGGATCACAAGTCCGTAGATCAGAAGGAACGGCGTGATCTTGACCTGCATCTCGGGCATCGAGAAATAGCCTAAAGAATCTTCCATCTGTGAAGGTATTCCTATTGGTGTGAAGATGGCTATAAGTGTTCCAATCAGGCCTGAAATGAAAGCAACTATAACAGGTACGGAGACATAGCTGAATATCAGCGTCCTTCTCTTCATGCCCATCGAATAGAGCGCACCGATGACAGAGCTTTCCTGATCGATCATGTGCACGATGAATACCGAAATAACGTAAGCGAAAAGCATTACGAGCAGTATGCCGAAGATTATGCTTGCCGAAAGATTTATCTGAACGTCATCTGCCGCCGAATCGATCCTCGGATTCACGTCATGTTCAAGGAATACCATCAGATTCGAAGTCTCTATATTAAAAACTTCGTCTACCATATCGTTCGCCTTATCGGAGAACTCCTTCACGCCGTCAGCATACTCTTTTGCGCCGTCGGCAAGTTCCTTGGCACCGTCTTTGAGCTTGACTGTTCCGTCATATAATTCTTTGACGCCGTCAGACAGTTTATCCGCGCCCTTGCGGAGCTCGGTAGTTCCCTTGTGCATTGCAGAAGCACCGTCACTCAAAGATTTTCCGGCAGAATTAAGTTTCTTTACGCCTTCGAAAAACTTGGCTGCGCCGCTGCTTAATGCCGCTGCTCCTGAATTAACACCCGAAATGCCGTTTTGGATCTGCTTATAGCCGCCGTTAAGCTGATTTGCAGGGTCAGACAACTGTTTTGCGACACCCGCGACATACGGATAATCGCTCTTGGTCATTTTGTCCACTGAACCTGCGAATTGATCCATGCCTGTCCCGTATTTCTTTGCGCCGGTATTCAGCTTTTTCGTACCGTCAGATAATTGTTTTGCACCCTTTGAAAGAGAAGATGCTCCGGATGCGACTTTACCGACGCCGTTCGTATACTCTTTGACGCCTTTTTCAAACTTACCGGCTGCATCGTCAAGTTTCTTGATGCCTTTCTTCAGATCGGGCATTTTGTCTTTGAGCTTGCCCGTTCCGTCGCTTAATTCCTTTGAACCGTCAGAGAGCTCTTTTGCGCCGTCCGCCAGTTCCTTTGCACCATCCTTGAGCTTATCGATCCCTTCAAGCAGGTCATCCTTGCGCTTGGTCATCCTCTCCCAGTATTCCTTGAAATACTCGTCGTTTGTATCACCTACGTCAAACTTTATGTCTTCAAGAATGCTCTTAAGGTCTTCACTGCTCATCTTTCCGTTCAAAAGATATGCGTAATAGTACTCCTCTGAAGAAAGGTTCTCCCCTTTGGCGTAAAGCTCATCATACGCCTTGGGCGTAACAAAGATGAGTCCGAAATACCTGCTGTCAACGACCGCATCAGTTACCTTCTTGATCACGGTATTATAGTCCGGTGTTACGCCGATACCTGAGACGGTAAACTCCTTGCCGTCGAGCTTCACCTTGTCGCCTACATTGATGTCGTTTACTTCAGAATAACGCCTCTCGATGACTGCCTCATCATCAGAAGAAGGCATGCTGCCTTTTACGAGCGATATCTTGTTGATGCTCTCTCTTACCTTAAAAACGCGAAGGATCTTATCACCGTCAACCGGATGATCGAAGAAAAACATCTTTTCGACCGATACGCCTTTATCAGTGATCGAGGACAATTCAGAATCCCTGAGCGGAACGAAGACCGAGAATTCACCGTCTTCGCGGCACAGCTCGCTGTCACTTGATTCCGTGCAGTCGATAATGGTAATTGCTGCGCCCATCAGGCTTACAACGATGTGGATCGAGAATATGATCAAAAGCGACAATGCAACGTATCTCGCAAATCCCGCTTTCAGATCACGAAGAGATCTTTTAAACAATATCCATCCCATATCAGAGATCCTCCAGTTCAGAAGCCGGGACCTTTGTCTCGTTGATGTAATCCTTGCTTATCTCTCCGTCCTTGATATAGATGACGTGATCGACCATGTTCTTGATCGAGTTGTTATGAGTAACGATCAGCATCGTCGTACCGTACTGTCTGTTGATCTTCTCGAGAAGAACGAGAATGTCTCTGGAAGTCTTTGAATCCAAGGCTCCCGTAGGCTCGTCGCATAAAAGGACCTTGGGGTTCTTTACCAATGCCCTGGCGATCGCGCATCTCTGCTGTTGTCCGCCTGATAACTGCGACGGGAATTTGTACTGGTGTTCCGTAAGTCCGAGCACTTCGATGAGTTCGTCAATGTTAAGCGGATCCTTGGTAAGATATTCACATACCTGAATGTTTTCCCTGACGGTAAGATTGGGTACGAGATTATAGAACTGGAAGATGAATCCTAAGTTGTCTCTTCTGTAGTCCGAAAGCTTCTCGCCTTTCAGTCTTTCAATAAATGTTCCGGCAACGGATACCGTGCCCGAATCTATAGTGTCCAATCCTCCTATGCAGTTGAGGAGTGTCGATTTGCCCGAGCCGGACGTGCCCTGGATAACACACATCTCGCCCTTTTCGATCTTGATGCTGACCCCCTTGAGGACCTGCACGAAGCTTCCGCCCTCACCGTATGATTTCTTTAAATCTTTTGTTTCAATAAACATAAATATGCTCCTTATTCTTCTCTGGAATCATATTAGCCTCTGCTAACCGCTTGCTGTACATGTTGTTTTCAACAATGTTTTACTGATCCATCGCAGATAAAATGGTGAATCGGTTAACCTATGCTAACCGGAGCAATTATTGATCAACGGATTGAATGACCTGAGCGACTGCGTTTTAACTCTGCTCATATAAACCTCCAAAAACAAAAAAAATATGGCCGAAGCCATATCAAAACTATTTCTGGAGAAACGTCATGTATAGCTTCGCAGTTATACATGAGTCTCGCAATTTAAAACAAGCCAGGTATTTTACCAGTATGTTGACTTGTTACGCAGTACGCTTGCTACTCCCTCATGGGATGTGCTTTTAGGCTATCATCTAATTAAATTATGTCAAGATGCAAATATTTTTGGTTTATCTCTTCGGAAAACAAGGAATGCATCTGTTTACGGTTTTTCGGTATTCTATATATTCATTCCCGTAAACATTTAGCAGCCATTTTTCCTCGGTATTCTTTAACACGACCGTCATTATCAGCCAGTCGATAAAAAACACCGGTAAGATAAAAACGTTGTGCCACATCATTCCTATGCCGGTCACGATGAACCACCATCCCGTATACATCGGATTCCTTACCCAAGCATAAATGCCGTCTGTCTTGAGTATGTTTTCAGAAATATGCTTATCCATACCCGAACGCATTGCTCCTATAAACCAGATGACTGCACCGGACAAAATGAAAAGTGCTCCGGCTATCCTGAATACATAGACCCAAAGATCCGTAAGCGTACCGGTCTTAAACACGTATGCTGCCAGGATAATGACAGCTGCAGTCAAAAGCGCCATCCCATAGATCAGATAAGGGCCTATCCCGAACATCGGCAGTTTCTGACCGTCTTTTATGAAATTCTTCAAATTGTTAGTCATAACTTCCTCCAAACGAGTGAACATATGAACATCTATTCATATGTATTATAAGACTGGTCCCCTGATCTGTCAACAGATCCAAAAACAACTTTTTAATCAGTGCAATGAGCGGAGTATAATTCAAATAAACATTTCAAAGGAAGAAGATACCGTGGCCAGGAATATACAGTGTCTGATGCTCGTGTTTTTGTTCGTCTGTCTTTTGTCAGGCTGTACTGTCGGCGGTTCTTCTTTCAGGATAGACAAGATCGACGGCGACATAGAATGTGAATTCAGGATCGGTAAGAGCGCACAGTTCTCAAAAAATGTCGTAAAGACTGACGCGGTCTTTGACAAGCAGAGATTCATCGATCTGTTCAACGAGCGCGAACAGTATACCTCCGGCCGTGTCAGACGTCACCTCGACAGGTGCGACCTGAAGATAAATGCCAAGGACCAGCCTGACAAGATCGATAAGATGTCAAGATCCGAGATAAATATAAAGATCGTTTATGACGGTGTCGATGAAAAGCGCGACAGCGTATCAGTATATTATTACGACTCCAAACTCTACTTCTTCGTTGTGTGCATGGGCAGTAACAGTAGGCCTGAGGAGATCGGATATTACTACATGGAAGTTCCCGAGGACATGCAGGAATACTGGATCCCGATCCTGGACAAAGTCAAAAAGGACGCGGAAGCCGGAACGGATCTCTGAACTTAGCCTCTTTGTTGAAAATACTGGTGAAACCTAAGTCTGATATATTAAAGATTAAACTCTTTCCCACTATTACGGTTTGCCAAATAATGATATAAACTACTGGTTCGTTAACTTATTTTAGGGAAAGACTTTATGGGCACCGCCACTCTGAACAAAAACTCCATGATCGAAGGAAGCCTTTGGAATAAGATCCTCGGGTTTGCTTTTCCCTTGGCATTGACCGGGATCTTGCAGCAGATGTTCAGTGCCGCAGACTTGGCAGTAGTCGGAAATTTTACCGAAGACTTAGGAGAAGCATGCATGGCAGCAGTCGGAGCAAACACTCCGATAATGAGCTTCATAATCAACGGTTTTCTCGGGATATCCCTGGGTGCGAATGTCGTTATAGCCAATGCCGTCGGGAGAAAAGACGATAAGACAATCCAAAAGGCCGTCCATACTTCCCTGATAGTCGCTGTCATATGCGGAATAATAACGGCACTTATCGGCCAGCTTATCGCAGAACCTCTTCTGCGCTCCCAAAAGATATCAGACGAATCCGTAAACATGGCAATCACCTATTTCCGCATCTATGTCGGCGGACTTCCCGTAATACTGCTCTACAACTTCGAAGCGGCGATATTCAGGGGGATCGGCAATACAAAGCTCCCGTTCATAGCACTTGTCATATCGGGGATCATCAATGTGGGATTGAACATTTTCTTTGTGCTTGTTCTCCACCGCAATGTTGACGGCGTTGCAATAGCTACGGTCATTTCCAATCTTATCAGCAGCGTCATATTGCTGGTCTGCCTTAAGAAGAGCACTTCCGCTGCAAGATTTGACAGGAAAAAACTTCATATAGACAAAGCCGTCTTAAAGAAGATCGCCCGTATCGGAATCCCCGCAAGCCTTCAGGCATGCGTATTCTCTGCCGCCAATATAATCATCCAGTCCGCGATCAACAGCCTGGGCACTGTAGTTGCCGCGGCCTCGTCCGCCGCCTTCAACCTTGAGATATTCTCTTATTATGTTCTCAACAGTTTCGGACAGGCATGCACGACTTTCACGGGACAAAACTACGGTGCCTGGAAGATCGACAGATGCAAGAAGTCCTTAAGACTATGCCTTCTCGAAGGTATTGTTATCGAAGGGCTTATGGTTACGACTTTGCTCTTGTTCGGCAGGAACCTCATCTCGATATTCACGTCAAATCCCGAACTCATCGAGATAGGTTACACGCGCGTTCTTTTCATAACCACGGCACACCTCTTCTCGCTCTTCTACGATGTAATGAGCGGCTACATGAGAGGCTACGGGATCTCGCTTTCTCCCGCGCTTGTCACGATGTGCTGCATCGTAGGAATAAGGATATTCTGGATCTACGTTATCTTTGAAAAGTTCCGGTCTTTTACGAGCATCATGGCAGTATATCCGGTAAGCCTCGGAGTAAACGCAATTGCGATCTTCATATTGCTCCTGATAAAGCGGCCCGCAAAAAGAGCCGAAGTTAAGACCTGATCACAGGATCAGAAGCCCAGTTCATCATTTACGAGGATAACGCTTATCCTGCCCTTATGCCTGGAAAACCTTGTAATAAGGATCTGACAGCAGATCGTATCCGGTGATTTACAGTTGAAGCAGGTTCCCTTTCTTGCACAGGGAGTATCAAGGCCGAAACGCTGCACATTAGACGGAGCGGCGACGTTTCTCGCGCGCTTCATGGCGGAATCCACGTCATTACATACCTTGTTCATTCCTACAATGAAAAGAACATGCTTGGGGCCCTGGGCGATCGCCGATACCCTGTTGGCGTTGCCGTCTATATTGACGAGAACGCCGTCATCAGTCATTGCGTTGACACTGGAAAGGAAGAAATCAGCATTATAGGCCATGAGCATAGCCTGTCTCTTGTCTTCATATGCATCACGGTCAATGAAAACATAGTTCCCGTCCTTGAGAGCCTTAGACAGACCGATCTCGTGAACGCTCATGCCGCCGCCCATCGAGATCGAGCTTCCTTCAGGGATCAGATCGAGCGCGATCTTCAGAGCATCTTCGCGGCTTTCTGCGTAATAGCCTTCCATATTGCGTGACTTAAGTCCTGCAATCGTCTTTTGGGCCAGGAGTTCATTTCTCTTAAAAACATTAGGATCCATAGTCTCACCTCCTCAACGCAATTAATGGTTATCTCAATATTGATTATACCTTATTTTCCGACTTCCTCCGGAAGCACCAGCCCCAATGATCTGCTGAAAGAATCAAGCATCTTGCGGTCATTACCCGCACCGATCCTTGCAGAAAGAACAATAACTGTTCTGCCTTTAATATACACACCCCCAATTTCCTCCGTGACTGTTTCTGTCTGATTCTTCCCGTATGCTATCGTGTAATCATAACCGCTATTACTTCCGGAATAGCAAACATCATTGTCGCCCTTAAAATATTCAGACCATTCCTGATAGATCTTCTTTGCAGATTCCTCGCTTACCGTACGCATCAAGATAGTCCCGAAGGTGTCGCCGGAGCCTTCGCATATAACCAGTTCCTCCAACCCCGGAATATCAGTGCTGCCTAACTTTAAATGTTTAGCATAAAAACTGTTCGCCTCATTACTGTTTTCGGAAACATAGTAAGCGGGTGTTTGGGTTTGAAGATATTCTGTTTCAGTTAATTCTCCTCCTCCCCACCTTCTTTCCATTTCAGTTATCGATATCTGGTCCATCCCGTTCTTCTTTGCCAGATTAACGACAGAATTGGTCTTGAATTCTTTAGAACATCCCGATAAACACAAAACAGCGAAAACAGCTGCCAGGACCGGCGCAAGCATTCTGAATCCCGTCTTTGTTGAATTGCCTGATCTTCCCATGGTCGTCACCCCTTTCAACCACGATCAAATGATCGTTCTGATCATCTTTTCATCTGCATCAAAGTGTTTCTTTATCTGTCTTATGACCTTATTATATGATTCTTCCGGTGTTTCTTTATAGTTTTTGGTAACGTGCTTATATCCCCACAGATATTCGGGAAGAGTATAGATGGCAACCGCCCATCCGTATTCTTCGCCCTTCTTGTTCAGCCTTGGTCTGAAATCCTTCACGGTAAGGTAAGATGACATCTGAAGTTTGGCGCAAGTTCCTTCAAAGCCCTTTTCGCCGCCTTTACCGAAGCCTGCCTTCTCTTTTACCTCGTTGGAATAAAGCGCCACCTTATCAGTTGCATCCCATATCTCGCCTTCTTCAGGCCAGAACAGATCCATTATCAGTTTCTCTTTGCGCCCCGCTTTGCCGTCTTCATAACGCGAATCAAAATCATAGCCTTCTCTTCTGTAGTTGGCGAACTCGGGAAACCACTTCTTAGAGACATAACCGGCCTTGTTATGGAAAAACTTTCCGTAAGCGACCTCTCCCGTCCTGGCAATTAGCGCACGCCATTCCCACGGATCGACATCCGGATCACCGCACCACCAGTATGAAGGATCGGTCATATTTTCAACTGAGAATCCGGGAACATCATTCGCAAACAACGGAAGAAACCCGACATTATTGATCACTTTAAGAAGCTCATCGGCCGAATGAACACACGCCGGATCTTTCCAGTCAACGCCCTCCATAAACCATTGGCCGCTAATTACTTCCATCGTCTTGCTTCCTTTGTTCACCGTAACCGTCTAAGATCTTCTCTATGTTCTCAAGTTCTGTCTGTCCGTAAATATATCCGCTGTAGATAAATGTCTTTTTGCCGTCAAGATCATAAGAATAAAATGCCCACATGCAGCCGTCATAGGTTGTCGAATAATCCTTGTCATACCGTGATTCATTGATCTCGTAATCTTCTACCAGGAATCTTATCTCTTCAAAATCCATTATATTGAGCTTCTTGACGGTTTTGGTCTCAGGGCTGATGGAATATTTCCTGATGATCTCAAGGTCGCCGTTGTAATGGATCACGTATTGAGTATGCTTCCAGTAGTCTTTTCCCCAATTGTAAGGCCCCTCGTTCTCGCAGTTTATAACAAACGCCACCTTATCCGAGTTCCCGTATCTGCTATAATCCGTGGGGTCAACAGTCTCGATAGATGCAGTTGTGTCAGTGGCCTTCCGCTCTTCAGCTTTTATTCTGCGGAATGATAAATATGCGGTCAAGGTAAGACACAAATACAAAAAAACAAGACCGCCGACTACACTAAGGCAGACAATAAGGATAATCTTACCCGGTTTGTTTTTCTGAGCCATTTATCTCTCCAAATATGTATGACAAAAAGCAAAACCTGCCCGTGAATTCTCCCAGACAGGTCTATTATATCATCACAAATCAAACGATCTTAAGATATCAGCCGAACATTTTCTCGTACTTATCCGCAGGGGCGCCTGAAATGCTGCTGGCCGTAATGACTGTCATCAGAGAATCGTCCAGTTTTCTTACGTAAAGATACACAGGCTGTGTGTCTACGGTAAATGATATCTTAACGTATTCTTTGCCGCTTAAAGTCACTTTGCTCTGTTCACCAAAAGCAGCTTTTAGTCCGATTTGTTTCAATTCGGTCACCGTGAACTCTTTGAAGTCTTGGATATACTTTTCTTCAGTATAATCCTGATCATCAGGCACGGCTTTCTTCGTATTGATGAACTCTATCTTGATGTATTCGTTCTTTCCGGAAAAGTAACTTTCATTGTTGGTTGCCATTGCAAACGCGCGTTGCCTATCGCTTGTGGCATACTCAACTGCTTCACGATTGACTCCGCCGTCGTCTTCAGCTTCCTGATATTCGTAATCTGTTGGTACCTGCAGCTTGATTCCCGCATATTCGTTAACATACCTGCCGTCTTTTGTATATACACCCCTGGTGTAGTTTGTGCCCTCCATCGGATTAGCAATCGGATCTTTGGGCGTGGGAATATCCTTAATCGCTGCGGGCTCCTTACGGGGCGTGAAGCCTTCAGGATAAGTAAGACCATACCCGGTCTTAAAGAGCTGATCGTCAGTACCGATCTTTCTTGTAGCGTTATACCAAGGCTCGGGGAGCTTGCCTGAGAAATTGGCACAACCGCAAAGAACGTCTGATATGCCCTTTCCTTCAGAACCGGGAAGATAGCACATAACGACGCTGTCCCAGCTGCTCATATCGGAATTACTTATCGCCAGTTGTCTTCCTGCGATAATACATGTGACAATTGGCTTTTTAAGCATTCTCGCGTCATCAATGGCTTGAGTGTTGTACATTCCCGTACCGATACCGCGCAGATCGATATCATAAAGATCTCCATACCACTCCGCATATGCATTTTCACCTACGCAAAGCAATACAACATCGGCTTTTTCCGCTTCCTTAGGATCAGTTATGACTTCGATCCCGTAATCTGCTGCATATCTTTCGAATGCTTCCTGGATAGTTGTAACGCCAACGATATCAGATGTGTGGCTCTGGTTCCATCCCATTGTCCACCCGCCGCACTGTGCACGCGTGTTGTTGGCATTAGGTCCTGTTATATAAACCTTCGTTCCCTGCTTAAAAGGCAGTGTATTGTTATCGTTCTTGAGAAGAACAAGGCTCTTTTCGACCAGTTTCTCAGCAACTGCCCTGTATTCCATCGAGCCAGGTTCTTTCTGGACTGTCGTCAGCTTCTCACAGAGAGGGTCATCAAATAAACCGATATCCTTCTTGAGCTTTATTACTCTAGTGGCAGCTTCGTTAATGCGTGCTTCGGTGATCTTTCCTTCCTGAACAGCCTTTATGATTATTTGTCTTACTTCATCGTACTTGAGACCTTCCATGAGAAGATCAATGCCGCAGTTGATTGCGGAGATTACCTGTTCCTCAAACGTCTTGGGTGAAGTATTCTGAATAGCCATACTGTCGCTCATGATGAGGCCTTTGAATCCCATCTCAGTTCTGAGCTTACCGATATATTCAGCATTCTCATGCATCTTCTTCCCGTTAAGCGAAGAATAGCTGACCATGATAGCCTGAACCCCGGCGTCGATCTGCGCCTGATAAACTTTCAGGAGCTCTTTTATCTCGGCTTCAGAGAGCTGCGCGTCTCCGCGGTCAATGATGCGCTCAAAATCAGATCTCTCGCCGGTCTCATATTTGACATTGCCATCGCCGAAGTAATGCTTAGCAGTAGCAACCACGCCGCCGTCAATCAAACCCTTTGTATATGCAGTGCTGAGTTTTTTGATCTGTTCCAAGTCAGAACCGTAGCACTCGTAATTTCTTCCCCACCTGGGATCATTGGACTGTGCAACGCATGGATAAAGATTCCAAAGCATGTGGCACATACGTGATTCATCTGCAGTGATCTTTCCGACCTGGTAAGCAAGTTCTTCATCGTTAGCAGCGCCAAGGCCTATGTTATGAGGAAAGAAAACTCCGTCAACGCAGTAACCGACTCCGTGCACGTCGTCTTGAGCAACTATGTAAGGAATACCGGCTTCTGACTCGATCGCTTCTTTCTGGAATTGATCCAGAGTCTTACGCCATTCTTCAGCCGTCAGCATTCCTTCATCGCCGTAGATACTGCCGTAACAATGCGTCGCCATTGGCTTGGACTCATCAGCCTGAGTCTTATACAGAATTGGCTGGACAAGCTGTGCGGCTTTCTGTTCAAGCGTTAATGTACTTACGATCTCCTCGGGAGTCATCGTAGCGTACCACTGATACTTATACTGGTATTTGCCCTTTGGGAATTTCTTTGTTCCGCCGGGTATCAATGAGCAGCCGGCAGTCGTAAAAAGCATTACTGCAAGCATGATTTTGGTGATGGCTTTCTTCATAAAGGCATAGTCCCCCTTAGCAATATGAATTTTTAAGGATTATTTCCAGGAATTTACGGCTTTTATCGTTTCTTCTGCCGTTTGTCTCGCGTAATCATCATCGAAAGTAATTCCGTAACTGTTACCGTCTAAGATGACCATTTTTCCGTACGGCAAGTTTTCTACTGCTTTCTCAGCAGGTCTCGTACTCGGAAGGAGCGTACCCCAGATAACAGTGACAGGAACTTTGCAATCCTTCATGGAATCATAAGAATTAACGGTCAGTCTCGGTTCTTCAGAGAAAGTATATTCGCCGAGTTCAGGCTCAACCAGGATCACGCCTTTGACATCATCCTGCCTGTCAGATCCCGCATAAGCTGCAACAGTTCCGCCGGCATGATGTCCCCACAGATATACTTTCTTGACATTTACATCAGGAACGAACTTCAGTTCATCCAATACCGCATAAAGATCAAGCAGATATTCAAACGTGAGGTTGCCGTAATGTTCCGGCGAATAGTATTCATCAATCGGGGTATTTGTATCGAAAAGAACGACAGCTAACCCATTCTTGTTAAAGTAATCAGCCATCTTCTCATACCCGGTATCCATCGCATTACTCTGACTGTCAATAGCTTTGCATATAACGATAGTCTTGAATGGTCCGTCACCCTCTGGAAGCTTGATCTTTCCGTTAATGGTCTTGTCGTTACGGTTGAAAAAGATCACCTTCTCTGTATCGGATAAAGCCTTGATTTCAGGCCTTTTCGCAGTGTAATTGAATGGTGCGTTCCGCTGAACGGCTACATCACCTGTAAACAGTTCGTCTGCAGACAGATTCTTAGAATTAAGTCCGAGTGTTGCTGCAACAAACAAGAGTACTGCAACTATAAGTACACTTGTAAACTTAGTTCCCTTCTTATAACTGATGATGTTCTTTACTCTGTGTGTGACTTCAACCTTACAGAATCTGGAATTGCTGAATCCGAGCGGAGTTACAAGGTACTTTCTGTTGTTGCTCATCTTTGCATAATTGACGATTGAGATCGCATATGCCTGCTTAAGATCGGACGTCATTTTCGATACCGTCGACTCATCGCAGCTCATTTCGATATCCTGCTCGAAAAGCGCAAATGAAATCCATACGAAAGGATTGAACCAGTGAACCGAAACAATTAGCGTACCAATCAGCTTTCCTATCCAGTCACCATGTCTGATATGGTTCTTTTCGTGCATGAGAATGTATTCTCTCTCGTTGTTATCGAGTACTTCCGGTAGATATATCTTCGGAACAAAAAGACCGAATACGAACGGAGATTTTACCTTATCTGATTCATATACGTTTTTATCGATCCTGAAAGCATTCTTAAGCTTTATCTTAAGCAGGACAAAACGGATGACGGTATATAAAGCAATAGCCGCAAAACCAATAAACCAAACGATTGCCAGTATTACTTTCACATCAGGGATTGCTCTTACATGCTCATTATGAACGGCAGTTACTTTTACTTCGTGATGTTCACCGGAAGTCTCGTGAACAGCTGCAACACTATTTGTTTTCTCTGAAGCAGCATCGTCAATTGAAGCATCGACATTTGTTTCTTCAAACACCCTTGCTTCCTGTATCTGCGTGGTAATGGCATCGGTATGCAAAGGAATGTAATTAAATATGCTGATAACAGATTGAATATTAATGGGAAGAAGCAGCCTTACAGCTACAACTGCCCAAAGGATCATGATGAATCTCTTTGACCTTTTGCGAAGGAGAAATCTGAACAGGATAGTAGCAAGGACTACTACGCTGCCAACAATCGACATCTCAAGCACTTTCAGGAAAAGATCCGTCACTTCTTATCATCCTCCGTATGAGCTTTGATGAGATTGATCAAAGCATCAGCTTCCTCATCGCTCAATGTTTTCTTATTGCCCAGGAATGACGCTACAAACATAGGAAGAGATCCTGAAAAACTCTCTTCAACTATCTGATTGCTCTCGGATATCAATACGTCTTCTTTTGGAATAAGGACTGAAACCACAGAATCCTCGTTTTTGACAAAGCCCTTGGCTATCAGCTTTCTCAACACGGTATATGTGGTCGACTTGTTCCAATTGTTTATCTCGCCCGCCAGTTTTACAAGCTTACCGGACTCGACAGGCGCTTCCTGCCATATGATCTCCATAAGCCTTTTCTCTGCTTCAAATAGCACCAACTCTTGCATTGATATCACCTCAACAAAAATGGTTTATCGGAATAAACCTATTGTTAGTTTATCCCGATAAACCAGTATTGTCAAGTTATATTCCCAATGCTCAGCTAAACCTGTTCAATAACAAAACGACCGGTAGATACCGGCCGTTTCGTTTAGGGAGGGGATTATATTAAAAAGTATTGCTCAAGTACTTTTCTGTTTTTAGGCTTTCTCAGCAGATTCGAAAACCTTGAACTGAAGAATAGCCAGAAATGCGATGACTCCTGCGAAGATGAAATCCATCATTACCTTAGGTGAAGAGATAAGCGCGTTCTCGAATGCCATTGCGTAAACTCCTAAGAGTGCGAGAATTCCAGCTACTGCGAAAGCGATGATGAAGATAAAAGATTTTCCGTCCATTTTTTTGTTCCTCCTGTTTGTTTTGGTTTTGAGTTTGTTTTTGTTTGATGGCTTCATTATTGCCCTTAAAAAGCCCCGTAACCATCAGCAATGAAGGGCCGTTCTGACGATTAAGCAACACTCACGGAAAGATGTGTCGATAAACTGTAAAAAAGTTTGAAAAAAGTCTTGCAATGATACTTGTGATCCAGCCGGAAACGGACAGATCCTCTTTTACACAACGGGTAAAAGAAAACGGGGGACATCGCTTTTGGCGATGTCCCCAAGGGAGTGAGGGAAAAATATAAAAAGGTTATTGCTATGGGCTTTATTGTTTTTAGGCTTTCTCAGCAGATTCGAAAACCTTGAACTGAAGAATAGCCAGAA